>NZ_JBQFYZ010000014.1:0-83797 GCF_056541905.1 Ruegeria sp. AF5
GCCCCGAAGCATCCGTGGTCCATTCGGCATATGACCCGTTGGTGTTCTGCCACAGAACCTTGTAGCCACCGCCCGACGCTTCGGCCTGAAGTGCCTGCCAGCCCGGCAGGCTGTCTGGCCCAATTGCATTACCATTATACGACAAGCCGATGGTACCGTTGATCAGATACTCGCCGCGGGTTGACGACGCGAGTGTTACCGATCCGCTGCTCTCGATGTTGGTTGTGACGTGGCCGGTGTGGCCGTCATTGTTCAGATCAACACCATAGAAAACTTCGACATCGACAACATTGGCGATGGTAACGCCGCTTTGGTATTGCCCCGAAGCATCCGTGGTCCATTCGGCATATGACCCGTTGGTGTTCTGCCACAGAACCTTGTAGCCACCGCCCGACGCTTCGGCCTGAAGTGCCTGCCAGCCTGCAAGCGAGTTTTGCCCAATAGACTGGCCACCGTAAATCAAAGCAATGTTCGCACTGCCGCCATCCAGCACATAAAGCCCTTGGCTGGCATGTTGTAGCGTTGTTCCCTGAGTATCGATATCTGAAAGCTGCATTGCAGACTTGATATTCGACCGGGCATACTGCTGTAGCCCGTCAAGAAACTGGACCAACTCTACGTCGTCTGCAATCGTGAATGTTGTGCGTGTGACTACATCCAGAAATTCGTACAAGACACCGTTTTCAAAGAATAAAAAGTTGCTTATCGCGCTAACGAATCTGACAGTGTCGGTGCCGGTTCCACCCGAAAACGTACCTGCGTTGCTCCGCACAACAGCCAGATCATTGCCCTGGTCCCCAAAGACCTGGTCAGCACCAGTACCTTGGGCCACAAAGATGATATCGTCGCCTTGGCCGCCATAGATGGTGTTGTTGTTGCTTCCGTTGGACAGCGAGTGAATGGTGTCGTTTCCGTCGTTCCCGCGCAAAACATTTTGAGCGGTATTGCCGACAATAGTATCGGCACCAGATCCGCCAGACGCGTTTTCAATCACGACGCCATACGCAATTGTGAAACCACCCTTTATGCCCGCTGCATGTGAAACCAACCCACCACCAGAAACGGAATAATCCAAAGTTGCCGCCCGGAGATCTATATATGCGTTCGAGCCACCGTTATGCTGGATCGTGTCAATTCCACCAGTATCCCAAATGGCTTGGTACCCAGTTCCTGCGACGTTTTCAGAGGGGAGTGTGTAGGTGTTGCCCCCGGAGTTGTGCGATGTATTCGCCCCATACATGGCCTGCAACGCGGCGACATCCAAAGCCCCAAGCCCTGTTGAACCACCATATGTGGCATCAGAACGCAGCCACCCGTTTTGTGAAGTCCATCCATCGTTATAGGACATCACGGTGTAAACGCCCTGATTGAGGCTCGCCGCCCCAAACGAGTCGAATGGCGAGGTTACACCGCTCAACACGGTTGTACCCAAACCCGTGTCATGAGGATGGCCCAAACCAAGAGCGTGACCTAATTCATGAACTAGAGTGGTAAAGAAATACCCGCCCGGATCACCGTTTCCGTTGAAAGAAGCAGTCCAGTATGACGTGTTGAATGCACCATAGGACGTCCCGTTCGATGGCGAATAATGAAATCCCAAAGTCCGAGGGTCTCCAAAGAATGAAGAAGGCGCAATAACCTCAACCAAGTCAGCAAAACCGGATGTGACTTCGACAAAATTAATGTTTGCAACGGCTTCTATTGCGGCCAGCGCCGCACGGAACTCCGCCTTATACTCCGATGACCAAGCCTGTGTATCAGAGAAGTGCCCGAAACTGTAGGAAATCACCGTCGTGGTCGACGGATTCCCGTCACCATATGCATAGGTGCCCTGGATAGAGCTGAGCGGAGAACTTACGGACGGTCTGGGGATTGTTGTAACGGTGGCCATTATTCTGTCTTAGAAATTAGGTGTTATTGATTGCGCTGAAACTGCTCGAACAAAGTGTTCTTTTTGGGGCAAACGCGTACTGGAGTGTCTCCTGCAAACTACATTATCAACGGCTATTCAAGAGTTACATTCTAGAGGAACAGACCCATTTTTATTAAGCGCATACATGAATAAGAATATTTCCAAAAAACCGGTCGGATAGCGTGCATAGGCCGACTTAATACACGCAAAATTGATTTTCCTGGCGGTCCATACCAACGACAGTTTTGAGCACCTGTAGTGACAGAAGCAAAGGCGCGCGGATCTTTTCTTTAGTCCCGAGTCGTAATTCTTCTCAGATCCCAAAAGTTTGGTTCGAACAAGGTGCCTTTCGTTCGGGGTTTCGAACCCAAGCGCGCGCCTGCAGAAAGGGCCCAAATACCCGGAGCGTAAGGGACCTTAGCTGTGACGCCCAATACCGCTGCTCATGTGCGAAGCAAAGCCTTACCATGGGTCAGACCATTCACCTTCTCCAGGATAGCGTACGCGTCAATGCAATGGCGCCGATAGAGGTCGCCGATTGTCCCTGTCTGACCAAAATGTTCGACCCCCAATGGGATGGTCTGATGTCCCTGTACGGCACCCAGCCAAGACAATGTCGCGGGGTGTCCGTCAATCACGGTAACCAGCTTGCAGTGGCGCGGCAGACCGGTCATCAAAGTTTCGATGTGGGACCGAGCCTCCTGATTGCCGCGCGATCGCGCCCGTTGCGCTGCCGTCCACCCGGCGTTTAGCCGGTCTGCCGAAGTCACCGCCAACACGCCAATGTCTTTGCGTCCTTCGCCCATTACGCCAGCGGCTTTGATCGCTTCGGGTGCAACGGCCCCCTGATAGGCGATTACGAGCTCGCAATTCGGGCCCGGCTTCCGCAACCAGTATGCGCCATCAATAGCACCTTGACGGAACTCATCGTCCACACGCTTTCCAGGTTGTTCAATCGGGTTTGTCGTCAGGCGCAGATAGACCGAACCGCCTGTTTCGTCCCGCAGCCAGGTGCGTTCGTCCGGTTGTCCTTCGCCGTCACGCTGAAGGTAATCAAAGGCCCATTCCATGATCACTGCCAGTTCATCGGCAAAGGCTGGCTCAAAGGCTGCCAGACCGTCCTGACTCATCCCGATCAACGGTGTGCCAATGGATTGATGCGCGCCGCCTTCCGGGGCCAGAGTTATGCCCGAAGGCGTGCCGACCAGCATAAAGCGCGCATCCTGATAACAAGCGTAATTGAGCGCATCGAGGCCGCGGCTGACAAAGGGGTCATACACCGTACCGATCGGGATGAGCCGCTTGCCAAACAGGGAATGCGAAAGGCCCGCAGCGCCCAATAGCAACATGAGGTTCATCTCGGCGATACCAAGTTCGATATGTTGCCCTTCGGGAGTAAATTCCCATTTTGCCGTCGAAGGGATACGGTGTTCAATGAAAGCGTCGGCTTGCTCGGATCGGGCAAACAGTTTGCGCCGGTTTACCCAAGGGCCAAGGTTTGTTGTGCCTGTGACATCAGGGGACGTCGTCAGGATACGCTCGGCCAATTGGCTGTCGCCCTTCGACAAGTCATCCAAAATCTTGCCGAAAGCCATTTGGGTCGAGATTTCGCGGCTTGTGTCGATGTCAATTGATGGAACATCCAGCTTGCCATCGAAATAGCGTCGCGGACCTTTGGCAAAGAAGGGAACTTTCGACAGAAAGTCTTTCAGCGCCTCCGGGTCCTGCACTGCCGCAAGCGGTTCCCATTCCTCGCCGGCGGGCACGCCCATATGTTCTTGCCACGCGGCGAACTGGCTGTTGTTCATCAGCCCGCCGTGGTTGTCCTTGTGGCCCGCAATTGGCGTGCCCCATCCCTTTACGGTATAGGCAAGGAAACAGGTTGGGCGGTCATGTTCGATGGCGGCAAAAGTTTGGGCCATGGTCTCAACGCAGTTGCCGCCGAGGTTTTCCATCAATGCAGCGAGTTCGGCATCTGTGCGCCGTTCGATCAGCGCCGTCACATCACCCTGATCGCCAAGATCGTCCATGAGGCGCTTTCGCCAAACCTCGCCACCCATGAACGTCAGGGCCGAGTATTCCTGGTTCGAGCAGGCATCAATCCAGTCTCGCAGCCGATCGCCGCCAGGTTCTTTGAAGGCCGCGCGCTGCAACACGCCGTGCTTCACGCGCACAACATCCCATCCGAAGGCATCAAAGATTTTTTCGATCCGTTCGAACAATCCTTCACGAACGATGCCGTCAAGCGACTGCCGATTGTAGTCGATAATCCACCACGTGTTGCGCAGGCCGTTTTTCCAGCCTTCCTGCAATGCTTCGTATACGTTGCCTTCATCCAGTTCAGCGTCGCCTACAAGCGCCACCATGCGCCCCATCGGGGCATCTGCCCCCCAGTTTTTGGCCTTGACATAGTCCTGAATGATCGAAGCAAACGAGGTGATCGCGACACCCAAACCTACCGAACCTGTCGAGAAGTCGACATCATCGATATCCTTTGTCCGGCTGGGATAACTTTGCACGCCGCCAAACCCGCGAAAGTTTACCATCTTTTCGCGGGTCTGGTTGCCCATGAGGTACTGCATCGCGTGGAAAACCGGTGACGCATGCGGTTTGACCGCAACCCGATCTTCCGGACGCAAAGCCGAAAAGTATAGCGCAGTCATGATCGAAACCATCGACGCGGACGACGCTTGGTGACCACCGACCTTTATCCCATCAACCTTGGGCCGGATATGATTGGCATGGTGGATCATCCAATGCGACAACCACAGCAGACGCTGTTCAACGGTTTTCAACTGGTTGGGATCATATGGCATGGTGGTCTCCGAGACTCAGGCGGCACTGCGGGCAGGGTAGGGCAAAGCTTGCTCTAAATCTGCAAGGATATCATCAACGTCTTCCAGCCCGACGGAAAGACGGATCAGACCGTCGCTGATCCCATGTTCTGCCCGTTCTTCCGCAGTATAAGTCGAATGAGTCATAGATGCCGGGTGCTGGATCAGGGTTTCTGCATCTCCCAAGGACACGGCGCGTTGGATCATGTTCAGGTGGTTCATGAACTCGATGCCACCGGACAGGCCAGACTTGATTTCAAAGGCGATCATGGCCCCCGGCTGCGACATCTGGCGTTGTGCGACATCGTGCTGGGCAAAACTCTCAAGCCCCGGGAAATAAACCTCACTGACGGCGGGGTGTGCCTGAAGGTAATCGGCAACCACCTTGGCGGACGCACAGTGACGATCCAATCGCAGGTTCAGTGTCTTCAACCCACGCAGGATCAGCATTGCGTTAAAAGGTGCCATCACTGCGCCTGTCATGTCCTTCATGCCGACCAGCCGGATCTCAGAAATCTGCTCGGCGGTTCCGACCACAAGACCCGCGACCACATCGCCATGCCCGCCCAGATACTTGGTGGCGGAGTGCAGGACGATATCCGCGCCGTGCTCGATCGGGCGGGTCAGATAGGGGCTGGCATATGTATTGTCGACCACAACATGCGCTCCAACAGAATGCGCAATTTCTGAACTGGCAGCGATATCCACCAAGCGCATGTTTGGATTGGCTGGGGTTTCAAAATAGACGACGCGGGTTTTTTCGGAAACAGCGGCTTTCAGGTTTGCAGGGTCCGTCATGTCGACATGGGTAATAATGACACCCCATTTTGCCAGCCCGTGGCGCATGAAAGCGAAAGTGCACCCGTATAGCGTTTTGTCGACAATGACTTCGTCACCTGGTGACAGCAGGGTCCAAAGTACGGCGGTAATTGCGCCCATCCCGCTGGAGAGGGCGAGCCCGGCCTCGGCACCTTCCAGCACGGCAATGCGCTTTTCAAGAAGGTCACATGTCGGGTTCGATATTCGGCTATAGATATGGCCTGCGCGCTCACCGGCAAACATTTCCCCGCCAGCCTCTGCGGATTCGAAGGAGAAAGTTGAGGTCAAGTGGAGGGGCGGGGTCAGCGCACCATCGTTTTCAAACGAGTTGTAGGCATGATGAATGGCGCGAGTGGCAAATCCGGTTGTGCGGGTCACGGTGGGCTCCTGAGCTAAGTTGTTATCACTTTGCGCCTTTACTTTGAGCAATGGGTTGCGAAGAATGCCAAGTTGAGGGCAAATATTGGCATAATATGCTAAGAATGGAGAGAAGATGGACGCCAAAGACAGGCAGATCATTCGAGCGTTGCAACGGGACGGGCGTATGACGAACCAAGATCTTGCTGATGAGGTCAACCTGTCTCCTTCACCGTGTCTGCGGCGGGTCAAAAACCTTGAGGCCAGCGGTGTCATCAAAGGATACAGCGCCGATGTGGACGCTGCCGCATACGGGATGGCGATTACCGTCTTTGTCCGCATCCGGCTTGAGCGGCACAATGAAACAGATGTGCAGAAATTCGAAAAACGCGTTCGGATGATCGATGAAGTTCTAGAATGCCACGTGCTGACCGGCGCAATGGATTACCAGTTGCGGGTATTGGTATCAGACCTCGAAGCATACGAGGACTTTATTCGAAACCGAATTCACCCGATCGGCGGAATAGCTTCGATCGACACCAGTTTTGTCTATGGAACAGTCAAGAAAACAGCGGTGTTTCCAGCCTGAGATGGCTTGAGTTCTCGAAAGTGACCCTTAGCATTGAGTTCCAGATTGTTAGGATGCAAAATAACCGGTTTCGAGGTTCTGAGACTATGGGTATTTGCCGTTAGAAAATTCACCTACTGGATACACCTCCACAAAAGCAACATAATCATCATTACACGCATCTTCTGCAAGGCAACCTGCCCGTACACTCTTCCTAAAATACGCCTTAGTTCGAAATCTCAGGGTCGGGTCACGACAAAATCCGGCACAATCGCTGCTTGTTTGATAGCTTCCTCAACATCATGCCCGGCGAAGAATCCAAAATCCGAGACAAGTGCCGAAGCCACTCCGGCATGACGCGCGCCCAGAATGTCAGTATGCAGACTATCACCCACCATCAGAACGCGGGATTTGTCGACAGGCCCAAGTCGCTTAAAAGCAAGATCATAGATATTGCCGAAAGGCTTTCCATAAAACTGCGGGGTTACGCCCGTCCGGTCGGCCAAACGGTGCGCGAAAAGACCGGGTTCTTTGGAAAAGCCGTACTCGCGTGGGGCAACGATGTCCGGGTTGCCCACCAATACTGGACGGGGTCGGCTTAACAATGCCGCCTCCAACATCGCTTGTCGGGCTTCAGTCCAGGCGGCTGACCCGATCATCAGAAAACCATTAACGGTTTCGTAGGGCTGCGGGTCATCTTCCAGATAGGTTAATTTCAAACGTTCCAAGTCGCGAAGACCGGCGCTGGGTGTCGCCATCAAACCCCAGTGCAGCCCACGTCGGCCATTCAGCCCGGACAGCAACGTAGCCCGACTGGTAATCACATCCTGCGGCGCGAAGTCATATCCCAGCCTGGTGTATTTCTCCAACAGCGTGGCATGAGGAAACCCTGCGGCATTCGAAACCACCAGGACACGTTTGCCCGCATCCGTCAGTGACTTGATCCGTTCAGGCGTTTCGGGGATTGCTGTTTCTCCGATATTGAGAACCCCGAACGCATCCAGAAGAAATACGTCAAACTCATCCATAATTTCGGAAAGGGTCTCGATACGACGATAGCTCACGTCGTTCGGTTCAATATCTGGAAGGCGGTGCCGGACGGCTTCGTATGCCTTAAAAGCCTCCTGCGCTGAGAATCCGGTCAAATGATCGCTCCTCGTACTTTTGCCGAAACCCATTCGCTGATCATGACCGCAAAAAGAATTACAATCAGGATGAGGCTGACTTGCGGCCACGCCAGAACATTAAGCGAGGCCGAGAGCTGCAACCCGATGCCACCGGCACCAACCAGACCAAGCACTGTAGACTCGCGAATATTGATATCCCAACGAAAGACCGCAATTCCGGCAAAAGCTGGCAGGATTTGCGGAACGATCCCATATGCCATGACTTGCCACCGCGAAGCACCGGTGGCTGTGATCGCCTCGACCTGACCGTGATCAATCTCTTCAATCGCTTCATAAAGAAGTTTAGCGCAGAACCCGATTGAACGGATGGCGATTGCTATGACACCGGCGAACACGCCCGGTCCGATGATAGCGATCAATAGCAGCGCCCAGATCAGCGAGTTGATTGAGCGGGTCGAGACAATGACCAACAAGGCAATGGGGCGGATGAACAACGCCGACGGGGTAGTATTGCGGGCCGCCAAAAAGGCAACCGGCACGGCCATGCACAGAGCGATGATCGTCCCCAGTGTAGCGATGTTCAGTGTATCCCAGATCGGGCGACCCAGCTGGGTAATATAATCCCATTTCGGAGGTGTTGCGCGGGTCCAGATATCGTTGGCGATACGGGGTGCGTCCCAGACGAAAAACCAGGTTGTCGATTCCGAAATGAGCTGCCAACAGTAGACAAAAACCGCTACTCCCAGAAGCCATCCAAACCAGCGAACCAGGCTTTGGCCGGTCGTCCGCCTGCGCCAGATTTGTGTATCGTCGCGTTCAAGAACCGGCATTACTGAACCCTCGCTCGGATTATTCCGGAAAGGTATTCAAGGGCCATGACGATCCCGATAATAAGGATCAGAATGGCGGCTGCCGTATCATATTCATATCGATCAAACGCGGTGTTGAGTGTCGCGCCAATGCCGCCTGCCCCCACCAGCCCGAGAATAGCGCTTTCCCGGAAATTGATGTCGATCCGGTACATGGAAAGACCCACAAGCCTAGGCATGATCTGAGGCTGAACCCCGTAGTTGATCCATTGCAGCCATCGTGCACCAGAGGCCTGAATCGCCTCAGCCTGAACTTTGTCCATCGCCTCGATATCTTCGGCCAAAAGCTTGGAAAGAAACCCAATGGTTGCGAAAGACAGCGTCAAAAATCCTGCCAGCGGGCCAAAGCCAAAGATGGCCACAAGCAAAATGGCAACGATAATTTCCTGCAATGCCCGGCTTAACGCGACAATGCCGCGGCACATTATGTAAATTGGCAACGGGGCGATATTACGTGCAGCCCCCAATCCTATCGGGATCGAAATCAGGATACCGACAACCGAAGCGGCCACGGTCATCACAATGCTTTCCAGAAGACCGGCCCAGATATCCGACCACCGTGAAATGAAATCCGGGCTGGTAAAGGCAAGGACGAACGCCCATCCCCTGTCCAGTCCCTCATAGACCCTGCCCCAATCAACATCGATGGTCATGAAAGCCGCAATCAGGTAGGCGAAGAACCCAAGTATCAATGCCCTGCGCAGCAACGTGTTTTTGATAAAGGCCGGTTTGCGCCAACCTTTTCCCAGCATGTCGTCAAGTTCTCGATGGCTCATTCTGCGGCCTCGACATCTTCGTCCTCATCCACTTTTTCGATGGTCGCTTCCCAGTCTTCCTCACCGTAAATCTCGGTCAGCTTTTCCGGGGTAAGCCCTGTTGGAAGGCCATCAAACACGATTTCTCCAAAGCGGAGGCCCACGACACGCGGAACGAACATCTGGGCTAGTGCCACGTCATGGATGTTGATGATAGCCGCCAGCCCGCGCTCCTGACACAGCTCGGTGATCAGCCGCATGATCTGACGACTGGTCTTCGGATCCAGCGACGCGGTCGGTTCATCGACCAGCAACAACTTTGGGTCCTGGATCAGGGCGCGGCAGATGCCGACCCTTTGGCGTTGACCACCCGACAACTCGTCCGCGCGTTTGTCAGCCATATGCAACAGCCCCACCCGGTCCAGCAGGCGGAAAGCCTCGTCCACATCCGACTGCGGATACCGCCGTAGAAAACTGCGCCAGAATCCGACATACCCCAACCGACCGGACAATACGTTTTCCATCACGGTGAGGCGTTCGACCAGAGCATATTCCTGAAAGATCATACCCATTTCGCGGCGTGCTTTCCGCAACGCACCCGACCCGAGTTTGGTCAGGTCCATGTCATCCAGAAGAACACCGCCGCTTGTAGGCTCAACCAAACGGTTGATGCAGCGGATCATCGTCGATTTTCCCGCACCCGAGGGCCCGATCAGTGCAAGCACCTGCCCTTTGGGCACCTCAAGATCGATGGCCTTCAGTGCCTGATCTCCGGTCTTGTAGGTTTTCGTCAGCTTTTGAAGACGCAGCATAAAATGCCCCCGATTAGGGTGGATAGCGGGCCTTCTCAGGCCCGCCTGATTAAGCAAGGCTTATTGGCAGGCGTAGGAGACGCCGTTTGCCGCATCAATTTTCCGAATGACGTCCCAGAATTCCTGGTAAGTCATCTCCAGAAATTGGCCTTCGTTCGACTTGGAAAACTCTGCTTCAAGCGTCGTCCCTTCCCACTCGAAGTTGAAGAAAGCATTGCGAATTTTCTCCTGCAATTCGGGCGTCAGGTTGTAGACAGTGCCAAATCCGGTGGTTGGGAAGGTCTGCGATTTGTAAATCGTAACAACATCTTCCTCCTTGATCACATCCCGCAAAATCATCCGTGCCTTTACCGAATTTGCAATCGATGCCGCTGGATAGTCCTTGTTCGCCACACCAAGGATCGAGTTGTCGTGCTTTCCCGAATAGACGGGTTCGAAGTCGCGATCGGGCAGAAGATCAAAGTCACTTTTCAGGATCGCCGACGGTGCTTTGAAGCCCGAGTTGGACGTGGGTGACGTGAACGCAAGTTGCTTACCTTTGATATCTTCAACCTTTTCGATGCCCGAGCCTGGGTAGGTGATGATCTCCATTTCATAACCGAAGTTACCGTCTTTTGAGGCCATAATCGTAAACGGTCGGAACCCGGCACAGTTTACTGCCAGTGGGTTGGACCCGGTGTTGAAGCCCGCAATATGCAGACGTCCCGACCGCATCGCCTCAATCTGGGCGGCATTGTTTTGGACCGGAAAAAAGACCACGTCCTTGCCTGTCTCAGCCTTCAGATGCTCTAGAAAGTCTGACCACGCGGTTTTGTATACGGCCGGGTCTTCGACCGGTGTATAGGCAAAAATCAGGGTGTCAGGATCAATTAGCTGGGAAGAATCTGTGGGGATATCCGCAATCAAATCCCCATCGACGTCGCAAAACCGCTCGTCCAGATCACCCCTCGGGCAATCTTGCGCCGAAGCTGTCCCGGAAAGCGACATGAGCGCAATTGCCGATGCCCCAACCAATAATCTGATGTCTATCTTCATGTTTTCCTCCCAGTCATGCGCGGTCTTTTTGCAGTCCGCTGTTCGTCATTCATTTCAGTGTTTACGGGGCGACAAGAACATCAACCTCGGCACCGTTGATCGCGTTAAGCAACTCTCCTGTTGGTTTCGTGTCGGAAACTATGGAATCCAGTTTGGTCAGGTCTCCGACCTGAGACAGGCCTTTACGACCAAATTTCCCTGAATCGATTAAAAGATGTCGATTTGCTGCGCGCGTCAGCATCATTCTTTTGACAGCCGCAAAGCCGCGCACGGTTTCTGAAGGGCCTTCGACCGAAAAACCTGACGAGCCGATCATGCATCTGTCGACATTGAACCGAGACAGGAATTCCAGCGTTTCGGTTCCAATCGTCGCAGATTCGGTTGCCAGATATTCTCCTGGACAAAGCAGAACCTCGGCAGCCCCATGGCCGAGGGTCATTGCCACCGGGATTGAATTCGTAATCACTGTGCAAGGAGTGCCGAGATAGGCCAATGCACGGGCCATTTCGATTGTGGTCGAACCGGAATCGATCATGACCGTTTCACCATCACGAACCAGTCCCGCCGCGCTGATACCTATGCGTTCGCGCTCCTCAATCCGCGCGTTGGCTCGCTCGTCCAGACCTGGATAATGCCCTTGTGCCGGGGCAGATGCCCCTCCGTGCGCGCGTGCGATCAGGCCGTCATTCGACAGGGCGTCAAAATCCCTGCGCACCGTCTCGTTGGAGACGTTGAAACGCTGGGCCAATTCATTGATGCGAACGTGCGGGCGAAGCTTCAACTCCAGCAGTATTTGCTGGCGCCGGTCGGATTTTTTTACCCTACCCCGTCCCTTCTCAATCGTTTTGGCACGTATCTTCGTTTTGGACATCCAACAACCCAATCAGGTTTCAAACCCCACTTTTGTGGGATTTCGGGCATAATGCAATAATTTTTGTTGCATAACCCTCAGTAGGTTGTGACAATTCGGAAGAGTCCAAAGCGCAAAGCAAGAATGTGTGAATTGAACCGTTTCATAGTGAAAACCCAAGAACCACCGTTAACGACTGAAGGTTATTCTGGGTGCGCTATTGATACCGTGTCATTGAGGGCAGCATGAGCGACGGCAACATAACAGACCAGATTGCAGCACTTCCGATGCGCTGGGACAGGGATGGAAAACTACGCGTTCTGATGGTGACTTCGCGCGATACTGGGCGGTGGGTCATCCCAAAAGGTTGGTTGATGGAAGGAAAGAAACCTTGGCATGCCGCCGAAATTGAAGCTCTGGAAGAAGCAGGTGCAGTCGGGGCAATCTCGAAACAGCCGATTGGCCAATTTTTCTACGACAAGCGCTTTGAGGGCGCGAATAGCGTTCGCTGCCGCGTTACCCTCTATCCCATGGTCGTTGAAAAACTGAAGCGGCGTTGGAAAGAACGGGAAGAACGGACGCGTCACTGGTTTTCACCGGGGAAAGCGGCAAAGCTGGTGGAAGAAAGAGATCTGTCAAGTTTTCTGAGAAATCTGACGGGCAATCAGAACGCCCAGTCTGTCATTAACAAGCTACGAAAAGCTGGATGAGAAAGCGCCTGACAAAACAAAAGATACTGGTGCACGATAACCAAAGGGAGGAATGATAATGAAAAAACTTACATCCACGGCCGTCGGGTCGCTGATTGCAATAGCCGCATCTGTGTCGGCAGCGCAGGCAGACAAGCTGACACTCTATTGCTCGGCGCAGGAAGACTGGTGCCAACTCATGGCGCGCAGTTTCGAAGATGCAACGGGCATCGACGTCAACATGACGCGTAAGTCGTCAGGCGAAACCTTTGCCCAGATTCGTGCCGAAAGCTCGAACCCGAAAGGAGACGTTTGGTGGGGCGGCACGGGTGATCCGCATTTGCAGGCCGCCGAAGAGGGCCTGACAATGGAATACATGTCGCAAATGCGCGACCAGCTTCATGATTGGGCAATTTCCCAAGCCGAAAGTGCCGGAAACAGAACGATCGGCATTTATTCCGGCGCACTTGGGTATGGCTATAACGCAGACCTGCTGGCGGCCAATAACCTACCCGAACCCGCCTGTTGGAAAGACCTGCTAAAGCCTGAATACAAGGGTCACGTTCAGATGGCCAACCCGAACTCGTCTGGTACGGCCTATACAACGCTGGCCTCGATGGTGCAGATCTTTGGCGAGGATGAAGGTTTTGAGTTCATGAAAGGCCTGCATTCGAATATCAACCAGTATACAAAATCCGGATCTGCACCAATCAAAGCAGCCGGTCGAGGCGAGAACACGATTGGCATCGTCTTCATGCATGATGCGGTAAAGCAGGCTGTATCGGGTTTCCCGATCAAGGTAGTCGCGCCTTGTGAGGGTACGGGATACGAAATTGGCTCGATGTCCATTATTGAAGGCGCCCGCAACGAGGAAGAGGCGAAGAAGTTCTATGACTGGGCGCTGTCGCCCGAGGCGCAGAACCTTGCTCTTCAGGTCAGCGCGTTTCAGGTGCCATCGAACAAGAGCGCAGAAACGTCGGAAAGCGCGCCTGACATGAGTCAGATCAAGCTGATCGACTATGACTTCAAAAAGTATGGTTCCTCAGACGAACGAAAGCGTCTGTTGCAGAAATGGGACGAAGAGGTTTCGGTTCTGCCGCAGTAAATGGCCAACCATATTACAAAAAAGACCCGTCCGGTTCTGATCTTTTGGGTCATCGCCGGGTGGGTCGGGTTTTGCCTGCTGCCGTGGTATATGGTCGACGGCGGCCTGTGGTCATTCGAATGGCTTTTTGACGGTTACCCGTTTGACGAAGATTATGCCCCCGCTGCATTCCTGATCGCACAGGGTGAGAAGCTTTGGCTTGCCCCACTATTGATCGCTCTGACCTTACCCCTTCTGGTGCTGAAGCGAGCCAAGTCTGACCCGCTCTATGCCCGGGTTCTGATCCTTTCCGGTGCGCTCGGCTTCGGCTGGTTGATCGCACAGGGATTCGGGATTGGCATCAGGGGTTTCAATTTCAATTGGTTGGAAGCCTATTTTGGCGAACTTGGTGATCGCCAATTCGGTATGGGCTATGGCGCAATGATTTGCGCTTCAAGCTTTCTGTTCCTGTTGACCCAAGGCATTGCGGCAAGAGGTGCCATCAACGGTGACGTCTTTGTTGTTAGTGCGATTGGCGGTGTGATTACCATCGTCACCGTCTTTGTTTTTTTTCCGATCGCCAAGATGCTGTTCGCTGCCTTCGTCACTGAAGATGGCGCATATTCCATTGCTGTCTTCTTTTCAAAGTTCTTTGATGCCCGGCTTTGGGGGTTGGGGTGTTTTTTTGGTGCCAGGTGTGGCGCGGCATGGAACTCGCTGTTTCTTGCCATCCTGGTTGGCTTCGTCACGACTGCCCTGGGTTTGTGCTTTGCACTGGTCGTGACCCGCTCGGGCTTTCGCTACAAACGCGTGCTGCGGGCTTTGACTGTTCTTCCGATCATTACCCCGCCATTTGTGATTGGCCTCGCGCTGATCCTGCTTTTTGGTCTGTCAGGCTCGGTCACACGGTTCGTCGCCGAGCTGTTCGGCACGCAGCCAACGCGCTGGCTGTACGGAATGCCAGGCATATTCATCGCACAGGCCCTTGCGTTCACACCCATTGCATTCCTCGTTCTTATCGGCGTGGTGGAAGGCGTCTCGCCATCTATGGAGGAAGCGGCCCAGACTCTCCGCGCCAGCAGATGGCAAACGTTCAGGACAGTGTCCCTGCCCCTGATGCGCCCCGGTCTTGCCAATGCATTTCTTTTGGGCTTCATCGAAAGCATGGCAGACTTCGGAAACCCGCTTGTTCTGGGTGGGAATTTCGACGTTCTATCGACCGAGATTTTCTTTGCCATCGTCGGGGCGCAATATGACCAAGGACGGGCCGCCGTTCTGGCCATGGTATTGCTGTTTTTTACTCTTTCGGCCTTTTACGCACAGCGTGTTTGGCTGGGCAAGAAAAGCTATACCACCGTAACAGGCAAAGGCGACGCAGGCGTGCACCCTTTGATGCCTACGGGTCTTACTGTTCCCGTGCTGGTAATCGCTCTTGGCTGGGCGGTGTTCACGATCATTGTCTATGCAATGATCATCTACGGCAGTGTGGTCGAGCTTTGGGGTGTCAATAACTCCCTGACCCTAAAACACTACGTCACGGCATTCTCTGTTCGATTTGAAGAAGAGGGCATTCGTTGGACCGGCGCCGCGTGGGACAGCTTCTGGACCACCATAACCATTGCGGCAATTGCTGCACCTCTGACGGCAGCGGTTGGGTTGGTCACGGCTTACCTGTTGACCCGGCAGAGCTTTGCAGGAAAGAACGCTTTCGAGTTTGGGACCATGCTGTCCTTTGCAATCCCCGGTACGGTGATCGGTGTCAGCTATATTCTTGCCTTCAACGTTCCGCCGATCGAAATAACCGGCACAGGCGTTATCCTTGTTATCAGCTTCATATTCCGCAACATGCCGGTTGGGGTCCGTGCGGGCATCGCCAGCATGTCGCAACTTGACCGCAGTCTCGATGAATCCTCGCTGACCCTTGGTGCAAACTCGTGGCAGACATTTCGTCGTGTCATTCTGCCGCTGCTACGCCCCGCGATACTGGCCGCGCTTGTTTACAGTTTTGTCCGCGCGATGACGGCAATCTCGGCTGTGATTTTTCTGGTCAGTGCCGAATACGACATGGCAACCAGCTATATCATCGGGCGGGTCGAGAATAACGACTATGGTCTCGCCATTGCTTATTCGACGACGCTGATCTTCGTGATGCTGGCAGCGGTCGGTTTATTGCAAATTCTCGTCGGTCGGGTCCAGATCGGTCGGCGCACACAGAACACAACGGAGACACCCTCATGACCGACAACAAAATCGGTTCCAAGGCCGCCCCGGTATTATTTGAGAAAGTGTCGAAAGTGTTCGGCAAAAACGTTGTGGCTGTTGATAACATTAACCTTCATGTCGAAGCGGGAAAACTGGTCACGCTGCTTGGTCCGTCAGGCTGTGGGAAAACAACGACGTTGCGCATGATCGCCGGGTTAGAGATGGCAAGCTCTGGCAAGATTATGATTGGCAACCGGGACGTCACCAAACTGCCCGCAACAGACCGCGACGTATCAATGGTGTTTCAATCATACGCGCTGTTTCCCCACATGAGCGTGCTGGAGAACGTGATGTACGGCCTCACATTCTCGGGCTTTGCCAAGGATGAGGCTCGCAGCCGCGCCTTGCATGGCTTGCAATTGGTAGGGCTCAAGGGGTTCGACAATCGCCTTCCCTCCGAACTCTCGGGTGGTCAGCAACAACGTGTCGCCGTCGCGCGAGCGCTGGTTCTAGAACCACAGGTTCTGCTGTTTGACGAGCCGCTATCCAACCTTGATGCCAAGCTGCGACGCCAGGTGCGCGAGGATATCCGGGCCATTCAGCAAGACCTTGGATTGACGGTTGTCTATGTCACCCACGATCAGGAAGAGGCCCTGGCCGTCTCGGACGAGATCGTTGTGATGCGGAACGCCGCGATCGCTCAGATGGGTACACCTCGCGAGCTTTATGATGCCCCGAATGACCGGTTTGTTGCCGATTTCATAGGCGAGGCAAACCTGCTCAACTGTCAGATCGTTGCAACCGACGGTGATACTGCAACAATCGAGATCGAAGGTTACCGTCACACTCTGCCGCGTCGGGGTTTGACCAATGGGCCCGCGACCATCGCTGTACGACCCTCGCGCCTTGTGATTGGTTCTGATGACGGCATCGCCGCTACAGTGGCCAAGGCAACCTATGTTGGCGTGCGGATGGAATACACACTGACCGGCGCATTTGGTCAGGTTTTTGCGGTCCACGATGATGTTGATGCACCGCTTGCACCGGGTACCGAAATCAGGATGGGGTTTGCGGGCAAAGGGCCGGTACTTCTGCCCAACTAGATGCCGAATTTACTGATCATCACTCACCCCGAGGTCGTTATTGATCCGGATACCCCCATTACGGAATGGGGTCTGAACGCGACAGGTCGCCGGCGCGCCGCATCCTTTGCCGCCAGTGAAGCTATGGCCAATGTCAGCCATATCTGGGCCAGCGGCGAACGAAAGGCTCGTGACACTGGTGAGATTCTGGCCACGCCCTTGGGGTTGCCTCTAAGTATCCACCCGGAACTTGGCGAGAATGATCGGAGTACCACTGGTTTCCTTCCACGGGAAAAGTTCGAGGCGGCCGCGGACGCATTCTTTGCCCAGCCGGATATTAGCTTTCGCGGTTGGGAAACTGCGGCCGACGCGCAGAGGCGCATTCACCGGGCAGTCTTGGAAATCACTCGTGCCCATGGCACCGGAGACCTCGCCATCGTTACACATGGTGCGGTCGGGACATTGTTGTGGTGTGAGCTTTCCGGGATTCCGATTGACCGCCAGTACGATCAACCGTCACAAGGCCATTATTGGCAGACAAGTCTGACAACTTTGCAACCTAATTCCACATGGTTGCCAATGGCCTAGACGTTAAGCCCCCCAAGCGTTCTCTGCGATTTCCAACAAACTTTCAAATACATCTGGTGTACCGACGATCACGCGCCCACCGTCGCGGATCATCGCGTCGGCGTCTTGATCTTCGACAACACCGCCCGCTTCTGTAACCAACAATTGCCCAGCCAGACAATCCCAGGCGTTCATGTGTTCTTCCACATAACCCAGAAGTCGCCCGGCTGCGACATAGGCCAATGACAATGCACCGCTGGCGTTTCTGTGAAACATGGAACCGCGCTCGATCAGTTCTGCAACCACCGGCACGACGTGGCGAGTTTCGATCCGGTTCGAATACCCCACAGAAACCGTCCCATCCCGAAGAGCAACCCCAGAGGCCACGTGTATCGGTGAACCGTTCAGTGTCGCGCCCTCTCCGCGTGTTGCCACAAAGGTTTCATCCATACTCGGATCCCGGATCACACCCACCGCAGTGTGCCCTTCGGTGACACCGGCCAGAACAATCGTCCATACGGGTATGCCATTGACGAAATTCGTAGTTCCATCAATTGGATCAATCACCCAGTCAAAACCGCTCTTGCCTGTGGCAGCGCCGTGTTCTTCGCCAAATATCCCATCCTGCGGCCAAGCATCCATGATCTTTTGGCGAATGAAGGTTTCGACGTTTTTGTCCGCGTCGCTCACCCAGTCCTGAGCACCTTTTTGATCGATAACCAGATTACTCCTGTCCAAGAAGTATTTCTCGGCTATCACCCCAGCTTCTTCACAGACCGCGATGGCAAAATCTCTGCGTTCCGAAAGACGATTCATGGCCTGTCCTTTTGTGTTTGTGTATCTAAGGCCAACATTGCGGTCCAAGCGGAAGGCTTGCAATGACTGAGTTGCAGCACCGTTCAATTCAATTCATGCCGCCTCGAGGTTGCCGAGCAAAATGGACGTCATATCGGCGGTTATCACCCCGTCTATGGCTACAACATCCATTCCAGTCTGATAATCAACGTTGCTTTTTGTAACTCCCGACAAATCCGCATCTGAATCCAAGAAGACCCATTGAGGTTCATGCGCAGTGGTTTTCCCAACAGCCACCTGCAAAATCGCCAGTGCATCCAGGGCATTGATGGTTCCATCTTGATTGATATCCGCTGCGATTAGGTTTTCCGCATCGGCGGGCCCCCATGTCGGATCGAGGCCAACCGAAATGCGCAACACTTGTAAAGCGTCCATTGCGTCGATCTCTTTGCTTGCCGTCGAATAGTGCTTGATGATGTCCAGTCTTCCGGGGAACGTGCCATCCGGAAGGTCCAAGTCAAATTGTCCCTGATCGTCAGCCGTGACAGATACCGTGCCACCGCCGATCGGAGTGAATCTAATCTCCGCATCCGACAATCCGGGATTTACAGATCGGCTGTCCACTGTGATTGGCCCAAGCACGCCATCCGAACTGTCCGGCTTCAAACCGCCGAAATCACCGAATTCAACCGGAATGTGATCGGGGCCTTCAAACCCGGCCCCGAAAATATCGGTACTGGTCAGCGTTCCGCCCGAAGCGGACTGAACCTGCACCACCTCGCCCCGATACTCTATCCGCGCCCCTTGGGTGGTGCTGGTGAATGTCAGTTGCTGAGGGGACCGCAACAGCAGGTAGTCGAACATGTCCAGACGGTCCACACCCGGTTGAAAATCCGTGATCGTGGTCAGACCGCTGCCCGACTGCATCACGAAAATGTCGGCCCCTGCCCCACCTGACATGGTCGTAGCACCTGTTCCTGCTATCAGTATGTCATCGCCATCGCCACCCATCAGGGTGGTATCCAGAATACTGCCGCTCAGCATGTCGTCTAAGGCCGTCCCCGATACTGTTCCAAACCCTTTGTCCACGACCCCAAGATCATCGACAGGAACCGAAATTACAGTGACTCCAGCGTCTTGTTGCGACGTAACCAGAATCTGCAACTCATTGCCGACGTGAGCAAGGCTCAGCGATTCGACATTCTGCAATCCACTACTCAAAGTGTCGGCGAAACTGTCCAGATAGACCAACTGGCCTTCCGGTGTCAGCGTGAACAATGTAAGCCCATCGTCGCCGCCACCCGCCACGACGAATACGCGCCCGTTGATGTTCACGACCTCAAGGTCTTGCACGGATTCAAAGCGGGTCGTGTGCGAATCCAGAATATGGTCTGTGGCGCTCAGGCTGCCGTCAGCTTTCAATTGAAGCACACTGAGCGAGTTGCTGCCTGCGCCCGCCACGATCACCCAGGGCTTGCCATAGGCATCGATCGTTTCGACGGCTGTCGGAGTCGAGATTCCAAGGGTTCCCATGGCTGAACTGTTGTCAATCTCGGTCAACTGACCGGAAATGCTGTCGATCCGATAAGTTGAGACTGTATTGCTGGCCGCATCACTTGAGATCAGGAAGTGGTCTGTTCCTGCGCGCAGCGTCTGCATCGCGTCTCCAGAGCCAGCAACAAGACCAGCAAGGCTCAGCGTTCCATCTGGATTAACAAGATATGTCCCGATTTGACCCGTTTCTTCATGAGCCATTGCCAGAACATCCATGGGTCCGATCGACACTTGAACAATCGCCGAGATATCTCCTCCTCCTGCCAGAGATCCGGTTTCCGTAAGGCTGTCCAGGGTGCCATCCACGTTCAGGTCATATCCGACCAACCCGACCGCCATATTCACATCCAGTACAAGTTGTTCGGATCCCGCCAGCGTTATCGGTGTGCCACTGCGACCAACGTGAAACGTGATTGTGCCGCTGTAATATTCCGTGTCGACCAGTTGCGGTAACGCGCCCTCGACCAGCCTCCAGACCGCGACGCCGCCACCCGGTCCGGTGACGGTATAAAGATACGTGGTTCCGTTAAACGTTTTTAAAGCCGTATCGCCGATACCTGAATCGAGCGCCGCGCTCCCCGTTGCCACCACACCTTCGAATTGAAGCATCACAGCCACACCTCCATCGCCACCCCTGGCCTTGACCAAAAGATGACCTGATGCACGGACCGAAACAAAAGCGGAATTGTGGTGAAAACGAGAAGTTCGGTTTCAGATTAACTCAATTTTTCACTTTCGATCGCAACAGTAACCAGTGGGAAAGACAGATGAGCCAGCCGTTATCAGCGCGATCTGTCTTCCATTTCGGTGATCGCGGAAACCACATGTGAGGGTAAGATGACCAAAGCACCAGAGTTCAACAACCGTCCGGCGGCTGAACCTTCGGAAACGGACCGCAAGCAACACATTCGCCAGTGGATCGATGGAAAACTTGGCCGCTGGGCAGGGCGCGGCGCGGCCGGCGGGTTGATTTCAACTTTGATGGCCTTGCCCGCGTTATCACAAGCCACAATCGAAGAACTGTATGCTTTCCAGTTCGCGGATACCATTCCAGGCGTTCGCTCGGTCAAGTTGATGAAGAATGGCGATGTTCTTCTAAAAATGGCCGATGGCCGGACAATGATCGTGGCAGCTGAAAACGTCCAGATCCTGGACAGCGGTGCCATCATGATCGCTGAGAACGCGGTTCAGGAGATTGCCCAGTTCAGCGCCGTGGAAGCAGGTGTTTCCGCGGGTGCGTCCGCAGGCGGCATCAGTGGTGCCGGCGCGGCGTTGGGCGGATTGGGCCTGGCAGGGGCGGCTGCGGCCGCAGGAGGTGGCGGCGGTGGCGGTGAAGACAGCCCCGTCGTATCCGAACCCACCCCGACTTACACAAGCCTCAACCTCGCCGAGCTGCAATCCACAGCACTGAACAACGTCAGCACCAACGCCATCGCTCCCGAAGGGACTGCGACCATCGAAGTCACAATAGGGTCACTGGTGAAAACCGTGACACCCAACCCCGATGGCAGCTGGAGCATCTCTCTGACAGCAGCCGAAGCCAGCGGGCTTCCACAGGGTGTGTCGACGGTGACCATCAGGAACCTGGATGGGTCGGGGGCCGAGCTGTCGACACAATCCGTTCAGTTTGACATCGATACGGTCCCGCCAAGCCTGTCGATCACCGGGTTTTCTGACGGGCCGGTACTCAACCTGACAGAGCAGGCCACCGATCTGACGGTCACCGGTGTAACTGATGCTGAAGACGGGCAAATCGTAACGGTTTCACTGAACGGGCAAAGCTATTCCGGTACGGTTTCCGGAGGACAGTGGAGCGTAACCGTCCCGGCGGCTGACCTTAGCGCCTTGCCTGACGGCGCAATCGTAAATGTCACCGCAGACGTGACTGACGCGGCTGGAAACCCGGCCGCACAGGCCAGCGGAAGCTTTGATACGGATTTCACCGCGCCAAGTGTTTCTCTGGATCCTGTTGCGGGTGGATCAATTGACCTGATTGATGTGGCTGGTGACTTAACCTTAACGGGTTCCACCACGGCCGAGGACGGGCAAACCATCATCGTCACGTTCGACGGGCAGGTGTACACCGGCACTGCGACAGGCGGAAACTGGACTGTCACGATCCCCAATTCTGACCTCAGCGGTCTGTCCACCGGAACACCTGCTGCAATTGTTGTGGCGGTCGAGGATATCGCAGGCAACCCGGCCGTGCCGATTCTTGTTACTGTACCAGTAGACCTGACCGGCCCCTCAATTTCGATATCTCCGCTTTCCGTCGGCGCAGTTCTCAACGCCGCTGAAGCTGCGGCAAGCTTGGCTATAAGCGGGACAACCGCCAATGTCGAAGATGGCCAGCAAGTCACCATCACACTGGATGGTCAAACATATACCTCGACAGTGACGGGCGGAACATGGACTGTAACTGTCCCAGCCGGTGATCTGGCATCTTTGGCCGACGGAGGCAGCTTTCAGATCACCGCAGATGTCAGCGACGCAAACGGGCTGACAGCCCCTCAGGCTGATGTGACACTTTCGAAAGATGTCACAGGACCGACCCTCAGCATCGACACGTTCTCGACCGGCGCATTCATGAATGCTGCCGAACAAGCGGTGGACCTGACAATATCGGGCGCAACGTCGGCCGAAGATGGCCAAGTTGTGACCGTCACTTTGAGCGGTCAAATTTACACTGCTACAGCCACCGGAGGGTCTTGGAGCACAGTTGTCCCCGCTGCCGACCTTGCGGCCCTCTCTGATGCTGCCACCGTGGCGGTAACGGCGGATGTCTCTGACGCCGCAGGAAATCCGGCGTCACAGGCCAGCAACAGTTTCACGACCGATTTCACACCCCCTACCCTGGGAATAACCAGTATTTCTGACGGCACTGTCATGAACGCTGCTGAGCAAGGTACCGACCTGATTGTCTCGGGAACCTCTGACGCTCAGGATGGAACGGTCATTACTGTGGAGATCGCGCGCGCAGACGGAACTGTAGATGTAAGCGGTACAGCAACGGTAACCGGTGGTGTCTGGACCTACACCGCAACAGTTGCCGAACTTTCAGGCCTCCAGGACGCAAGTACCTATAATGTCACGGCTTCTGTTTCAGACACTGCTGGGAATGGCAACCAAATCTCGACGAGTTTCACAACCGATTTTACAGCGCCAGCAATCACGATCGACAGTTTGCCGGTTGGCTCCGTATTGGATGTAATGGAACAAGCTACAGACCTGACAATTTCAGGCACGACGACCTCGGAAGATGGTCAAATAGTCTCTGTCACGTTTGGCGGGCAAACCTATACAGGTGTTGCATCGGGTGGAACCTGGGCGATAACTGTGCCAGCCAGCGACCTGGGTGCGCTTTCCGATGGAACAAACTACACCATCACCGCAACAGTAGACGATATCGCTGGCAACAGCGCAGTAGCGGCAAGCAGTTCGGTAACAACGGACTTTCGGCCAGTTCTGATGCTGGACGATGTCGGCGTGAACAACGCAGTGGCCCTTGCTGATACCAAGGCGTCAGGCATTACTGTCAGCGGTTCCTCTGCCGGGCTTTCAAACGGCCAGATTGTAGATGTTTTGCTGAACGGCAGTTCCATCGGCAGCGCGATAGTAACCGCGGACGGATCCTGGACACTGGCTGTTGCGTCGTCAGATTTCGCCGCCATAGAAGCTGGGGATGCCTTGACTATATCAGCCCAGGCAACCGTTGCAGGGGGACCAGATCCCTTACCTGTATCGGATCAGGCGGTTGCTCATGAACCAGCTGCCTACGTGGTCTCAGAGGTCGGGCGCAGTGGATCAACCGTTACATTTGCCATTTATGCCGATGCAAATCGTGACATCTCTGGTGGCTTGGCTTTTACAGCGGAGCTTGAGTTCGACTCATCTGTCGCCACATTCGACACCGGGTCTGACTCGGAAAACAGCGCGTTCGATTTGTTCCTTGCAAACCCAGGTACAGGAGACATCATCAACTTCGCTGGGGCGGCGACTGTTTTTTCTGATTTGTCCCAACCTCTTGTCACCTTCACAATGACAATACAGGATGCTGCCCAACCCATTGAGTTGACGATAAAATCACCTGAAGGTGGCCCTGTTGCAGTTCAGTTTGGCACCAATGGCAATGACATCCTCACCGCGGCAAACACGGATACAATCATTCGTGGCGGTGGCGGAGATGACAGCATTGACATCACCGAAGCCGGGCGGGACGTCGTTGTCTTTGAAGCCGACCCGAACAACAATGGCGTAGACAGCATAACCGGTTTCACAATTGGGCCCGCCGCAGATGTGACCGACGCTCTGATGTTCAGCGGACTGAATGTCGCTTCACTTCGCGGTGATGGCACCGGTTTCGAGCTGCTTTCCGTCGGCGGCACATTGGGCACTGACACTGGATTTGTAGGCCTCGATACCGTTCTTGCAGACCTCACTGCCGCGACACTCGAGACGGCTGTTGAGAGCCTTGCCGGAGCATTTGCAGGTGACGAGCTCTATGTGATGGCAACGGACGGAACAGACAGTGTTCTGATCAAAGCTGATTTCTTGACACCTGGCGATGCCAACGTCGAAACCCTCGCCACTTTCCATGGCCTGACCGATCTTAGCGGCTTGACTGCGGACAACATCATACACACCGACCCAACCGGTGCGACGGCTTGACCCAACTCAGGAACAAATTGGCGATCATCAGAAACACGAGGCAGTTATGGCGCAGAATGGCTTAACCCCGGTCACACGATTACGACATGGTCATCGGTTCTGGAAACGTTACACGTCGTTCGAATTCGCGCGCGACATGGTCGACTGCCCGATGGCAGAGGCAGAGGTCCTACAGGCAGCAGCCACTTTTCCGATCGCGTTCCGGAAATCCGAACGGGGATTTTACCCCGTGGCAATCTTATCGATGACACCAGACAAACCGACGCCATTCGTGTCAGCTACAGGGGAATGGCGCGCAAGCTACGTTCCCTCGGCACTACGGTGTGTGCCATTTCAGTTCCGATCACCTGAGCTTCAGGACAAAACCGGAGAGGGGGAGTTTGGTTTGCTTGTCAACGAAAGCTTGGACCTGGTTACCGACAACCCCGAAGATGAGCCGTTCTTTGATAAAACCGGAGAGCTGGGGCCGGAACTGAAAAAAGTCCAAGCGTTCTTTCGCACTCTTACAGCATCACTGGAGAACACATATCAGTTGTGCCGTACGATAGGCGGTATGGGGCTTTTTTCCCCACTCGCCTGCGCACACATGGACGAATGTCTCGGCGGTTACTTCGGCGTCGATCTGGCTGTTTTGCGGCAAGTTCCTTCAGCGCATCTGTCATTGCTCGCCATGAACGGAGGCCTGCGCCTCATACATGCCCACCAAGTTTCCTTGAGCCATTTTTCGTGGCTAACGACAGCGCAATTGCGTGCCGAACAATTGGCTAAAAGGTCGTCGCCAAGCGTACGAGCTGATGCTTCAGGTTTTCTAGAAGCGCTGGCTGCTGCCCAACAAAACGAAAGCCTACTGGACCATCGGTGGCAGGAGGGTTAGTATGCCATTTAATAAGTATTCTCCGCATCTTGCCACGCTCAGTCTGCTTCTGGTTTCGGTTTCCGCCTGCACGCGTCCACCCGATTTGACGCCTGTGACGATGTCCTTCGCAGCCCAAACAGCCGGTGCTGGGGCAACTAAACCATCAAAAACACTCAGTCACAGCGCCTTCGGGCAGCGGGTAAAAAAGGCGGTTGAGAACAGCCCAAACCTGGCGCAAGTCAAATCCAGAATGGGCATCGCGAAGGCCAAACAAGACGCGGCTGAAGGCGCTTTTCTCCCGGAGATTTCGCTGGGGCTAAACGCGCGATCTGAAAGGATTGCATCAGATATTGCGGATGTATCGCCGTATCTGAGGGTCTCACAATTGGTCTATGACGGCGGGGCGGCTTCAGGGGATCTGACCGCTGCGCGGGCACGTGTCTTGGAAAGCAGAGGCGATCAAATTCAAACGGCCTCATCCACTGCGCTCGCAGCTATCGAGACCTATGTACTTGTCCTCGATCAACGAAAGATTCAAAGCATCGCAGCACAGAATGTTTTGACCCATGAAGAGCTTGTTCGCCAGATAACCGACCGAACAGAAAACGGCGTCGGTTCAAGTGCCGACGTCCTGGCAGCCCGGTCACGCATGTCCGATGCACGCACAAAACTGGCTGATGCGTATGCGCGCACAGACCGTGCCGAAGCGCGGTTCCGCGAAGTATTTGGGGATGAACCTGGCACTCTTTCTGCACCAGTTCCGGCACCTGGGCTGGAAAGAAGTGACATGCAGATCATAATGAACAGTCCTCAGGTTCGGCGGTCCGATGCAAGCCTTCTGGCCGCCAAGGCGGAATGGTCCGCAGCGAAAGCGCGCCGCAGCCCTGATGTCAGGGTCGCCGCATTCGCAAACCAGGATAACAATCGTGACGCGAATTTTGGAGTGGATCTTTCTTTCAATTACGAGTTGGACAGCACCGGCCAACGCCGCGCCGCAATAGCAGCGGCGGAATCGTTGGTCAAAGAGACAGAGTTTGCGCGCGAGCAGCTTATCCGAGAAATTACGCGAGAATTGGGTTTTATCCGTTCGGATCAAAAAGCGGGTGCCGATCGGTTACGCGAAGCCCGAATTGCCGTAGAGGCTAACGCGGAAAGTGTCGCTGCATCCCGTGAACAATTTTCAATCGGCCGCCGTAGCCTCATTGAAATTCTGGATGCTCAGCGCGACTACGTAAATGCTCAGGAACGTTTGATCCTTGCGGAACAGAGCTACTTTCTAACCAATTATACAGCCCTAAGCCTGACCGGAGACATACTCGACCTGCTTGGGGTTTCATTGGGCGACTGGGGCACTACACAATGAACGCATCCCACCCTGCCACCGATGCCTCGTTACTTACACCGTTTGAAGCCTGTCTGTTGAATATCTCGTCGGCACTTGAACGGCCATTGAGTCTCGCGGTGCTGCACGCGGCGCAAACTGGCGCAGATGGGGATTTGACAGTACGGGACATTCTCGCCCTCGCGCCAAAGGCGGGCATGCAGGCGGGATATGGGGCAATGCGCCTTTCCGACTTGGATGACAATCTGACACCCACCCTGTTGCTGTTGGCAGAGGGTAAAGCCGTTGTCTTTCACGGACGAACGCAAGCTGGCGCCTTTTTGGTCTTCGACCCAGAGCTTGGCGAAGGTATCGGTGAAGTTTCCGAAGACATGCTGGCAGCCTGTCATACCGGTTACGCAATCCTGTTCCGTCGCCATCACGACGGCGAAACATTGGACGGGCCCGGTTCACATGGCGGTCACTGGTTCTGGAACGCCCTGTCCGCCAGCCGGTGGTCATACGTTCAAGTCGCACTCGCTGCGGCGCTGGCAAACCTCCTTGGTTTGTCTACGTCCGTTTTCATCATGGTGGTCTATGACCGGGTATTGCCCAACGAAGCAACAGAGTCTCTGATCGCTTTGACCCTGGGTGTGGCGTTGGCACTGTGTTTTGACTTTGCCCTCAAGTTGCTGCGGGCGGGATTTATCGACAAGGCTGGGCAAAAAGCCGACTTGTTGATGGGCCGGCGCATTTTCGACCAGTTGCTGAACATCCAGATGAAATCGCGCACTGGGTCTACCGGTGCCATGACCAGCACCATTCGCGAGTTTGAAACTCTGCGAGAATTCTTTACATCCGCGACGCTGGTGGCCGTTGTTGACCTGCCTTTCATTGGGTTGTTCATCCTGGTGATCTATCTGGTTGGGGGACAACTGGCTTTGATCCCTGCACTGGCCGTACCGGTGGTGCTCCTGACAGGTTTGGCGGTGCAGCCAGTTTTATCAAGGATGGCGGAACGAAGCTTGTCCGATGGTCAGTCCAAGCAATCAGTTCTGGTCGAGGCTGTCTCGGGACTTGAAACCATTAAAACAACGGCAGCAGGCAGAAAAATGCGCGCACGATGGGAACAGGCCATCGAACAGCAGTCAGCGCATGGTGCACGAAGCCGAACCGTCACGCAATTTGCCCTGAACCTGACCGGATTCACCCAACAGGCCGCACAAGTGCTTGTCGTATTTCTTGGTGTTTTTCTGATCACAAACGGGCAAGCCAGCATGGGTGCGCTGGTGGCTTCGGTAATGTTGACCGGTCGGGCGCTGGCCCCTCTGGGTCAACTGGCGCAGACTTTGACCCGCATAAATCAGGCCAGGTGCGCCTATCGCAACCTCAATGCGCTAATGCATGCAGAAAGCGAACGCCCGGAGGGGCGCACATGGCTGACCCGATCTGATTTCAAAGGGGCAATTGCCTTCAATAACGTGCATTTCTCGTATTCTGACCAAAGCGAAGATACCCTGCATGGTGTCTCATTCACAATCAAGCCTGGCGAGAAAGTCGCAATTCTCGGTCAAATCGGATGCGGGAAAAGCACGATTGCGCGCCTGCTATTGGGGCTTTACACGCCGCGAGTGGGCTCGGTCATGATTGATGGATTAGACATACGTCAGATCGACCCGGGTGACTTGCGACGCAATATCGGATCCGTTCTGCAGGATGTCTGGCTTTTTTCGGGGTCTGTCAGGGACAATATCGCAAGTGGCGCAGTTCGGCCCAGAGATTGCGACATCGTCGAAGCCGGCCGTATTGCCGGTGTCGAAGAATTCGTGAACAGCCATCCTTCGGGCTATGACCTTCAACTCGCTGAACGCGGTGAGGGGCTTTCCGGTGGGCAACGGCAGGCAATCGCCCTGGCACGGGCACTTATCGGGCGACCTCCGGTTTTGCTTTTTGATGAACCAACCAGTGCGATGGACGTCAAAACCGAAGCCCAACTGGTTCAACGCCTGAGTGCGTCAACCTCCGGGTCAACCTTGGTCATTGTAACGCACAGAACCAGTCTGCTGGAGCTTGTGGACAGGGTTATCGTTCTGGAAAACGGAAAAATCGCAGCTGATGGACCCAAGAGCCTGCTGACGCAGCACATGCACCAGAAAGGGAGGCACCTGAATGTCGCAGCATCCTGATCTGGCGAAGTTGGCGCGCGAAATGCAGGGGCGGTCCCCCGTTCGTGGTTCATTGCTCTTGCTGTTGATCCTGTCGTGTATTGTCTCGGCCGGGTTGTGGGCGCATTTGACCGAATTGGATGACGTAACGCGGGTCGATGGGCGGATCGTGCCTTCGGGAGACATACAGGTGATCGACGCCGCCGAGCCTGGCGTGCTGCGGTCGCTTCATGTGCGCGAAGGCCAGTTGGTCGACAAAGGGGCATTGTTGATGGAATTGGACGCCACACAAATCGACAGCCAACTTAGCCAGGAACAACAGCGCGCTTTCGGGCTGCAAGCCCGTGCACAGCGACTGCAGGCAGAAATTGATGGAACACAATTGAATTTCGGTGCTCAGCTGATCGAAGGTGCGCCCAGTGTCGTGCGTTCGGAAACTGCATTGTATCAGGGTCGGCAAGCAGAGCTGGCAGCAGAAATCGCCATATTGGAACGTCAGCGTGAGCAAAAGCAGCGAGAACACGAAGAAGGTTTAGTGGATCAGGTAACAGCAGAAGAAACTTTAAAGGTGCTTGGGGAGGAGCGTGCAATCATAGCTCCGCTTGTTGAGCGGCAAATGGAACCGGCAACGACATTGCTGGCGTTACGGCGCAGCGAGGCTGAGTGGCGCGGCCGCAAAGTCCGTGCCGAAGCCGTGACCAGCAGGTTGCAAACCGGTTTAAATGAAATAGATGATCGGATTCAAGCTGCTCACAGCCGATTTCGAAGTGCGGCGCTTACTGAATTGGCCATTGCAACTGCGGAACTGGCGACCTTGCAACCCGCCTTGCCTGCCCTACGCGACCGCGCTGCACGAGCGCAGGTTCGCTCTCCGGTTCGCGGTATCGTCAACCGCATCCACCGAACCACCATTGGAGGTTTGGCGCGGAGTGGCGAAGATCTTGTCGAGATTGTTCCCCTGGACGACACACTATTGGTCGAAGCTTACGTAAAGCCCGAAGATATTGCATTCTTGCGTGCTGGACAGCCCGTAAAGGTAAAGATCACGGCTTACGATTTTGCGCGATACGGGGCGCTGGATGGTGAAATCGTACGGATTGGCGCCGATACCGTCACACGATCAGAGCGGAACGACGAAGAGGTGTTCGTTGTGGAAATTCGCACGAGCAACACCATGCTCGATGGAAATGGTGTCGCAGTGGAAATCATACCCGGCATGATCGCAGAGGTTGACATTTTGTCAGGTCGAAAATCCGTATTGGAGTATCTGCTGGAACCTGTCGTGAAGATAAAAGATCAAGCTTTGCGTGAGTGAACGCAAAGACCAAAATATTCGTTCTTGCGACGCTTACTGTGTTTTCTATCTACACTGCCTGACGCAGAGGGGATCGAAAGAAATTCAGGTTCACATTCTGGCCAACATAGCGTCGCTATTTCCAGTCGACATCCCCTAAAAAAATATACCCGGCACCGTAAATCGTTTTGATCAGGCGCGGATTCTTTGGGTCTTCACCAAGTTTCGTACGCAATCTGGAGATTCTGACATCCATAGCACGATCAAAGCTGTCGCCCGCTGCACCGCCCAAGGATTCCTGCATCTGCCCCCTGCTGATCAGCCGCTTGGGGCTTTCCAGAAACAGACGCAAAACCTCGCCTTCTGCATGGCTGAAAGGTGTTTCAGCCCCTGACCCGTCTTCCAGAACATACCGATCAAAATGCGCAATCCAGCCGTTGAATTCCGCCCTGTCCGATTGTGATGTCCGACCGCGCGGCGCGCGCAACCTGGCCCGTACCCGGGCTACGACCTCGGTGGGGTCAAACGGCTTGGTAATATAGTCATCTGCGCCAAGCTCCAGCCCTGTCACACGGTCCTGAACCTGCGCCCGGCCGGAAATAATGATCACTGCTGCACCCTGTTCCAGCGCCAAGCGATGAACAAGCGCCAGCCCGTCGGTATCTGGTAAGGACAGGTCCACAAGGCAGACATCAGGGGTTACTCGATTAAGGGTTGCTTCAAACTCTCTGGCACGGGAAAAACTCTGCGTTCTGAAACCGGCATCCTCCAGCGCATCCGTCAGAATGCGCCGAATTTCGGGTTCGTCGTCGAGAATGGTCACCATTGGTTGCGACATCAGGCGGCCTCGGCTTGGATGAGAGCGGACAATTGGGCCTGTGAGAACGGTTTACGCAAAACAGGTGCCAAAGCAAGGGCCCGTTGATGCAGCGGATCTGAATTTGGCAGAGATGTCATAAGGATAAGCGGCAACCCCGGTTTCAACTGTTCAAGGATATCCAAGCCTGTACCGTGTCCTTCCAAACGGATATCGGACAAGACCAGCGAAATGTCCTTCACACTTGATATCAAGGCTAGTGCTTCATCAACTGAATTTGCTTCAATGACGGTAAAGCCCAAATCCACCAGCATGTCCCGAAACTGCCCGCGCAGGTCTTCGCTGTCTTCAACCAACAGTACCAATCCGTCCTGCGCCGGAGGAGCGGGCCGAAAAGGCAAACGCATGACAACTGAGGCCCCAGATGGCGTATTTCTTAGATTCAGATCGCCACCAGCAAGCTTGACCGTATCATAAACCATCGGCAGCCCCAGACCCGAACCGTCGCTCCCTTTTGTTGTGAAAAACGGGTTCAGCGCTTTTTCAAGCGCCTCGGGTGAAAACCCCGGCCCAGTGTCGGAAACCGTGACTTCGATCCAGATCTCACCAATGGCATGTGCACTGATTGTGATCTGGCCCGTGCTCCCGCAGGCATCCCTGGCATTCAGAACCAAATTCAAAAGCGCATCCTGAACCATACCCGGATCAAGCATCAATGTCTGTTTTGGCAAGGTGTTTACGACGGACAGGCCCACACCGCGAGGCAGCGAGGGCGTCGCCAGAATCCTCAGGTCTTCCAACAATCCCCCGACGTCAGTGGCCTGCGGTTGCGGCGTTCGGTTTCCAGTCATGTCGGCGATCCGGTTCAACAGCTGCCCGCCCCGGCGCGCCGTTTGTTGAGTTGCGGCCACAAGTTCCTGCGCGCCATCCGGCAAATCCATCTTGTCGAGGCGGGACTGCATCCCAAGGATGATAGTGAGCAGATTGGAGAAGTCATGGGCAAGCCCACTGGTCATCTGGGCAGCCATCGCCCGGCGGCGGGTTTGCTGTAATGCAACGCGTGCCTGTGTCTCTTCGGTGATGTCCACCGACATCACGTACACACCCCCTGCCCCATCTGGCGTAAACGAAACCCGAATACGGCGGGAATCCTGATCTTCAGTGAACTCAAAGACCGACGGCTCTCCGCTATAGGCCTTAAGCAAATGGGCCTGAACCCGTTCAAAGGCGGCCGTGCCTAACGCTTCAGAAATATGAAGTCCCAGAATATCGGACGGACGCCCGGGCATGACGGCGCTCAGGCGGCGGTTCGAGTAATCGTAACGGCCGTCGCTGTCCAAATGCGCGATATGAGCCGGCATCATCTCGGTCACCATACGAGTACGCGCTTCGATTTCGGTCAGTTCCCGCTTGGCCTCTTCAAGCGCCGCGATCGTGGCCGCAAGTTTGCGGTTGGTTGCGGACAGTTCTTCCGCGTGGCTAAGCAACTGTTCCGACAGTTCCTCTGACCGCGCCCGCAACAGGTTTTCCGCCCGCCGCGTGCCGGTAATATCCGTGTAGACCGCGACCCACCCACCTTGGGGCAGCGGCGCGCCTTCAATTGAAACAACCTGCCCATTGGGGCGCACGCGCTCCATGTAGTGGGGTTCAAACGCCAAGGCTTGCTGGACGCGCAGATTGACCATTTCCTCGACACTTTCATCGTCGCCATACTCACCGCGGCTGGCAAGAAAGTGGATCGTGTCGCTAAACAGAGCGCCCCTTTGAACCAGCTCATCCGGCAAACCGAACATTTCCTGGAAGCGGCGATTGCTGAGCACCAGTTGCAACTTGTTGTCATAAATGGAAAGCGCCTGACCGATCAGGTTCAGCCCAGCGGTCGTCATCGCCTTGATACGCTTTTCCGTTATGTCCAACTTCGTTTTCTCCACGGCTCATGCCTAGCATCAGAAATCATGCACGGGTAGTGGAATTGAGGGGAGGCGTTTCGGACTCTGCCTTCGTTCAAGTGCTTTTGCCAATCCGCGAATGCGCAAAGAGAAATACGTCGACACACCTGCCCGTGACCGAGTGCCCGGTATAGTTAGAATAGATGAACGTTGACAAAAAACCGCGTTCTAAGATGTGTATCTGGGGCGGGATTTTGCACCCTCAGATGTGATCGAATGCAAGGACAATGTGTGGTCCATATTTTTCATCCGGTGGCGCAACATCTGTCGGCTTAACCGTGCGAGGTCCGTTGCAAAATCTGGATTCTCCGCGACGTTCTCGAATTCGCCCTTACCTTGGTGGTCGAACAGGATCGGGGGCAGATCGGCAGCGAACTCGACCAGTGTGAACCGTTCATCCCGCAATATTCCCAAACACGAGTCGCTGTTACCGGTCCCCAAGTCTTGCTGCCACAGCGTAGGGTTTTCAGGTTCTGAAAAATCAAGTTCACTGAAAGAATAGTCGCGCCAATCGTCTGGGATATTACCCCGCAACAATGGCAGCAAGGACCGACCATCCATAGCGTTCGGAACAGCCTGACCAATCCAGTCCAGTATGGTCGGAGTGACATCCACGGACTCGGTTGGAACGGTGATCTTGCTTCCCGCCATAGCTTCATTCCCGGGCAAACGGATCATCAGCGGTGTGTGATACGCTGCGTCGTAGACCGTCATTTTGCCCCAGCTGTGTCGATCCCCCAGCATTTCACCATGATCGGCGGTGATAACCAGCAATGTATCGTCGTATTGCCCGCTGTCCTTCAGGTACTGGACAACACGACCGATGTGGTGATCAACCTCGGTCGCCAGACCCAGATATATAGCACGCAAGGTGCGAATGTTTTCGTCCGTAGGTTCAACGTCATCGAAACCGTGAACGAATTTTTTCGCGCTAAAGGTATCCAGCTTTGGTCCAAAGAACGGGTGCACTGCTTTTTCTGCTGCTGCGCTTGGCAAGCAGTGCGGCAGAGGGATATCCGCCGGGTCATACATGTCATTGTACGGGGCCGGTGCGACCAAGGGCGGATGCGGGCGGATATAGGTCAAATGGGCGAACCAACCCTTTCCACGATGCGGCGCGATCCCATCAAGAAAGGCATCTGTCAGAAAAGCTGTATCGCTGTCTTCCGCCCGATACAGCGCGGGATCATTCAGCCGCGGGTGTCCACCGTCGGGCGAAACGGGCTTGTAGACATCCCAGTACTTTTCGAACTGGTACCCCTTTTTCATCAGATGCGCTTGCCAAGGATATGATTCTTCAAGGCGCATTTCGACAACTTCAACAAACCCGGTCATCGACTGTTCGTAAGACTTGAGGTCAGGGTCATTGGGATCATGGACGCGCGGGTCGGCGGAGGTATCTGTGTACCCAAACAACATTGGCAAGTAACCAGCTTTGCGCATCTCCGTGGCGATGTTTGGGGTATCGTGCCGTAACGGCGTTCCGTTTCTTACCGACCGATGATTCATCGCATATTGACCGGTCAGAATCGATGCGCGCGAGGGACCACAGGGATTGGTGACCGAAAAATGGCGGGTAAAGGTCACGGCCTCATCCATAAAAGCCCGCAAATTCGGAAGGTTCACATGGTCTGCCAAGGCCCCGGACAGGCAATCCGCTCTAAGTTGGTCGATGATGACAAACAAGACGTTCTTGGTCTGATGCATACCGACTTCTCCGATTCCGCGCCGTAACAAACAACGCGGAATGTGTATTGCTTCCCGCCATAGCGCAACCGATTTGTCGGTCAGGCAAAGGCGTGCTATCCCGACAAAGTTGTTGTGCGACAACCTCTGGCATGCACCTGTTCAGCATAGCTCCAATGCGACGGTCGGCGTGACGTCAAGGCCATCCAGCGCGGCAAAAAGAAGTCCAATGGCACAAAGCCATTGCGGTCACTGAATGTTTCACTTCACATGACCTCATGACGCAGCCTTCGATAATCTCAGAACACGATTCCAGCGGTACTCGTGTACGCATATCCGGAGAGCTGCTCACGCAATCGCTGCAAACCGTTGAACAAGGTTTTGCCTCTGTCCGCCCAACCGGAGACAGGCTTGTTCTCGATCTGTCCGAGGTCGAAGCCCTGGATACCGGCGGTGCCTGGCTGATCGCGGACCTTGGCAAACGCTTCACGTCACAAGGTGCAACACTTGAATTTCAAGGTGTGAAACCGGCACATGCCACTCTGATAGATACTGTAACCCGCAGCATACCCGACGAACCCGGTGAACTTGATAAACCGCGAAGTCTGTTGGATTTGATCGCACAGATGGGTCACATCACCGTAGGTGCCTGGCGGGATACGCTTTCCATCCTCGAATTTCTGGGTCTGACACTGCATCGGCTGTTTCGTACCATTGTCATGCCATGGCGACTTCGCAAGGCAGCGCTGGTCACACACATGGAAGAGACCGGGTTCAAGGCACTGCCAATCGTGGCCCTTATGGGGTTTCTGATCGGTGTCGTACTAGCATTTCAGGGCGCGACCCAACTGAAGCAATTTGGAGCTGAGATATTCGTGGTCGAGCTGATCTCGATCTCGGTTCTGCGTGAATTGGGCATATTGCTGACGGCTATAATCGTTGCCGGGCGCTCGGGTTCTGCATTCACTGCGTCAATCGGCTCGATGAAAGTGCAGGAAGAAATCGACGCAATGCGAACGCTGGGTCTGGACCCGATCGAAGTTCTGGTCATTCCGCGCGTTTTGGCCTTGTTGATCATGCTACCCATATTGGGTTTTGTCGCCGATATGGCAGGCCTGTTTGGCGGTGCCTTGATGAGCTGGATCGACCTGGGTGTAAGCCCCGGAATGTTTCTTACCCGTTTGAAGGAAAACACCGACGTCTGGCAATTGGCAGTCGGTCTTATCAAAGCTCCGTTCTTTGCGCTCGTCATCGGCGTTATCGCCTGCTGGCAGGCAATGCAGGTCAAGGGGTCCGCCCAAAGTGTCGGTCAACGTACGACAGCATCAGTTGTTCAATCCATTTTCATGGTGATCGCAATCGACGCTTTGTTTTCGATCTTCTTCTCAGAGATCGGGATATGACATGACCGGGGATACACCACAGCCATCAGCTGCCGCGACTAAAGGTCGTGAGGCTGTCATTCGTGTACGCGGGCTCCGAACTCAGTTCGGTACCCAGGTGGTACACGAAAACCTGAATCTTGATGTCTGGAAGGGAGAAGTTCTGGGAATCGTTGGCGGGTCGGGCACCGGTAAATCCGTATTACTCAGAACTATCGTAGGGCTGAACAAACCCGCCGCCGGAGAAATCGAGGTGCTGGGCGTCGATGTTCTGAATGGTCCGGAAGATGATCGTCGCAGAATCGAACGCCACTGGGGTGTTGCTTTTCAGGACGGGGCACTGTTTTCGTCGCTGACCGTGCTCCAAAATGTGATGGCTCCTTTGCGGGAACACACAGGTCTCAGCGAAAAACTGATGGAGTCTCTGGGTGCATTGAAGATCAGCCTCGTGGGTCTGCCGCAGCTGAGTTGCGGCAAGTTTCCGTCAGAACTGTCGGGTGGCATGCGCAAACGCGCCGCGCTAGCACGAGCGCTTGCCCTTGACCCCGAGATCGTTTTTCTGGACGAACCGACCGCAGGATTGGACCCGATTGGCGCAGCCGCGTATGATGAGCTGATCGGCGAGTTGCAGCAGGCACTTGGGTTGACTGTTTTCATGGTCACCCATGATCTGGACAGTCTATACGCGATCTGCGACCGCGTTGCAGTGCTTGCAGAAAAGCGTGTGCTGGTTGAAGGTCCGATTGAGGATATGACCAAGGTCGACCATCCTTGGGTACAGGAATACTTCACAGGCCCCCGCGCCCGCGCGGCGCAACAGAAGGGGCAAAACAGGTAAAGGCAATGGAAACCCGGGCGAACTATATTCTGATCGGCGCGTTTACCCTTGCGGGGTTGTTGGGCGCATTCGGCTTTTTCCTGTGGCTCGCCAAGTTTGAGATCACGCGCCAATACGCTTATTACGATGTACTATTTGACAATGTCGCAGGTCTGTCGGCAGCCGGCGGCGTGAACTTCAACGGCCTGCCGGTCGGGCAGGTCGTTTCCTTGCAACTGGATGAAAATGATCCGTCAAAGGTTCGGGTGCGGATCGAAGTGGACGCAGACATTCCGATAACCAATGAGACAATCGCGCAGCTTCAGTCACTTGGCGTGACCGGTGTTGGCTATGTTGAACTGACCGGCGGATCGGCTAACGCTGAACGATTGCCACAAAAGAGTGTTATCAAGAGCAAACGCAGCGCAATTCAATCCCTGTTCGAAGGCGCGCCAAAAGTTCTGGATGAAGCCGTGACACTTTTGGAAAACCTGAACAAAGTCGTCGATGATAAAAACCGGGAAGCTGTGAGCGGTATTCTGGACAATCTTGCTTCGGCTACGGGTAAACTGGACAAGACACTGACAAGTTTTGAATCCGTCGCAAATGACATCGGCAGCGCTGCGCAGGATATTGGCGCGTTTTCAAAGCGGCTGGACCCTCTGATCGAAACCGCTCAAACAACGCTCAAGACCGGCACGGAAACATTGGAAGCCGTCAAAACGGCATCCGGGTCCGCCAAAACGGCGCTGGACGAAGCTAAAACAACCCTTCAGACGGCGGACCGCATTTTGCAGCAGGACGTGAAGCCTTTCATCGAGCGAGGCTCGCAACTGGCTGAACGATTGACCGTTTTATCTGATGAAGGCAGCGTTACCCTTGGAATTGTGAACGAAACCGTGATGAACGCCAATACGACGCTTGGCTCGATTACTACGGCGATGGAGTCCGCCAAGGGGGCGCTGGCTTCGGCAGAATCCGCTTTTGACTCTGCAAATCGTGTCATGGAGGAAGACGTGGCACCTGTTGCGGAAGATGTCCGGAAGGCGGCCAATCAGGTGACCGAAACTGTCGCGGGCATAACGGAAAAGATCGACCAGATCTCGGACGACGTCCTGAGCGCGTCAAATTCCGCGTCCGAATTGCTGGGAACCATCGACGGCATTGTTCAGAGCAACCGCCGACAAGTGTCAGACTTCCTGCGTGTCGGGTTGCCTCAATTTATTCGTTTCATCGAAGAATCCCAGCGCCTTGTCATCGGTCTGGATCGCCTCGTAGACAAAGTTCAACGCGATCCGGCACGTTTCCTGTTGGGCACCCAAGCATCGGAGTTTCGTCAATGATCAAGCCTGCACTTGCAATGTTGATGGTCGCGTTGTTTGGCGGCTGCGCTGGTCTGGGCACGTTGCAACAAGCGGCGAAACCAAATGATTTGTATCTGCTGACCCCAAAAAGCACGTTTTCCTCGGCGCTGCCCAGGATTGAAAAGCAGATCGTCGTTCAGGAACCCACGGCAACTGCCGCAGTAAACACGGACCAGATTGCCATTCAGCCCACCTCGTTGCAGGTTCAATATTTGCCCCGCGCCCGCTGGGTGGATCGCGCGCCCTTGATCGTTCAAACCTTGTTGGTTGAAAGCTTTGAGAACTCGGGCAAAGTCGCAGCTGTTGGACGCTCAACCGTTGGCCTGCGGGCCGATTATGTAATAGCCCCGGACCTTCGAGAGTTTCAGGGGGTCGTGATCGAAAATACCGAGAACGGAGCCAAAATTCGCGTCGAAGTTCGTATTAACATCAAGGTGATCGACGAATACGAAGATAAAATCGTTGCATCCAGCTCGTTCCAGGAAAACGTCGTGGCGGCAAGCGATCAGACGCCGGATCTGATCAACGCGTTTGACCTGGCGTTGGGGCGCGCGATGAGAGATTCTGTTGAATGGAGCATTCGCAAGATCAATACCCACGTGGCAAACAACCCGCGATCCATTCCCAGATAACGAAAGTTGCATAAGACGGCGGAAAAAGCGGGCAATTACGGCCGCGCTTTCACATGACCAATCATCGCGCTACCCAATGTGGTTTTCAGAATTGTGCGGCCGAAGCTCGGTTCCAATCATCTGCAAATTCTTCGGGAATGTCGTCCTTTAACAAGGCACCGTCCTCCAGATAAATATAAAGCTCGGCATAGGTACGCTCATGCTCGTCCGCAGTTCGGCGCAGGATATCACGGGGATGTAACTCGGACGCTTTTTCCTTGCCCATCGCGCCCAAAAGCTCGCGGAAACTTTCCAGTGTGGCATCGTGATAGCGATGAACACGCCGGCGTTTCTGCGGCACATTCACGGCGCGCCCGCGGATGGGATCTTGTGTAGCCACCCCTGACGGACAACGGTTTGTGTTGCAATGCAATGCCTGGATGCAACCCACCGCAAACATCATCGCGCGCGCCGAGTTGCACATGTCGGCACCAAGCGCCAACTTCTCGACCATGTCATAACCGGTCGCCACTTTTCCGGAACAGATGATCCGAATCTTGTCACGCACTCCGACACCGCGCAAACAGTTGCTGACAAAGATCAAGGCTTCGTTCAGGGGCATACCCAAACGGTTGGTGAATTCCACCGGGGCTGCGCCCGTGCCCCCTTCTGCCCCGTCGATTGTGATGAAATCCGGCAAGATACCCGTTTCAAGCATTGATTTACAGATCGCCATGAATTCGGACGGCCTGCCGATGCACAGCTTGAACCCAACAGGTTTGCCACCTGACATTTCTCGCAGGTGCTGGACAAAATGCATCAAACCTGTGGGCCCATCGAAGGCACTATGGGTGGGCGGAGAAATCACATCCTGATGTTCGGGCACTCCCCGTATCTCGGCAATCTCGGCATCGACTTTGGCAGCAGGCAGAACACCGCCATGGGCGGGCTTTGCACCTTGTGACAGCTTGATCTCAATAGCCTTGACCACGTCCCTTCCTGCCTTTTCGGCAAACTTGTCCTTGTCAAATCCACCAGCAGGGGTCCGGCACCCGAAGTAACCCGTCCCGATCTGCCAGATGATGTCCCCGCCTTCGGCCAGATGATGCGGTGACAGCCCACCCTCTCCGGTGTTATGCGCGAACCCCCCATCCTTGGCTCCTCCGTTCAGCGCGCGGATGGCATTGGCGCTGAGCGCGCCAAAGCTCATGGCAGATACATTAAGGCGTGAGGCGCTGTAGGGTTGCGTACATTGCGGACCCCCCAGCATTATGCGTTCTTCACTTTTGTCTACATGTTTGGGGGCTAGTGAGTGGTTGGCGCGATGATACCCGGTTTCGGTAATGTCGTATTGCGTGCCGAACGCCTGTGTGTCCACCTGCCCCTTGGCCCGAGAATAAACCAGCCCTCGGACAATCCTGTTGAAAGGCCGTCCGCTTTCGTTGGTTTCCACAAAGTATTGGCGAATTTCCGGGCTTACAAATTCCAGCATGTACCGGAAATGCCCAAGAACCGGGTAATTGTTCAGGACGTTATGCCTGGTCGTCAGAACATCATAAAGACCGATGATCGCGTACGGCACCAAAATGATCAGAAGCCAAAGCGCAGGCGACCAGAAGAACCCAAGGATCAGAACCAACGGCAGACAGACACAGCTCAGAAAAAAGAAAATTCTGCGTACAATCATGTTCCACACTCCTTGTGTTATTATCGGGCTGATGAGCCATGCTGTCAGAACTCAACGTGAAACAGATTGAAATTTTATTTCAAGTGCCCGCGGAAAAATGTCTGCTGAGGGACGCAAACGTGAAATCATGTTACGAACCGCCCAACTGTTGAACCCGGTGCAACCGGCGGATAAATCACGCTTAACGGACGACAAAGGGCCGATCCTTGGCAAACACACAATCCCACCTCTGGCATGACCGAAAAAGCGTGATGTTTCTGTCCGTCTTCGCAGGCGGTGCACTTGGGTCGTTGTTGCGTGAGGCGTTTACACTAGAGATCCCAGGTCTAAGCTTTCTCACCTCGACTTTTGGCATCAACGTAGTCGCCTGTTTTGTTTTAGGCTGGCTATATTCCGTGCGCAATAAGGTGCACGCGCATGTTCTGCATCTTGGCGCCGTCGGGTTTTGCGGTGGATTGTCGACCTTTTCGTCTTTTGTTGCAGATCTTGAACGAATAGCCGACGGCGGCCTATGGGTAACGTCCCTGGCAATCGGGCTGGAAGTTTCATTTGGCCTTGCTGCCGCGCTGTTTGGTGAAAGACTTGGACGGCATTTTCATTCCGAAAAGACGCCGTCATGAGCGAAGTGTATCTTCATTCCATGTTCGCGTTGGGCGGAGGTCTGGGGGCCGTGATGCGCCATTGGCTGGCGCTGAAGATTCGGCACGACTTGCCACTAGCAACCTTGCTCGTAAATGTGTTGGGTAGCTTTCTGCTGGGGATCTGGGTTGGGTTTTTAGGAGGTCCAGTAGACATTCCCGAGGACCAAAAACGCCTTGTTTTCGGATTTTGCGGTGGTTTTACAACCTTCTCCAGCTTTGCCTACCAATCGCTCGAACTTCACCGCGAGCGCACATTGCTTTTGGCAGCAGGTAATATTCTGATCAGCCTTGCTCTGTGCTGGTTTTCTTTCTGGCTTGGCCTGTTGCTAACGAGCTAAAGTGCATCAAGCTGGGCAACAAGTTTGAACGCTGACCTGCTTTTCTTTCCGGCCAATGTTGGGTCCCAAGCCACACCAATAGTTCGACAAATAAAGAGTTTGAAAAGACTTATCGCAGTAAGCTGAACTGCATCGAGTGTTCTGGTGTGTGAGCAATGGCCTGTGTCCCTGATCCGGATATGGGCCATTTCTTTCTTGGATCAGACCCCATACCGGGCAAGAAACATGTCCACGGCTTGTGTCGCTACTTCAGCGATTTCTTCTTTGCTGAATGAATTCTGAATTCCAAATGCAGCCCGGGTCCAGATCCGTACTTTGCAAAGCTCGGAAAACTGCTCAGCCGCTATTTGGACATTTTCAACTGCTAACTCACCTTTAGCCACGGCTTTTTCAAGGTATTCTGCCATTTGACGCTGGCCGTTTTGCGGCCCCGCTTCGTAAAATGCGCGGCCAAGTTCCGGAAACCGGTCTCGTTCGGCAACACAAATGCGGAAAACCTGCTGCGCGAAATCTGAAACCAGAAACGCCGTCAACTGTGTGGCCGCGATCATCAAAACTTCTCGTGCGGGTTTGGTCTCGTCGATCATCGCGACGACCCGTTCGGCCATAAGACAGCATTCCGTTTGTGCAACTTCCATGAACAAAAGGCGCTTGTCCGGAAAATAGCTGTACAAGGTTGCTTTTGACACTCCAGCCGCGCGGGCAATGTCATCCACGCTTGCGCCCTCGAATCCGTCCGCCATGAAAACCTCTCGGGCCCCGCGCAAAACCTGATCAAACTTTCGGCCTGTGCGCAGGATGGTGGCGGTCTGGGTCATGTCATCTCCTCGATCAATACCTGTCACAGTTTATAAACCGTTCGGTTCAGGTACAAGGATTCTCGTATCCCCCTTAACTCTGACCTCGCCCAATTTGGGGTGTTGAGCTCTTGCGACGGTTCTAAACCGTGCTAGGACTTGGCCCATGGCCGATATCTTTTTGCGTACACTGCCCTTTTTTGCAATCATCGGCCTTGGCTTTTGGGCTGGGCGCACACGGTTCTTTACGGCCGAAGCAACCGCATATCTGACCAAGTTCGTCTTCTTCTTCGCGCTGTCGGCAATGTTGTTTCGATTTGCAGCGACCCTGCCCTTTGCAGAGATTTTCAACGCAAGACTGATCTTCGGTTATCTCGTAGGAACCGCTGCTGTTTATGGCATAGCAACTTGCATAGCGTGGATACGCGGCCTTGACGTGCCTACTTCGGCGGTTGAGGCACAATGCGCTGCTATTGGGAACGTTGGCTTTCTTGGCCTGCCAATGCTCGCGCTGCTGTTCACCGAAGCCGCTATTGGCCCGGTCATGCTGGTCCTGACCGTAGATCTGGTTGTATTCTCGTCTCTGATCGTGATCCTGATCAACGGTGGGCGTGACGGAAGGCTGACGCCAGCCACTTTCAAACTGATTGGAATGGGTCTGCTCAAGAACCCGATGATTGTCTCGATCTCTGCCGGGCTCGTCTGGTCATCCCTGCAAGTCCCGGTTCCCGATCCGCTGAACAACTTTCTGACCATCCTCGGTGGTGCCGCAACCCCCGGAGCGCTTTTTGCAATCGGTGCGTCCCTTGCTGGCAAATCCGCGGAAAGATTTCAGATCGCAGCCTGGTTGAGTTTCTGCAAACTAGTGCTCCACCCGCTTTTCGTAGCAATCGCCCTGATCTGGCTGATCCCGATCGAAACATTCCCGGCAAGCGTTGCAATTGCAGCAGCAGCTCTGCCCGTAGCAGGAAATGTCTATATGCTGGCCGCGCATTACGGCATTGCCCCACAGCGCGCCTCGGCTGCTATTTTACTGTCGACGCTCGTCAGCATTGTCACCATACCACTTGTTATTGCGGCTCTAGGTACCCCCTGACCTTCACCCTTTCAAAAATACTCACTCCAAAGGCACTCGGACTTTACGCCGGGTCCGTGGATCGTTAGCCATGTTGCGACTCTAGAATAAGGACGATGCCTAATGGAAACCCTTTCGGAAAATGCCTGTTTCGGCGGAGTGCAAGGCGTGTATCGCCATGCTTCGTCGACATGCCAATGCGACATGACGTTTGGCCTTTTTCTTCCGGCCGAGGCGAAAGATGGCCCGGTTCCGATCTTGTGGTATCTGTCTGGTCTGACCTGCACCCATGAAAACGCGATGACAAAAGCCGGCGCACAAGCTTGGGCTGCGGAACAAGGCATTGCAGTGGTATTTCCCGACACTTCGCCACGCGGTAAAAGTGTTGCGGATCATGACGACTACGATTTGGGTCAGGGCGCTGGGTTCTACGTGAACGCCACGCAGGAGCCCTGGGCACCGCATTTCCGGATGTGGGACTACATTGCCGACGAATTGCCCACACTGCTGTTCGAAAACTTTGCCATCGATAGCGAACGTCAGGCCATTACGGGTCATTCCATGGGCGGGCATGGTGCATTGACGTTGGCCATGAACCTTCCAGGACGGTACCGCTCGGTTTCGGCCTTCGCACCCATCGCGAACCCGACGGGCGCAGACTGGGGGCGCAAACAGCTGGGCGCGTATCTGGGGGATGATGAATCCCTTTGGGCCAAACACGATGCCTCCCTGTTGATGAAAGAAACCGGTTTCGACGGCCCCATCCTGATCGATACGGGCACCAATGATCAGTTTATGGACCTGCTGCGCCCAGAAGCGCTTGCCCAAGCCATCGCTGAGCGTCGCCAGCAAGCAACCTTCCGCCTCCAGCCCGGGTATGACCATTCGTATTTCTTCGTATCTACCTTCATGGAAGATCACATCGTTTTCCACGCCGAAGCGCTGTACGGAGACTGAGATATGAGCAAATACGACTATGATCTGGTCATCATCGGGTCCGGGCCTTCGGGGCGTTCTGCGGCCATTCAGGCTGGCAAGCTCAAGCGACGGGTTCTGGTGATTGACCGAAAAGACCGTTTTGGTGGGGTGTCCGTTCACACCGGAACTATCCCATCCAAGACATTGCGCGAAACGGTTCTGAACCTGTCGGGCTGGCGCGAGCGCAGCTTTTATGGCCGTTCCTATCGGGTCAAGGACCAGATCCGCGCCGATGATCTGAAAGCGCGCCTGCATATGACGCTCGATCACGAAGTCGACGTGCTGGAACATCAGTTCAACCGGAACCACGTCGATACTCTCGACGGTTTAGCCAAGTTTGTCGGACCACATGAAGTGGAAGTCGCCACTGATGCCGGAGAGACCACACGTGTAACGGCCGCCAAGTTTCTGATTGCAACGGGGACCAAGACCTATCGCCCCGACTATGTTCCATTCAACGGCAAGACCGTGGTCGATGGCGACGAGTTTCTGGAAATGGCAGAAATCCCGCGTTCACTGGTTGTTATCGGTGCCGGGGTCATTGGGGTCGAATACGCCACGATGTTCTCCGCACTGGACGTTCGGGTGACGCTGATCGAGCCGCGGGATACGTTTCTGGACTTCATCGATAGCCGCTTGATCCATGATTTCACCCATCAAATTCGCGAAAACGGTGTTGATCTGCGGTTGGGATCGTCTGTCGAAAAGATTGAAGATGCGGGCGAGCATGTGGAAGTGACCCTTGAAAACGGGCGTCACGTGCGGGCCGAAATGCTGCTGTTTGCAGCCGGGCGCATGGGCGCAACATCGAAACTCAATCTGGACTCAGTCGGACTGGAAACCGATCACCGCAATCGGATCAAGGTAGACCGCAAGACATATCAGACCGCGGTTCCGCATATCTACGCGACCGGGGATGTAATCGGCCACCCTTCGCTGGCCTCGACTTCATTGCAGCAAGGACGTGTGGCTGCCTGCCATGCGCTTGAGACACCTACGCTGCCGGAAAGCCCATGGTACCCCTATGGCATCTACTCGGTTCCCGAAATTTCCACCTGCGGTATGTCCGAGGAAGAACTTCAGGAGCGTGGCATTCCCTATGAGGTTGGCGTGGCCCGATTCCGCGAAACCTCGCGCGGGCATATCATGGGTCTGGAACACGGTATGCTGAAGATGCTGTTTTCGCTTAAAACCCGCCGTGTCTTGGGCGTGCAGATTGTGGGCGAAGGTGCGACCGAACTGATCCACATCGCTCAGGCGGTGCTGAACCTGAAGGGCACTGTCGATTACTTCGTTCAAAACACGTTCAACTATCCAACTCTGGCCGAGGCTTACAAGATCGCCGGGCTGGATGCTTTCAACCGGATGCCGATCCCGGACGAATTCAAGGTGCGGAAGAAACCTGCTCAACCAGAGAAAAAAGAGGCCAAAAAGGCGTGACAACGCTGTATGTCGATGGCGATGCCTGCCCTGTAAAGGCCGAGGCCGAACGGGTTGCAACACGACACAAGGTGCCTATGGCACTGGTGTCGAATGGCGGTCTTCGACCGTCAGCAAACCCGCTTGTACAGGTCATCGTGGTTTCGGAAGGTGCTGATGAAGCGGACAAATGGATTGCAGAACGCTGCGGCGCAGGGGATGTAGTTGTGACCTCCGATATCCCTCTGGCCGCAAAATGCGTCGAAGCGGGTGCCCGAGTTTTGCGCCCCAACGGCGAGGCCTTTACGGCAGCCAACATTGGCCAGCAATTGGCGATACGTGATTTGATGGCTGACCTGCGGGCCGCCAATCCATTGGGGGCCGGAGGCGGCGGCCGACCGTTCAGCAAAGCAGATCGTTCGAGGTTTCTGGATGCGTTAGAGCGGGAACTTCGCGCAGCGACCCGAGGGTAAGTGCAGTCACCGGCAAGCTAAAATGCCAGACGGTAACCAGAAACGCCCGTTTACAAGCCCGCCGAAAGAACGCAGGCTGCGAAAGACTTCTGATCAGGCTATTCGCAAACGGAGACCGAATTATGAAAGTACAGGGTGCTCATTACCGGTCGATTTGGTGGGACAAATCGGCAGGTGAGGTTCGGATTATCGACCAGCGTTGGCTGCCCCATGACTTTCGGGTGGTTACCCTGAAAACGCTGGATGAATTTGCGACAGCGATCCGCGACATGTGGGTCAGGGGTGCGCCACTGATTGGTGCAACAGCCGCGTTTGGAATTGCCGAACAGATGTCCCATGACAGCTCTGACGCTTCGTTCGACGCCGCGTATGACGTATTGCACGCGACCCGCCCAACGGCAATAAACCTGCGATGGGCCTTGGACAGATGCCGCGACTCGCTGATGCCACTTGCCCCAAGTGATCGTGCTGAACGGGCCTGGGCACTGGCACAAGAGGTTGCAGACGAAGATGTTGAGATCAATGCCTCGATAGGTCGCCACGGGCTGCAACTGATCAAAGAAATTGCAGCCCGAAAGCCCGCAGGTGAACCGGTGCGGCTATTGACGCATTGCAATGCCGGTTGGCTGGCAACGGTGGATTGGGGAACGGCGACAAGCCCGATGTATCACGCGCATGACGCGGGCATTCCGCTTCATGTCTGGGTGGATGAGACCCGACCACGAAATCAGGGGGCGCTGACATCCTGGGAACTTGGCGAACACGGCATTCCCCATCGTTACATCGTGGACAATGCAGGCGGTCACCTGATGCAACATGGTTTGGTTGACGCCGTCATCACCGGTACAGACCGGACCACGGCACAAGGCGACGTCTGCAATAAAATCGGCACCTACCTGAAGGCCTTGGCGGCGCGGGACAACGGGGTTCCGTTTTATGTCGCCCTGCCCTCGCCCACGATTGACTGGACGGTTCGGGATGGAGTGTCGGAAATCCCGATCGAAGAACGCGATACAAAAGAAGTGACCCATGTCATGGGCGTGGATGGACAGGGGGATATTGCCGATGTTCGCGTCACCCCGAACGGGACGGAAGGTGGCAATCCTGCCTTTGATGTCACACCCAACCGGCTGGTGACGGGGCTTATCACCGAACGCGGCGTCTGTGCCGCCTCGGCCGAAGGCCTTGCAGGATTGTTTCCGGACCGAGTCGGCTAGATTAACACCCCACACGGCTTTACCCTTGGCACGCGCACGTAGGTCGAGCGCGAAACGTCACGTCAGGCGGGGACTGCCAGACGGTTCTCTCGGATAGGTAGATGAACGATGGCGCTGAAGGCCCCTATTGCCACACCGATCCACCAGACCAGGGCATAGTCACCATACTGGTCATACATACGCCCCCCCCAGCCAGACGCCCAGGAAGCTGCCAACCTGATGGCTGAAGAAGATTATGCCATAGAGTGTTCCCATGTAACGCAAACCATAGAGGTGCGCGACAAGACCCGACGTGAGCGGAACGGTGGCCAACCAAAGCGATCCCATCACCAGCGAGAATGTAATGACGGACAGCGGCGTTATCGGGAAAACGATGAACAATGCCGCAGCAAGTGTCCGACCGGCATAGACCGAGGCCAGCAGGTATTTCTTAGGGAAATGATTACCTGCCCAACCCGCCAATAGAGTCCCGGCGATATTGGCCAAACCAATCAGTGAAATCGATACCGCGCCAAGTGCGGACGTGGATGTGATGCCGATGGAATACAGCACGCTGCCGGGTTCGATCGGGCCGCACATTTCGGTTACGAATGCCGGAAAATGAGCGGTGATAAATCCAAGCTGGTAACCGCAGCTGAAAAACCCAATAAATATCAAAGCATAAGAAGGATCTCGGAACGCCTTCCCCAGAATTTCTCCCATGCTTTCTTGCAACTCTGCCTTTGAAGCTGGTTGAGGCGCCCGCATGAAAGGCAAGGTCAATACAAGCGCAAGAATGGCAGCGGCAAACACGACGAAGACTTGTTGCCAGGGCAAGAATGACAGCAACCACTCAGCCGTCGGCGCGCCCAGAACCTGCCCGAAACTGCCCGCAGCAGTAACGATGGCCAGCGACATGGACCGGTTTTTATCAGAGGACGCGCGACCGACCACAGCCAAAACCACACCGAACCCGGTGCCAGCAATGCCAAACCCAACCAGCCACGCATAAACCTGATGCTCGAGCGGTGTGACGGACCAAGCCGACAGAACCAGACCAGCAGCATAGGTCAAGGCACCGAGGACAATGGCCTTTCGGTCTCCTACTTTCTCAGCGATAGCTGCAAAGATCGGTTGACCGATGCCCCAAGCCAGATTCTGGATGGCGATCGCCAATGAGAAATCCGTGCGCAGCCAGCCAAATTCGCTGGCAATCGGAATCTGAAACACGCCGAAAGACGCGCGCACGGCAAAACTGACCGTTATGATGATGCATCCAACGATCAGGATCGGGTTCAACATGCGGGTGGATTGCGGCATAGCGACCTCGGGTAGTTTGGTCCGACGGACCGGACTGCATTTACGGATCGCGTCAATTCAACAGATTTGCGGTCACGAATAAGCAATTTTGATACGTCAGGGAAATGGCATCTTTTCAACGCGCTGGGTCACGGGTAAGGCTCTGGGTCATGACGGATCTGATTTCGCTTTACGAAGCCCGCGTTGCGGATGGAACTCTGACGCGCGACGACGCTCAAGAAGCCGTTTTGCCCCAGTTTGATCGCATCCGCGCGGCACTGGCCGAGCCGGTAAAACGAGGGTTTTTCCGCAAGGCTCCGCCAACGCCCAAAGGCCTGTACCTATGGGGCGGCGTCGGACGTGGTAAATCGATGCTGATGGACATGTTCGTCGACACGCTGGGTGAAGTCCCCGCACGGCGCGTTCACTTTCATGCCTTCATGCAGGAAATCCATGCCGGAATGCACAAGGCCCGAAAAGAGAACGTCGAAGATGCTCTGGCACCTGTGGCGAGAGAGGTTGTGAAATCCGTCCGCCTGCTGGCCTTCGACGAGATGCAGATCACTGACATTACGGATGCGATGATCGTTGGCCGCTTGTTTGACCTGCTGCACGAGGGTGGCGTTGTTGTTGTGACCACGTCGAACAGGCATCCGGACGAGCTGTATAAGGATGGGTTGAACCGGCAATTATTCTTGCCTTTTATTGCCCATATCAAAGACCAGTTGCAGGTATGGGAACTGGTATCGCCCACGGATTACCGTCAGAACAGACTAGAGGGTGCTCCGGTCTATTTTACACCCATCGGGCCCGAAGCGCGGCAGAAAATACGGGATGTCTGGAAAGATCTTGCAGGCGGTCCTGCCGATCCGTTGATATTGCAGGTCAAAGGCCGCGCTGTCGGACTGCCCGCATTTCGCAATGGTGTTGCACGGGCTTCGTTCTATGACCTGTGCGGCCGGATGCTGGGACCGGCAGACTATCTGGCTATCGCAGAAGCAATTAAAGTGCTGGTGCTTGAGGACATCCCCCGTCTGTCGAGAAATAACTTCAACGAAGCCAAGCGCTTTGTCATCCTGATTGATGCGCTCTACGAGGCAAAAGTTCGGTTGATCTGCTCGGCTGCGGCAGAGCCCGAGATGTTGTATGTCGAAGGTGAAGGCACCTTTGAGTTTGAGCGTACTGCGTCGCGCCTGCGGGAAATGCAGGACCAGAACTGGGGGAAGTAGGGGGCTCTGCCCCCGTCGCGCTGCGCGCGCCTCCCCCGGAGTATTTGCGAAAAGATGAAGCTTAACCGTTTTCGCGCAGGATGTTTCCGGCAAGATAAAGGGAGCCGCAGATCAGGACACGCGCCTGTGGGTCTTTGTCCGTGATTGTCTTCAACGCTTCCGAAACACTTGCAGCGACTGAAGAAGGCAGGCCAACTTTGGTGGCAGCGGCGGCGGTTTCTTCGGCGCTGAGCGTGGCCGCCTCGCCCGGTATGGAGACGGCGGTCAGGCTTGCAACCTGTCTTGACAGTGGCGCGAGGTACCCAGTCACGTCTTTCGTGTTGAGCATACCGCAGATTATGTGCGTAGGGCGTTGCGGCATCTTTGCCAGCACATCGGCAAGCGCGATGCCTGCGGCCGCGTTATGCCCTCCATCCAGCCACAGTTCGACCTGGGGGGCTTGCTCGGTCAGCGGGCCGGTTTTGAGACGTTGCATACGCGCGGGCCAATTGGCATTGGACACGGCAGCCTCGTAGGCAGTGTCACCCATTGAAAGATGACGCAGAACCGCCAAGGCAGCACCGGCATTTTGGAACTGATGTGCACCCAGCAGGTTGGGGAGCGGCAGATCACGCAACCCGGTTTCGTCCTGATAGATCAAGCACCCGTTTTCTTCATGAACGTGCCAATGCTGGCCATGTATAAGCAGCGGTGCGCCCAACCGGGCGGCTGTGTACTCGATCACCTCCAGTGCCTCGTCTTCCTGCGGGCCGACGATGCATGGCACACCGGGTTTGATAATTCCCGCCTTTTCGGCGGCAATCTTTCCCAAAGTGTCGCCCAGATACTGTTCATGATCGATTGAAACAGGCGTAATGACTGTCACCGCCGGTTCATCAATCACATTTGTTGCGTCCAGCCGTCCGCCGAGACCGACTTCAAGCAGAGTGTAATCTGCTTTGCAGCGAGAGAAGGCCAGCAAGGCAGCGCAGGTTGTGATCTCGAAATACGTGATGTTTTCGCCGCCATTCGCCGCGTAGCACTCATCCAGAACCGCAGTCAGGTCGGGTTCTGAAATCAGTTCGCCCGCCAACCGGATACGTTCGTGAAATCGCGCCAGATGGGGCGAGGTGTAGGCATGAACGGAACGCCCTGCCCCTTCCAAGCCCGCCCGGATCATGGCCTGGGTCGAGCCTTTGCCATTGGTCCCGGCAATATGGATAACCGGTGGCAGCTTGAGCTGCGGATTGTCCAAGGCGGCCAGCAATCGCCAGACGCGATCCAAGGTCAAATCAATGATCTTGGGGTGTAGCGCCATCATCCGGTCGAGGATGGCGTCAGATGTCTTGGTGTTCATTTTTTCCCGGTCTCTTCGGCCTGAGCGACCTTGGCCGTTTCATCCGGTGCCGGTGCTGGCAGATCACCTTTGATCGCCGGTGGTTGGTTCATCAGCATCCGGGTGATGGTGATCAGCTCATCACGCATCTCGGTGCGTTTGGTGACACGGTCCAGCATCCCGTGATCCAGCAGGTACTCGGCGCGCTGGAAGCCGTCGGGCAGCTTTTCGCGAATCGTCTGCTCGATAACTCGGGGACCGGCAAAGCAGATCAACGCGTTTGGTTCCGAGATGTGGACATCGCCCAACATCGCATATGACGCCGTCACACCACCGGTGGTGGGATGGGTCAGCACAACGATATAGGGCAAATTCGCTTCTTTCAGCATTTCGACGGCTACAGTTGTGCGCGGCATTTGCATCAAGCTGAGAATGCCTTCCTGCATCCGCGCTCCACCCGCTGCCGAGAACAGGATCAGTGGGCGCTTTAGCTTAACCGCTTCTTGAGCGGCTGCGATGATCGCGTTGCCCACATACATGCCCATTGATCCGCCCATGAAGGAGAAATCCTGCGCTGCTGCAACGATAGGCGTGCGTCCGATTTCGCCTTTGGCAACCAGCATCGCCTCTTTTTCGCCGGTCTTTTTCTGCGCCGCTCGCATACGCTCGGGGTATTTCTTCTGGTCGCGGAAATGCAAGGGATCTTCTTTTGGCGCTGGCACTGCAACCTCAGTGAAAATTCCGCCGTCGAACAGGTGATTAAACCGCTCGCGTGGGGTAATCGCCATGTGATGGTCACATTGGGTACAGACGTTCTGATTTTCCGCTAGTTCACGATGAAACAGCATCGTTCCGCACTCGTCACATTTCTGCCAGAGGTTTTCGGGCACTTCGCGGCGAGAGAAGATCGAGTTGATCCGGGGGCGGACGTAGTTTGTGATCCAGTTCATGTCGGAACCTTGGCTTGTGCGGTGTTGACGTCAAATAAGACGCCACGGGAAGAAATGCAATCAACGCCTGATCGCAAGCCGCGCCGCCAGCCAGCATACGAACATCACAGCCAAATCCACCACCAGCCAGGGACGAAGCTGTTCGGCGTCAGATGCATCGAACGGAAGCGAGAAAAGCGCCAGCCCGCTCAGGTTGTCCGGCAAGGAAACGAACAATAGTGCGATGATGTTATTGAAGAAATGCAAGGCGATAGCTGGCCCCAATGTCCCTGATCGCGCTGTGAGATCGGATGCAAGCATCCCAAACATTAAGGCCCACAGCACAAACAGAATTGCATTTTCTCCTGCCAGTTCCGGTGTGTAATGGCCAGCAGCAAACACAACAGACGGAACCCCCATCCAAATGACGGGCGATTGAAACCTGGCGGCAAGGGCTTGCTGAATGTACCCTCGAAACAGAACTTCTTCGGCGCTGGTCTGAATCAGGACAACCAATACCGAGACCGGAAGCAACAAGAGCCATGTTAAAAATGGCAGATTCTTTGACAGAGATCCCCCCAAACCGTAGGGCGGTAGCAAGACACCGACAGCGCCCAAGATGAGTAGGGCTTTCAGCACTTTCAGAAATTGGGCCGCAACCAGACCCCGCTGGCCGAAAATTGATCCTAAGGATCGGTGCTGCAGCTGACGTGCGGCCACTGCCACGCCAAGAATGATAAACCCGAAACTGGCCAGCAACAAAAGCAGCGCCAAAGGTGTGCTGCCTTGCAAAAGTTCCTGAGCCCACTTCGCTGAGCCCAACCCCGCGACCACGGTAAAAAACACCAGGTTCAAAACGCTGACCAACACGGCGATCAATGCCAGCCCCAGCAATAGACGCCAGAGTTCGTGTTTGGCGCGGGCTGTTTCGATCAAACGCGCATGAGCTGAATACGCACTAGGCATCCTTACCAATACCTTCCTGCACCGTTTCATCTGTCACGGGTGGAAACATGTCTTCGGCGTTCTGGGCCACGCTGATTCTGTTCGAAAGCGTCGTCAGATACCCTGCAACCGTCTGTAGCAACTGCATAGCGACCGAAGAATCGCTTTCAACAACGGCACGCAGCTCTTCCGCGCCAATACGCAAAAAGCTGCTATCTTCCGTCGCGACCAGATCCAGCTGCCTAAGTTCCCCTGTAATAATAGACAGGTCTCCGATAAGCCGACCGGGTTCTATGATCGAGATTGTACGTTTCGTTTCATCCTCGTTGGACCAATCCAGTTTGGCCTGTCCTGAAATGCACAAATAGGCCGCATCCGGCGCCTGACCGCGGGAAAAGATGACTTGCCCGGCGCTGGCTTCGTACCATTGCGCCGAAAACGCCAGCAGCCTCTGGTTTCTGCCATCCAGGCCTGAAAACAACTGCGTTGCTGACAGGATCTCGAGTTTCCGGCTCAGATCGTCCGACGTGCTGTCCTCATGCGCTGGTCTGCTTCGCGAGACGCCGTCGATCCGTCCATCCTTGATTTCCACAAACAAGTCATAGGCTTCGGGATGTGCAAAATGATCCTCCATGAATATCATGATGGAATCGGGCAGCAGTTCCCGCAGTTTCAGGCGCGTGCGCAACCGGCTTTCCGAGTCGTGGCTGGCTAGGGCTTTGTCCAGGATCAGGATGTCGGGGCGTTTGATGCCTGCGCGCGAAAAAGCGGCACGCTCCTGAAACACAGTTGGAAGGTTGTTGCCGCCCAGCCCGGACGGAAGGTCATAAATAATGGCCGCTGCCCGACGGCGCAGACCGGCTTCGTTCATGGCCTCTGCAACGATGTCTTCGATATCTTCGGCATGGGCACCCGCCATCAACGATATCCGGCCATAGATCGCGTTCTCCATCACGGTCAAGCGCGGCACATAGATGTCAGGCGCCACAGACATGAACAAACCGTCCATGGCACCACGCAACCGTTCAGCCTGGGTCTTGCGGATAGCTAGGATTTTTTCCTTGTATTCCTCTGGGAAATCCGGGCCGATCTGTTCTGCGGTCAGAAGGAAAGGCACTGTCAATAGCAAGGCGCGCTCCTGATCGCTCAGCGCGGCATTCCCTTTGGCTTTGCGCCGGTCCTGGATGTCGAGCAGCCGATGATACATGTCCTTTGACATGCCAAGCCGCAGAAACAGAGGATGGTCGGCCCCGTCCCGCCCAAATGTCTTGCCAAGAGTATCCATGACAGCATTCGATATGCTGATCGCGTCATCTGCCAGATCATGGGTGCTGAGCAATTGCACGAACCGCGCGTCTCCGGCCAGAATGTCTGGAGATATGTCTCGCGACGGTGCCGCGAACAACAGGTTGCCCCCAAGCGGGACGGCCGGGTTAAACTGGTTTGGATCGAACCTATAGACATAACGATCCAATCCTTTTTCTTTCAGCCGTTCTGCGATGGTTTCTCTCAGCCTGACTATTTCCTGTGCCAGTACAGGGTGTATTTCTGGATCAAACTGGGAGCGCAGAGTGCGCCGGAACATGAACTCGTCTATCCCCATAGCTTCCACCAGCTGGAACCACCAGTCACGTATTCCATCAATATCGTCCAGACCGGCAAGCCCCGGATCGATCCACTCATCTTCCAGCGAATCCGGTGGGTTACCCGCCCGAACAGACTCGATCTGACGACGGGACGGGGTTCTTATGGCATCTGCCTCGTGCTGCGGATGTGTGCGCAACGGCATCATGAGGTTATCGCCCAAAGTCCCATCAAACAGATAGGGGCGTGAATAGGCATACCCGATCCGGGCCGCGATAACTGATTGGTGCAATTCGTCCAGCTTGTGGCCAGCTATGACCACATCCCCCTGAACAGGCAGAACCTCGCGGGTCAGCAACTGGCCCAACGCACTACGTTCCGACGCATGGGTGGATTGAATTGCCACACGCGCGCCCTGCGGGATGGTCAGATCAATGTCTTCCAGAATGGTTTTGCCGTCGCCATCGCGAACGGTCACATTGCGCAATTCGATATCACCGGTCAGATGTGGGATGGTTTCCGGCTCTCCGATGAACAGCTCTTCGGGGATCATGTTGTCCGGGGCAAATCTTTCGGTGACCACCTCCCACCGCAGGGACATGTCCTGTACCTGGTTGTAGTAGGTCAGAAGGTCTTTCCAGGGCCCGCTTAGGTCTTTGTACGCGCCCAACGCGGCAACCAGTGCACCTACTGTCACCTCGCCCGTGATCGCCAGGTATCCGCCCACCGAATAAAACAGGAATGGCGTCATCTGAGTGATCAAATTGTTCAGGAACTTCATAAAGAATTTCTTGTTGTAGATCTTGAACCGGATCTCGAACAAGGTCCCCAGCCTGTGACTGAACTGCGCCAGACGATACCGCCAACCGCCATTCGTGCGCAGGTCACTGATGCCCGCCGCACTTTCCCCGATTTCCGAGCTCAGACGCCGAACCTCCTGAATACGATCCTTGTTCAGCAAGTTGATCTGACGTTGTAGCTTGGGAATTAACCAGGCCTGAAGCGGGATCAGCGCGATGCTTGCCAGACCGAACCAGATGCTTTGCATGAACAGAAAGGTGACGATTGTCATCATCTGACCAAACTGAAACACCGGTTGCGCGATCGCATCCCCCATAAGGCCGCCCATCGGCTCGGCCTCGGATGTGATCATCGAGACCAGCTCTCCTTGGCTGGTGGTAGCAAAATAGGATCTCGGGAACCGCATCGTGCGTTGAATCAGGGTATAGCGAAGACGGCGCAGCATGCGTTCGGACAAGATGCCTTTCATCGTATTGATGCGCATCTTCATCAACCCGCTGGCAATTACAGTAGCCAGAAATGCAAAGCATAATATCATCAGGTACTGAACCTGAGACACTGTGATGCCCCAGATTGTCACCGTATCGCCTGGCGCACCGATGGCATCGTTGATTATTTGTTTAGGCAGCTCCAGCGACGCATATAGAAACGGGAAAGACAGGACCGTTAACAGCAGCAGGACAAGTTGCTGTTTTTTTGAATGCTTCCAAATAAAAGAAAATAATGTGGGCTCCATAGCCTGGCCTTATCGATAGCTGAACTGATGTTTGGCTGTTCAGGGGTAACCCATTTTTAGGAAACAGACGGTAAGCATTGACCCGACGTATTGCAAGAATTGACGGGGTCAGGCTCCAAATCCGGCACCTATCTTTTTTACGCTTAGCCACCAACCGGAAAACGTAGCGCTCAAGTAGTGTTTTTGTGATTGCGGGTTTATTCCTACTCATTTCTTTGACTAAAGAAGGACATTGTCGGACGAAGAGACCATGCGCAAGATTCTGGATCGCTATATTCATCGCCGGACGCTCGGCCGCTGGCGCCGGGCCGTGCGGCAGGCGCCAGATTCGGCGCAGGCCGAGTTGCGGGTGAAACGCGATCAGGCGCGCAGTCTGCGTGGACAACTGGATCGCCTGATCCAACTGGCGGATGCGCGCTTGCTCCGCCCGAAAATAGGATCAACTCAGTTTCACCGGCCTGTCGGCACCGACTGGAGCTGGCGACCCGACCTGTGGCGCGCGCCGTTGTTGCAATCCGGCATGGCCTCTGTTCCCCGTAAAACGGTAATGGACGATCAGGTCAGCTTATTTCACGACTGCCCATTGACCGAAATCGCTGTGCGGCAAATCCGCAACCGGGGGGCAAGTGATCTGGCCCCGTTCAGTCTGGAGGTCGAGGTTTTTGGCTTCGAGGGGTCGTTCCTGTCGGTATCTATCGATTTGCCGCGTGAGGTTGCCCGCGACCTGACACGCGAGCATCTGATCCGGTTGGAAACCCTGATTGACTGCGAGAAACCGTCTGGCGTGTTTGCACGTCTCAATGTTCAGCACGGGCCCAACATGGAGCAGGTTTTGCGGCAGCTAGACCCTTCTGACACCGTGAACGCAGTTGATTTCGACCTGGCTCACCTGCCTCTGAATGAACGTCGGATCGAAAAGATCTGGCTGGATCTTATTTTTGAGAAACCGCAGATGAACCGTATGAGTGTGCGAGACCTTACGTTTTGCCGCTTCCATCGCGCGGACTTGTGAGACGATCAAAGATGACACAACCATCCCTGACTTTCATTCGGTTCGAAAACGGTATTTGGCACGGCCATGTTGAGGCCGAACGGCAACCAGAGTTGGAGGTTCGATATCTGGGCAAAGCTCTGGAGGGTGTTGAGCTTTCACCTACAGACAACGGATGGAATCTGTATGTTCCGGTACCCGTCACAGCCCTGTCCGAAGGCGTGCACAGCTTCGTCATAGTCGACGCAGGCAGTGTCGATAAACTTGGGAGTTTCTCCATAATAGCAGGAGAGCCCGCCGCCGATGATCTCAGGGCGGAAGTGGACCTTTTGCGCGCGGAGTTGGATATGCTGAAACGCGCTTTCCGACGGGTAAGCCGCGGAGACGGCTGAAACGCTTGCGAAATCGGATCATCCATTCGGTTATGCGCTCTCTGCGCGACGCCTTCGGATTGCGCTGCTGGATGATGAAATGAAATCTCGCGAGACAGAAAGAAAAGGGCCGCGTGGTACGCGACCCATTGGTTTGGTTATTGGGACGGCCCGTGCGGGGTGAACGCTGACAAGCCTTTGAGGATGTCTATGGCATATGCCAGTTGATAATCCTCTTTCCTCAGCTCAGCGGTTGCTTCGGCCCTTGCACGATCTTCCTCGATCTGGCGGATTTCATCCTCGCTCAGGCTGTCATTGTTCAGACTGCCGCGCAAGTCAGCTTCGGACCGGGTACGCCCGTTGCTCTCTTCCTCTTCTTCTGCAGGTGCAGGGCGAGGCTGTTCAACAATGATGTCCGGGCTGACGCCAAGAGCCTGGATTGATCGTCCTGATGGCGTGTAATAGCGCGATGTGGTCAGGCGCATAGCGCCGTCGCCGCGCAGCGGCATGACCGTCTGCACGGATCCTTTGCCAAAGCTCTTGGTGCCCACAACGATAGCGCGGCGATGATCCTGCAATGCACCGGCCACAATCTCGGATGCCGAGGCCGAGCCGCCATTGATCAGCACCACAATTGGCTTGCCTTCAGCCAGATCCCCGGGGGTGGCGTTGAACCGCTCACCCTCATTCGGGTCGCGGCCGCGCGTGGAAACAATTTCGCCTTCGTTCAGGAACGCATCCGAGACTTTGATCGCCTGAGTCAACAGGCCGCCTGGGTTGTTGCGCAGGTCCAGAACAAAACCGTTCACCTTGTCGATGCCACCCGCTTCGGCAATCTGTTCCTGCAATCCTTCCTGCAGGTTCGGGAAGGTCTGGTCGTTGAACGTGGTTACACGCAGCACGACACTGGTGCCTTCGGTCCGTGCGCGCACAGCGGTCAACTTGATTGTATCACGGATAATAGTGACATCGAAGGGATCAGGCTCACCCTCGCGTACGACGGTGATGATAATTTCGGATCCGACCGGGCCGCGCATCAGGTCAACCGCTTTGTCCAGCGTCAGGCCCAGAATACTTTCGCCGTCCACATGGGTAATGAAATCCCCGGCTTCGATTCCGGCTGCGTCGGCGGGGGTATCGTCAATAGGTGAGACGACTTTGACAAAGCCTTCTTCCTGCGTGACTTCGATACCCAACCCACCAAACTCACCCCGGGTCTGCACGCGCATCTGTTCGGCGTCGTCAGGAGAAAGATAACTCGAATGCGGATCAAGCGATGTCAACATGCCGTCAATGGCCGCCTCGATCAGTTCTTCGGGCTCAACCTCTTCGACATACTGGGCGCGAATACGTTCGAAAATGTCGCCGAACAAATCCAGCTGTTCATAGACGCTTGCCTTGTTCTCGGCCTCCTGCGCCAGCAGGGGTCCTGCGATCTGAGTTGTTGCAAGAATTCCTGCCACAGTTCCAGCCAGACCGGCCACCACAAATTTCTTCATACGCGTTTATCCATCCTTGTCGGTCCGAAACCACGATTCCGGGTCCACGGGGCGATTGTCTTCTCTTACCTCTATATAGAGCGTTTCTGAGCGGTCAGTTCCAGTGCCATCACTGCTTGTTGACAAAATTGCGCCGATTTCCGGCATTTCACCGGGCATCAGACCAACTGGTGTGCCCTCTGGGATCACCTGACCGGTCCGGCCATAGACCTCCTGCAAACCGGAAAATACGAACAAAAGTCCCGATTGAGGTTCAAGTATTATCAGGTTCCCCAGGTCCAGCAGCGGCCCGCGATAGCGAATTGTCGCAGCGGTTGGCGATGTGACCAAGGCGCGCGGGCGTGTCCCCACGATCAGGCCGGGGCGCGTGACACCAGCGGCGTCCGTTTCACCGGCCTTGTGCAGCAAGATGCCCTGTACCGGCATTGATATCCGGCCTTTCCTGTCCAAGACGCTGGCATTGCTGTCGAGGATCTCTCCCTCCGAGATCTCGGACAGACCACTTGCAAAACCATCCAGTGTTTCGGTCGACGAGATCAGAATGGCCGTACGCACCGGGTCTTCCACGAAACGGCGGGGCAAATCCGTGCGGTCGGCGATTGCCTCGCTCAGACGGGTACGGGCCGCCTGAACGCCCGTCAGACCCTCTGTCAAAGTTTCCGAGGCCTTTTGCTGCAAGACACGCAATGTCTGCACTTCATTTAGGTCCTGCGCCAGTTCCTGCGCGCTGGCGTTCAGGCCGGGGGTGACCTCGGACAGCATAATACCCGCGCGGGCAGCCCCCAACGGGCCGGAGGGATGTAACATCAAAACGGGTGGTTCGGTCGTTTCAATGGTTTGCAGAACACCAAGCAATCGCCGGATTTCCTTTTCGCGCGTCCGCAACTCGGCACTCAGTTGCGCCTCGCGGGTAGCCGCTTGGCGCAATCCCACCCGCATCGCACCCAACCCGGCCTCATAGGCATGGATCGTCTCCGTAAGAGCATTGACCCGGTCCCGGGCACTTTCGGCTTCGGATAACGCGATGGACGCCTGTTCGAGCATCTGCGCTGCATCCAAAGCAGCCTTGGAAGCGTCTGGCTGGGCCAGCGCCGGCAAGGCCAAAAACAGACACACTGCCAGAGCAGCCGGTTTCATGACAGCAGGCTTTCCCCGGTCATTTCCATGGGTTTAGGCAAACCCATCAGTTCAAGCAGGGTCGGGGCGAGATCGGACAAACGTCCTTGGCGCAATATAGCACCTTCTGGCCCGCCAACCAGCGCTATGGGAACAGGATTAAGCGTATGGGCCGTATGCGGACCACCGGTCACAGGATCAACCATGACTTCGCAATTGCCGTGATCGGCCGTGATAATCATCGCCCCCTTGACCTTTTCAAGAGCCGTAATGACTTGAGCCAACCCATGATCGACGGCTTCACATGCTTTGATTGCGGCATTCAGATCACCTGTATGACCAACCATATCGGGGTTGGCATAATTTGTAACAATCAGGTCATACCCGCCTTCGATGGCTTCGATAAACTTCGCCGTAACCTCTGCGGATGACATTTCGGGCTGTAGATCGTAGGTTGCCACTTTCGGCGAGCTCGGCATAAAGCGGTCCTCACCTCGTTCGGGCGTCTCCTTACCGCCATTCAAAAAGAACGTAACATGCGGGTACTTCTCGGTTTCCGCCAGTCGGAACTGACGGAGCCCTTGCTTGGCGACCCATTCGCCCAGCGTATTTACAAGCGTGCGCTTTGGAAAAACCGTGGTCATGTAAGCATTATGCCCGTCAGAGTACTCGACCATGCCCAGCAGTGCTGAAAGCTTCGGGCGCGGTCCTGTCGCGAACTCGGAAAATCCGGGCTCTCCGATGGCGCGCAGGATTTCACGTGCACGGTCAGCGCGGAAGTTCAGGCAAAAGAATCCGTCGCCATCGTGAATACCGTCATATCCCGTCAATACGGTTGGTGTGACAAACTCGTCAGATTCGGACTGGTTATAGGCGTGATCAACCGCGCCATGGGCGCTGCTGGCCGTTCGGCCCTGCCCGTTGACCATTGCACCATATGCTTCACTGACACGCTCCCAGCGATTGTCGCGATCCATGGCAAAGTACCGCCCGCTCACGGTGACGATGCGTACGTTTTCGGGCAGGCGTTCTTCCAGCTCAGCGATGTAAGTCAGAGCTGACCTTGGCGCGACATCACGCCCGTCCGTCACTGCGTGCAGTGCAACCGGGACACCGGCATCCGTTATGGCAGTGGCTGCGGCAAGGATATGGTTCAGATGACCATGCACGCCTCCATCCGAGATCAACCCCATCAGATGCGCAGTACCGCCAACGGACTTAACACTGGCGATGAAAGCTTGCAGAGCTTCGTTTTCAAAGAATGTCCCGTCTTCAATGGAAAGGTCGATCTGGCCCAGATCCATGGCGACCACACGCCCTGCACCGATATTGGTGTGCCCGACCTCTGAGTTGCCCATCTGCCCGCTAGGCAGACCCACATCGGGGCCGTGGGTGATCAGGGTTGAATGCGGGCACTCAGACATGATCGCGTCAAACGTCGGCGTGTTTGCCAGATAGGGTGCGTTGGCTTTTGTGTCCTCGGACAGGCCCCAACCATCAAGAATGCACAGGACTACAGGTTTGGGGGTGGCCATTGATGTACTCCATTTGCTGCTCTTGGGTCACCTTCTATCCTTTGGACTTCGACGGGTGAACCGCCTTTTGCAATGATGTACAATTATAACCAACACAGAGGTGTTAGTCCTTCAGATAGCTTTGGAAAGGGCGCACCTTGCGATTGCGGTATTTGACTGTCAGATCCAGTGGTGCATCGTTTTCATCATAAACGCCCAGAACAACACCCCTGCCCCGGCTTTTGGTGCGCATTTCAATCAATTGCTGCTCGGACCGGGTCGTGCGCTGTGACGCCCGCCGCGTCCAGGCGAACAGGTGCTCGTACATTTCGGCGATTACACCGGCATGTTCGGCGCTGTCACCCAGATCGTTCAACTCATCAGGGTCATTCTCCAAATCGAACAGGATTGGCCGGTACCCACCTTCACAATGGATCAGTTTCCATTTCTTGCTTGCGACCATGAACATCACCGCATCGCGGACGGACATGTCCAAAACATTTGCGATTGGCGAAGCCGAGTAGTCATATTCGCAGATCACCACATCGCGTTGCAACGTGTCCACCTCCCCATAAAGGATGGGCAGCAGGGAGTGACCTTCCAGAATATGCGTCGCCACTTCCCCACCAGCCGCATCGACAAAGGTCGGTGCAAGGTCGATGGATTCTACAAGCGCATCGCTGACTGTGCCACGTGTCGCGTCCGCCTCGGGCGACGGGTCATAAATGATCAACGGCACTCTGGTTGAGGCGTCGTGGAAAAAGGTCTTTTCCCCCATCCAGTGATCGCCCAGAAAATCACCGTGGTCTGATGTCAACACGATCATCGTGTTTTCCATCCGCCCGGCTCTCTCCAACCAATCCAACAGGCGGCCCATCTGGTCATCGGCTTGCTTGATCAGCCCCATATAGGCTGGGATAACCGCCTCACGCACATCCTGCCGCGAAAAGGTCTGGCCGATCTTTGTGTCCATGAAGGCTTTGAGCACGGGATGCGCATTCTGACGTTCCGCCTCGGATCGCACCACAGGCAACACATGTTCCGGCCCATACATCGAGGCGTATGGGTCCGGTACGATGTACGGCCAATGCGGCTTGATAAAGCTCAGATGGCAGCACCACGGGCCATCATGCGTTTCCATGAACTCGATCCCGCGCCCGGTCAGATAGGGCGTTTCGCTGTCTTCCTCGGCAATATTCGCGGCTTCGGGTGAATTCTTCAGAAACCAGCCAGACAGAACGTTGCCATCCGCATCCAGACCGGAATTGGCAAAGTCATGCCAGGGATTGTCACTCTCATACCCCTTTGCTTTCAGGAACTTGTTGTATTCCTTTGCCCCGTCCGGGTCATAATACCCATCCGGACCTTCGGGCAGCATACCGTCATCCCTTTCATATACGTCAAACCCACATTCGGCGACGCGCGCACCTATCAAGCTGTCAGGTTCCAGACCAAGCCGCGCCATCCCTTCGGCGTCTGCACGCATATGGGTTTTGCCGACCAGCCAGCAATCCATCCCCGCCTTCCGCAGGTGATCACCCATCGTTATCTCGCCGACTTTCAACGGAATTCCGTTCCACGACGCGCCGTGAGAATGCACATAGCGCCCTGTGTAGGTGGACATGCGAGAGCTGCCGCAGATCGGTGATTGGATATAGGCGCGGTTGAAGCGCACGCCTTTGGCAGCCAGACGATCGATATTTGGAGTATGCAGATGTGGATGGCCGTAACAGCTCAGATAATCCCAGCGCAGCTGGTCGAACATGATGAACAGGATGTTGTTTGCCTTGGCCAAGTTGACGCCCTTCCCCAAAAGTCACGAGGGCCTAGTTAGCCCCTTCTATCCGCAGAACGAAGCAAAACCTGCGTCAGGCCTGACGGTCCATTTGTTCCAGCATCTTCTTGGCGCGTTTACATTGCAGCTTGTCGCGCAGTGGGCTGTCGGGGTCGATGTCTTTTTGGCAGACAACGCATTTGTCAGCGCCCGAGATCGCGTTTAGACCACCGCAGCTGCCTTTGATGGTCTTTCCCATCAGCATGACACCCAATGACATGCCCACCATGACGAGAGCGAGAAGAATGAAGGCCAGAATAAAGGTACTCATCTCAGCTCCAACAGTCAGTTCGATCCCAGCGCGTCTTTGAACCCCGCACTATGGGCAGTGATATAGGCATCTTCGCCGCCTGTCACATCCCGCGAGATGAAATACACGGCAAGTTTATGCTCCTCCGCCAAAGCAAGACCCTTTTCCTGACCCAAAGCCAGCATGGCTGTTGCCCAGGCATCGGCCATCATCGCGTTTTCGGCCAGCACGGTAACCGAGGTGGTGCGATGCGTGATCGGGTGGCCTGTTGTCGGATCGATGATATGCGAATAGCGCACTCCATCCTGTTCAAAGAAATTCCTGTAATCGCCCGAGCTGGCCATGCCCCGATCATCCAGTGAAACAACCAGTTGGATGGTTTGCGAACCCGTTTCAGGTTTCTCGATACCAATGAGCCACGCTTCGCCCTCGTCATTCTTACCTTTGGCCACAAGATCGCCGCCAATTTCGACCAGATAGTTTTCGATGCCAGCGGCCTGCAAGGTTTCCGCAACAGCGTCAATTCCATAGCCTTTTGCAATCGCGGACAGGTTAATGCCCACACTGGCGTTTGACTTGGCAAGCGTACCAGCATCGGTATCGAGCGCTAGCAGGCGTTCTTGACCTACACCGTTCAGCGCTGCGTTGATATCGGCATCAGATGGCACCGGGTCCTCGGGTTTGCGTGGGCCAAAACCCCAAAGCTCGATCAGAGGGCCGAGGGTTACGTCGAAGATGCCACCGGATTTCGCGTGCACTTCGTTCGCCGCCGAAAGAACCAGCGCAAATTCGTCGGAAACAGGCATTGGATCTGTGCTGGACGACGCGGAAAAAACGGAAACCTCGGAGTTCGGATCCCAATTGGACATCTTGGCATTCACAGCTGCCAACTTATCACTGACGGCCGCAGCCAGTGCGTCTTCGTCAAGGTCTTCGCCAATTGCGGTGATATTGTAGGTCGTGCCCATTGTCTCACCGGACAGACGGACCACTTCGGGTTCCTTGTCAAAAAGACAGCCTGAAAGAAGGGTGAAAAAGGCCAGTATGGGCAAAAGACGCATTGGGCGTTCTCCGGGACATTCTGTGCCCGGCATATGACAGCGGTCCTTGCCAGAGTCAAATTGGCATTACAGTTTCAGCGGAAGGAAACCCAACAGCAAAAGACCAGTTCCGGCCGGAATACCAAACAACCACGCGCGTTTGCGCCACCCGGGCTGCTGTTGCTTCCACGCCATACGAAAGTTGTGACCGCACACAACAGCCGCAAAGAAGATCAGCGCGGCAACGGGGGGCGTAAGATAGAGTTCATTCAAAGGCTTAAGCTCCCTTTGCTGACCTGCGTTTGGCCAACTCGTGCAATTGTACCCTATACAGGTCGTTTAGCTGCGCTAAGGTGAAAGGGAAAGACTTTGCAAGAACCAAAAGGAGATTGCCCATGGCTCCAACCTCTTACCAGTCGCCGTCGCGCGGTGACAAGGCTGACAAGACAACCTACAGCCAATCAGCGGAATCAAACCTGTCGCATTCGCAGACGACCGTGGCCAAGTTGCTTGAGGGTAAAGGGGATGCGGTGTTTTCGGTGCGGCCTAATGATACCATCCATTCGGTGGTGAACACGCTCAAGGAAAAGCGGATTGGCGCTGTTCTGGTGACAGATCAGAACGGGGCATTGCAAGGGATCTTGTCGGAACGCGACATCGTGCGTCGCATGGCCGATACGCCCGGACAGACCCTGCCACAGTCGGTCGAAGACCTGATGACCAGGGATGTAAAGGCCTGTACGCCCGAGGATACGCTGAATGACGTGCTGAAAACCATGACCGAAGGGCGTTTCCGCCATATGCCGGTTCTGCGTGATGGCAATTTGTGCGGTGTCATCACTATCGGTGACGTGGTGCATTTCCGTCTGAGGGAATTGGAGTATGAAGCGCTTCGCATGAAGCAGATGATCGTAGGATAGTTTCAACCGGTTGAAAAAAACCTGACACTGCCGCCGTTTATTTCAGCGGCAGTTAATCTGCCTGAGGCAAAGGCACCTGTATCGATCGACACAACCCGGTTTCTAATCTGGGGGTGGCTTACAATAGTATGACCGTGAACAACCCATTGCGCGTCGCTGCGTGCAAGCCGTGGAAACATCGGATGACCCCAAAGACAGATCTGGCGATCCTGGGATTGAATGGATTGCCGCGGATCAAGTGCCGCGTGGACAAAGGTGACGTTGCCGCTGGTCCAGGTCAGCGGCAGATTTTCAAGCCAGTCCAGCAAGCTGTCGCCCATCTTGTGCCGCAGACGCTCTGCCAGTTCAGGCAGATGCTTGCCACTGTCCAACTCGTCGGGACATTCGAGACCGAAAGATGCCAAAGTTTCCGCTCCGCCGTTATGAAACCAAAGCCTGGCGTATCGTTCCGGGTCGTTTACAAACTGCAGCAGCATCTCTTCGTGATTGCCAAGCAGGCATTGAACCCGCCCGTCTGACGCCTCACTCAGGTGATGCAAATGCCGCAGTACCTGCGCGCTGTATGCCCCCCGATCGATGTAATCGCCCAGAAAGACCAGCGGGCTTTGATCGTCGAGTCGTGGCAAAACCGCCTGAAGCAAATCAAGACATCCGTGAATATCACCGACAGCTGTCACCTTTTCCGCGGGTGCCACGTCGCATGGCATCACATTGGTGCTTTCCTTCGCCGCGGATTGGAACCGCCGTCTGATCCAGTCTTTCATCATGGCATTTGATCCCTACCCGCCCTGCGTAGTGGTCGCAATCAACAACTGTTTGAGTAGGCAAAGTGTTGACCACGAGCCTTAGATTGTCCGATATGGCCCGCAGGATGTTCGCAAGCAGTTGATCTGATGATAGGATCAACGCCTTTCGATCAGCGATGAATTTGCAGTGAGTTCTGAGGGTTTTATGAAACGAGTTTTGATTACAGGTTCTGCCGGGTTCATCGGATTCCATCTGGCCAAATTGCTTCTGGCAGAAGGGTTTCAGGTACATGGCTATGACGGGATTACCGACTATTATGATGTGACCCTGAAACAGCGTCGACATCAGATACTGCTTCAAACCCCGGGATTTACGGCAACTGAAGACCGTTTGGAAAACTTTGACCGTCTTGTGCAGGTCGCTGAGGAGTTTCAGCCCGATGTCATCGTCCATCTGGCCGCGCAGGCAGGCGTGCGGCACAGCCTTGAATATCCTCGCAGCTATATCGAGTCGAACGTTGTGGGCACGTTCAATGTGATGGAAATCGCGCGTCAGCACAAAGTGGAACACCTTTTGATGGCGTCGACCTCATCAATCTACGGTGCAAACGAGGACATGCCGTTCATCGAAACAGAAAAAGCCGACACCCAACTGACGATCTACTCCGCCACCAAAAAGGCAAATGAGGCGATGGGGCATTCCTATGCCCATCTGTGGGATTTGCCGACCACCATGTTTCGATTTTTTACCGTTTACGGCACTTGGGGGCGCCCCGATCTGGCCTATTTCAAATTCGTCGCTGCGATACTGGATGGCAGACCAATCGACATCTACAATCATGGCGACATGTATCGCGACTTCACGCATGTAGAAGACCTTGTGCGTGGGATCAGGTTGCTGATCGATGTTCCGCCGGTCCGCCCAACCAGCCGCGCGGATATCGAAGATGGTGACAGCTTGTCGCCCGTTGCACCGTACCGCATCGTCAACATTGGCAACGGAGACAAGGTGCGTCTGATGGATTTCATAGAAGCCATCGAAGAGGCTGTTGGCCAGAAAGCGGTCAAAAACTTTATGCCAATGCAGATGGGCGATGTTCATGCCACCTGGGCTGACAATCAGCTGTTGCAGCGGCTGACGAATTATCGCCCGCAGACCGACCTGAAGGACGGTATCGCACAGTTCGTCGCCTGGTATCGGGACTATTACGGAAAATAGGTCGATCTGGCGCCGGAATGAAAAAACCGGCGCACTCAGCGCCGGTTACTTTAGTTACCCGCCAAAATCGTCGAGCATGATGTCTTCGCGATCCACGCCCAGATCCAGCAGCATGTTGATAACCGACTGGTTCATGATTGGCGGCCCACACATGTAGTATTCACAATCCTCGGGTGCCGGGTGGTTCTTGAGGTACTCTTCGAACAGAACGTTGTGGATGAAGCCGGTATAGCCTTTCCATTCATCCTCGGGTTGGGCATCCGACAGAGCGACATGCCATTCAAAATTGTCGAACTCTTCCGCCAGTTGGTCGAAATCCTCGACAAAGAACATCTCTTTCTTGGACCGCGCACCGTACCAGAAACTGATCTTGCGGTCGCGGTTCTCAAGGCGTTTGAGCTGGTCAAAGATGTGGCTGCGCATCGGTGCCATACCGGCGCCACCACCGATGAAGACCATTTCCTTCTTGGTTTCACGTGCGAAAAACTCGCCAAATGGACCCGAGATTGTGACTTTGTCGCCCGGCTTCAGGTTGAAGATGTAGGACGACATCTGTCCCGCCGGAATTCCTTCTGAGCCCGGAGGCGGTGAAGCAACCCGGACGTTAAGCATGATCATGCCCTTTTCATCCGGATAGTTGGCCATCGAATAGGCGCGCTCGATAGGTTCGTTCACAACTGACTCGTATTGCCACAGATTGAAGCGATCCCAATCCTCGCGATATTCTTCCTGCACGTCGAAATCAGTGTATTTCAACTGATGAGCGGGCGCTTCGATCTGGATGTAGCCCCCGGCGCGGAAATTCACGTCCTCACCTTCGGGCAGGTCTAGGGTAAGGGCCTTGATAAAGGTCGCGACATTATCGTTCGAGCGAACGGTGCATTCCCATTTCTTGACGCCGAAGACCTCTTCTGGAACTTCGATTTCCATGTCCTGCTTGACCGCCACCTGACAGGACAGACGGTCGCCACAGGAGGCTTCGCGCTTTGTTATATGGCTTTCTTCGGTCGGCAGGATCGAACCACCACCCGAATGCACTTTCACGCGACACTGGGCACAGGTACCACCACCACCGCAGGCTGACGGAACAAACAGTTTTTCGGCCGCCAATGTTTGCAGCAGTTTGCCACCCGCCGGAACCGAGATAGTCTTTTCACCATTGATGGTAATGTTGACGTTGCCGGTCGACACCAGCTTGGAACGTGCAGCCATAATGATGGCCACCAGCGCCAGAACGATCAGGGTGAATAGGACAACGCCGAGCGAAAAGGTTTCCATTCTCACGCCCCCCTTACAATTTCACGCCCGAGAAGGACATAAAGGCCATCGCCATCAGCCCGGCAGTGATAAAGGTGATGCCCAGCCCCTGAAGCCCGTCCGGCACATCCGAGTATTTCAGTTTTTCGCGCACGCCTGCCATCGCAGTGATTGCCAGCGCCCAGCCGAAACCGGATGAGATGCCATAGGTGGTCGCCTCGGCAAAATTATAGTCGCGTTCGACCATGAACAGCGAACCACCCAGAATGGCACAGTTCACAGTGATCAAAGGCAGGAAGATCCCCAGCGCGTTGTAGAGCGGCGGGAAATACTTATCGAGGATCATTTCGAGGATCTGAACCATCGCTGCGATCACGCCGATGTAGGAAATCAGCCCGAGAAAGGTCAGATCCACATCCGGGAACCCGGCCCATGCCAATGCGCCCGGTTTCAGCAGGAAAGACAGCAACAGGTTGTTGGCGGGCACGGTGATCGCCTGCACCACCATGACTGATATTCCCAGTCCGATGGCAGTCGAGATCTTTTTCGACACGGCGATGAAGGTACACATGCCAAGGAAAAAGCTGAGCGCAAGGTTTTCGATAAAGACGGCCTTCACGGCCAAAGAGATAAGCCCTTCCATCAGTGCGCCTCTACCTGCTGGATTTTGTATTCACGTTCTTCAACCTGGTTCGGCTTCCACGTGCGGAAAGCCCAGATCAGCAGGCCGATCACGAAGAACGCCGAAGGTGGCAGCAGCAACAGGCCGTTGGGCACGTACCAACCGCCATTGTTGACCGTTTGCAGGATTGTCACGCCGAACAGGCTGCCCGATCCAAACAACTCCCGGATGATGCCCACCAGCATCAGGATCAGGCCATAGCCCATGCCGTTACCCAAACCGTCGATGAACGAGGCCACCGGGGGGTTCTTCATGGCGAATGCTTCGGCACGGCCCATTACGATGCAGTTGGTGATGATCAGGCCGACAAACACCGACAGCGTCTTGGAAATCTGAAAGGCATAGGCCTTCAGGATCTGATCCACCAGAATCACGAGCGAGGCGATGATCACCATCTGCACGATGATCCGGATCGAGCCCGGGATCTGGTTGCGCAGCATCGAGATGAACATCGACGAAAATGCCGTCACCGACGTCACCGCTATGGCCATGACAAAGGCCACTTGCAGTGATGATGTTACAGCCAGTGCCGAACAGATACCCAGCACCTGCAAGGTGATCGGGTTGTTGTCGACAAGGGGGTCGACCAGCAGCTCTTTCTTGGTCTGCGACATCAGATCTCTCCTGCTTGCAACTTGGCCAGGAACGGCGCGTAACCCGCATCGCCCATCCAGAATTTCACAAGGTTGTCGACCCCGCGCGATGTCAGGGTCGCGCCCGCCAGCGCATCTACGAAAAACTCGGGCCCGGCCGCTGGTTGTGACTTGGCGACGGTGATCTGCAAGGCGCCCGCGTCATCATGCAGTTTCTTGCCGTTCCACAACGCCTTCCAACGCGGGTTGTCCACCTCGGCACCCAGACCAGGCGTTTCACCATGCTGATAGAATTGCAGGCCGAAAATGTCGTTGCCGTTCTTTTCCAGCGCGATGAAGCCATAAAGCGTGGACCACAACCCATAGCCATGCAGCGGCAGGATCACCTTGTCCAACGCTCCGCTGTCGTCGCGCAGCAGATAGATGACCCGATACTTTGCCTTGCGACCAATGCCTGCGGGGTCATCGTCAAGGGCAACACTTAATTCCGGATCACCGGCGGCGGCCAGATCGTCAAAGGTGGCTGGGTCGAACTGGTCGTCCGCAAATTCGCCCGTCGCCAGATCCAGAACATGCGGCTCGAACGCGGCAAAGGCCTGGCTGACATCAATGCCGGGTTCATACACCCCCGCCACCTGAAGAATGTTGACCTGCTTGTCCTTCAGCTTGTTGGCCTCCTGCACCGGGCGCAGGCTGACTGCCGCGGCCGACACGATCATCGAGGCAACGAGACAAACCGCAACAGCGATGAAGATCGTTTTGCCAACCGAATCCGGTGAGGCCGCCAGAAACCGGGCAATCGCGCCCTTGCGTTCAGGGGATTGCGTATCAGACATGGCGACGCGCCCTCCGTTTGATGTTGGCCTGAACGACAAAATAGTCGATCAGCGGTGCAAAGACGTTGCCGAACAGAATGGCCAGCATCATACCTTCGGGGAAGGCTGGGTTGATCACACGAATTAACACAACCATGACACCAATCAGTGCACCATAGATATAGCGCCCGACATTGGTGTGGCTTGCCGAGACCGGCTCGGTCACCATGAAAGCCAGACCAAAGGCGTAACCGCCCAACACGACATGCCAGTACCATGGCATTGCGAACATCGGGTTCGTCTCGGACCCGATCAGGTTCAACAGCCAGGTGAACGCAATTGTGCCCGCCAGACATCCCAAAATCAGCCGATAGTTGGCAATCTTGGTGATCAGCAGGAAGGCCAGACCGATCAGGCAGGCCAGAGTCGAGGTTTCCCCGATACTGCCCTGAATGGTGCCGTAAAACGCGCTCCACCAGGTGATACCGTCGGCGGCCAGTGCCTGGTAGCCTTCGGCAGCCGACACAGCCAGAGCCGTCGCCCCGGAAAACCCGTCAACCGGGGTCCAGACTGCATCGCCCGACATCTGCGCGGGATAGGCGAAATACAAAAACGCCCGCCCCACCAAGGCAGGGTTGAGGAAGTTCTTACCAGTGCCGCCGAATACCTCTTTGCCGATGACAACACCAAAGATAATTCCCAGAGCAACCTGCCACAGAGGCGTGGTTGCAGGCATGATCAGGGCGTAAAGCATCGAAGTGACAAGAAAGCCTTCATTCACCTCATGCCCGCGGACAGTTGCGAAAATGACTTCGAAAATACCGCCTGCCACCAACGTGACAATATAGATCGGCAGGAAGTACATAAGCCCGTGCATGACATTGGCAAAAATACTGTCCGGACTAAGCGAGATGCCAAAAACCTGAAGAACTGCAATCCGCCAGCCGGTTGCAGACTCTGGGCCAAGCGCGGCAATGGCCGAGTTTGCCTGATAACCGGTGTTCCACATTCCCCACAGGATGCACGGAATAGTAGCAATCACGACATACGTCATGATCCGCTTCATATCCACGTAAGACCGCGCATGAGGAGCAACGGTGGTTACGGTTTTCGGAGTGTAGATGAAGCTTTCCACCATCTCGTAGATCGGAAAAAGCTTCTCGTACTTGCCGCCCTTGGTAAAGTTCGGCTCGATCCGGTCAAAGAAGTTACGCAATCCCATTCGGATCAGCCCTCCTTTTCAATCTTTTTCAGGCAGTCGCGCAGCGCCAGCCCGTATTCATATTTCGCCGGACAGGCAAAGCCCACAAGGCCCAGATCCTCTTCGTCCAGCTCAAGCGCTCCCAGTGCCTGAGCCGTATCCGTATCCATCACCAGCAACGCCCGAAGCAATTGTGTGGGCAGGTAATCCTGCGGCATCAACTCCTCGAACACGCCTGTCGGCACCATCGCGCGGCGGCCACCGTTCAGGTTGGACGTGAAAGCATAGAGTTTTCTGGAAAAGGCCGAGCCCAATACTGGCTGGACGGAATACTTGGAAGGCATTGGTCGGATCCAACCCATCGGAATCTGATCGTGATCCTCTCGGATGATACAGATTTGACGGGCAAACCGCCCCAGATATGCGGTCGGTCCGTCGGCATGTTGACCCGACAGGATCGAACCCGAGATAATGCGGGGCGTTCCGTCCACACTTACCTCACCTCGTGTCAAGTCGTCCGTGGACGCGCCCATCACGGTGCGGATCAAACGCGGCTGACGCGCACCGGGCCCGGTCAAGGCGATCACAACACTCGGATCCAGACGCCCGGTCTGCATCAGGCGGCCAATCGCGATGGTGTCCTGATAACCGATAGTCCAGACTTGCTTTTCCCCCGAAATCGGTTCGAGGAAGTGAATATGCGTTCCTGCCAGGCCCGATGGATGTGGACCGGAAAACGCCACGGCCTCGACACCGGCGACATCCGCGCCGGGGATCGTGTCACCTTGTTTCTGGCAAATATAAGTCTTGCCTTCGGTTAGCTTGCTGACTGCCGCCAACCCAGCGGCAAAGGCCTCGGGCGCTTCGGCAATGATCGTGGCGGCATCAGCCGCCAAAGGGTCACTGTCCATGGCGGTCACGAAAATCGCGTTCGGCTTGGCACCGGGTTCAGGCGTTTTCGAATAAGGTCGCGTGCGGAATGAGGTCCATAGACCAGCGGCGCACAGTTTTGCAGTCACGCCTTCGGCGCTGTGCGCATCGCCCACGCTCGAAAAATCCAAGCCCGTGTCATTGGCGTCGGACACTTCGATGACGACGCTCTGCAACACCCTGCGGGCACCCCGGTTGATGGCAACAATCTTGCCAGTCACCGGTGCGACCATCATCGCGTCAGGCGCATCTTTGTGACAAAAGAGCGGCGTACCCCGCTCGACACTATCACCTTCCTGCACCAGCATCTTTGGCTTCAGGCCAATGTAGTCCCCACCCAGAACGCCAACGGTCGAGTATTCCGGACCCGGATGAATGGTTTGGTCGGGAGCGCCTTCCACTGGCAGGTCCAACCCTTTTTTAAGTTTGAAAGTTTGCATACCGCTACGTTCTTCCAAGCCTCTTTCCTGCGCCAGCCCTGCCGACACCCTTTAGGGGTCATGCAATAACGCGGTTTTTTCCGGTGCCCATCGCAAAAGCGTCGAAACGGGTCCAAATTCCGCAGGCGTATTTCTGATCACGGACCCTTTACGCGCGGATGCCCGCAAACGCAAACCTGTTACCGCCGAAAGTTAAGATCAAACTGCAAAATCTTGGATTTTTCCCTCAAGATGGCCAAAAATTCGGGTCAAAATTGCGTGTCGCGCCCGCTGAACTTCCAGTGTAAGCAACCGGAATGAAAAAAGACACAGACTTCGAAATCTTTCTGATTGCCACCCCGGGCCTTGAAGCCCCCCTCTGTGCCGAGGCGCAGTCCAACGGGTTCGCTCAGGTCAAGACGATTCCAGGGGGTGTCATTTGCCGTGGTTCGTGGTCCGAGGTCTGGCGCGCCAACCTGACCTTACGCGGTGCAAACAAGGTTCTGGTTCGTCTGGGCAGTTTTCCTGCCGTGCATTTAGCCCAATTGGACAAACGCGCGCGTAAATTTCCGTGGGGTGAGTTCCTGCGGTCCGATGTTCCGGTCAAAGTCGAGGCCACCAGCCGCAAATCCAGAATATATCATGCCGGTGCCGCGCGGCAGCGAATTGAGCATGCGATATCAGAAACTCTGGGCGTTCCGATTTCTTCCGACGCCGAAGTCAGGATCTTGCTGAGAATCGAGAAGGACATCTGTACGATATCGGTCGACAGCTCGGGAGAGCTTTTGCACAAGCGGGGTCATAAAGAAGCAATTGCCAAAGCGCCAATGCGCGAAACGATGGCAGCCATGTTTCTTCGAGACTGCGGGTTTAGCGGCAATGAACCGGTGTTGGACCCGATGTGCGGTTCGGGTACTTTCGTGATCGAAGCCGCCGAGATTGCCCTGGGGCTGCGCCCTGGTCGGTCCCGCAGTTTTGCGTTCGAAAACCTTGCGGGCTTCGACCCTGACCGCTGGCAAGACATGCGCAGCGAGTCAGAGGTCGCTGAGTGTTTTCTCACCTTCTGTGGCTCTGACCGCAACGCCGGAGCTATCGAAGCCGCAACAGCCAACGCCCATAGAGCGCAGGTTAACGCCAACACGCGTTTTCAACAGCTTTCCGTCAGTGACATCAAACCCCCTGCGGGACCCGCCGGGCTGGTCATTGTGAACCCTCCCTACGGGGCGCGAATTGGAGATGAAAAGCGTCTGCGCTCTGTCTACGGAGCCTTGGGTAAATCTTTGATGAGCCGGTTTCGAGGATGGCGTGTTGGGATTGTGACCAGCGCTCCGGCTTTGGCTCGGGCGACCCGCCTGCCTTTGCTGGCGCCCGGTCCGGTCGTGGACCACGGAGGCACCAAGATCCGTCTGTACAAAACGGATCCACTGCCATGAGAGTCGCGTGACCTGTTTAGCCCGTCCGTTACCGATCCAAAGACGGAAGATTAGGATGATCGCTTCTCAAAATCCTCTTGCGCATCGGCAAAGCCGCGTATAGATCACCCGCCACGGTCGGAGTGTAGCTCAGTCTGGTAGAGCACTGTCTTCGGGAGGCAGGGGTCGGAGGTTCGAATCCTCTCACTCCGACCAATAATTCCAGATACTTAGCCCGTTTAGCTATGACCCTTGTTGAGGGTCGGTCCGGATTATGCGGCTTTTGAGGCGGTTTTTGGTGAGTTCAGCCTCCTCAGAAACCGAAAGGCCGCTGACTGGGCTGGCACCCGCGTCAACGGCCAAATCGAAAAGATTGCTCAGACTGGATACCAGATCGCGCCCGTGATCGCAATCGCGGGAGGGGCCGATGTCTGAGCTTCTGCCCTTCTGCAAGATCAAGCTGCAATTCCTGCTCGAGATGGTCACCGACCACGAGTTGGACGACAACGCCCTGCGCGTCGCCCTCTACTTGGCGTTGGCCCATGCGGACCACGAGACCGGCGAGAGCCGCCCATCTTTTGAGACCATCGGCGCGGCCATCGGCAAGCACGCCAAGTCGGTCAAGCGGGCGCTGAACAAGGTCGAGGCGGCGGGCTACATGACCATTGAGCGCGGGACCAACAAAGGGAACTCGTCGCGCTATCGTCCGACCGAAGCGGCCCTGAAACGGGCAACGGATCGTCGCCAGGAGGGGGACAAGAACGCGCCCTGCTTCGGTCAAAAGAGGTTCCGGGTCTGCAACATGGGTAAGCACTGTGTGCATTATCACGTTATCAACTGAGCCATCATCCAGGGGCAGCGACGCTCCACCAGCGACCTCAAACTCCACATTGTCGTGGCCCCCAACCCGCGCTCTTGCTTCGGTCACAAAGCCTACAGACGGCTCGAAACCAATGACCCGCGCGGGTTTGGCCTTCTCCGCAATGCGGCGCGTGACAGCTCCCGCACCGCACCCGACTTCAACCGTCAGACTATCTTTGGCAAACTCAAGTTTGGTCAGATAGTTTTAAACGATCTTTTCCATTGTGGGATCGGCCTGACGCGCGTCCATCGAGTCGGCAAATGCGGAAATGAACTCCGCACCCGCAGCATCTACATCTTGAAACGGATCAGCCATCCCAACCACCCTCCATTAATGCTCAGTATTTTCTACCAAAAAACCCTAGCATCACCTGAACCAAGAACAAGCCGTGCCAAAATGGGTATACTTGGGACAAACAGGAGGTTCATGCCATGCGTCAGCTAGTTTCAAATGGAAATCCGATGGAAGAAATCGTTGGGTTCAGCCGAGCAGTTCGGGTTGGTCCCCACATATCTGTTGGCGGCACCGCACCTGTCGATGCTGAAGGCAAGACCGTAGGGGTCGGAGATGTATTTGCCCAAACAACCCAGTGCTTTGAAATCATCAAGGCGGCTCTCGAACAGGCAGGTTCCGGAATTCAAGACATTGTTCGGACGCGAGTCATACTGACAGATATCGACAATTGGAAAGAAGCCATCGAGGCAAGGAAGAAGTATTGCGTCGATGCACGACCCGTCGACACAATTATGGCGATCAATCGGTTTGTGAACCCTGAATGGTTGGTCGAGATCGAAGTCGATGCAATCATAGCCGACGACGCATAGCTGAGAAGGCCACTACGCGGTTACGTAGCTGTCACTTACAGCTCGCAACTGCCTTGGATGTGATCTCGTTGCCTTATTTGGCCGATTGTCACCAAGTGTCGTCAGAACCTTCCTGGATACAGACTCATCATGTTCTGCACGTCCAGTTCACTCGAAAACGCAGCGGGATTACTCCAGATCACGTCATTAATATAGTCGCGTTCCGCGTGAAGATCGTTGGCTGTAGGCTGCGGCTTACGGGTTTCGGGGCAGGCTCTTTTGGTCCAACCGAACAGTCCACCAAATACGGTCCAGATGCTGGGTGACATTGTATGGGAAGCCATCTCATGTTCCTTTCCGAGTTACTTGCGCTGTCGCAACAAAGGTAACTGTTCACCTGTTTTTCTGGTATCCGGCACAAGATTGTGCTGTTCTACAAAAATGAAGAATGGGTTCCGAAATTGGTCGGATATTCGTGTGTTCCTCTCCGTCTTCAGAGAAGGGTCGACGCTTGCGGCCTCTAGAAAGCTAAAGGTCTCCCAACCAACGGTTGCCCGACGCATTGATGTTCTCGAAAGAGAAACAGGCTTAACGCTTTTTGAGCGCGGTACGCACGGGTTCAAACCAACCCCAGAAGCCCTTCGCCTCGTTCCTCTCGCCGAAGCAATCGAGGCTTCAGTCCGCGAATTTGCCGATTGCGCGAAGGAATTGACGTCGACACAGCCCATCCGGATTACAGCTTATTCAGCAAACTTCTCTGCACGCATGATTGAGATCGTAAACGAGTTCTCTGCCGACAATCAGGATGTCGCATTCGAGTTCTTGTCCAGCGTTCGGGCGCTGGACCTGATGGCCGGTGAGGCTGATATCGCGTTGCGCCTGGCTCGAACCGATCCCGATCCTGACCTGATCTGTCGTAAGATCAGCACGGCCCGCTGGTCTTTGTTCGGCAGCAGAAATTACGCGGACAAATTTGGCTTGCCGGAGTCAACCGATGATCTGGCCGGGCATCGGTTTGTTACCTTTCAGCGGGACGATGTTCCGAATGTATTCCACGAATGGTTGACCAATCATGTGGCACCGGACCAGATCGCTATGTCTTTCACTGAACTCGAGCTGATGCATGCAGCGATCAGATCAGGCCAAGGCCTTGGGATCAGCAATGTGAAACTGGTTGAAACAGACGACTCCTTTATCCGGTGCTTCGACGAAATCCCCGAACTTGCGGTGCCGCACCTGATGCTCATTTCGCCGGAAGCTTATCGCCGGCCCGAGGTCAGAGCCTTCGTCAAGTTCTTCGCACCTCGCTATGCGGCAATCTACAAGTGATGGTTATCCCCGCATTGGACCGCGAACTGACGCTGATGCCAAGGGCGGAGAGCATCAGTAAAGAGCCCCGAGCGAACCTCGCATTCAGGCAGTTGGAGTAGAGGGCCGCATCATCTATCGTCGAACGCATGTCGAACAAGGGACAACAGTTGCAACGAAGGTTGGCGGCAATTCTAGCCGCGGATGTCGTTGGGTATTCGGCGCTTATGCACAAAGATGAGCAAGCCACAATTCTAATGCTTGATCACCTGGAAAGCGACATCGTCACCCCAACGATAGCCGGCCAATCAGGTCGTGTCGTGAAGAGCATGGGCGATGGTTGGCTGGTGCAATTTGACAGCGCGGCGCAAGCTGTAACCGCAGCAATGCAGCTACAAGAGCAGTTGGCTGAATACTCGTTAATAAACATGCGGATCGGTGTTCATGTGGGTGACATCACAGAAAAAGGTGATGACATCCTGGGTGACGGTGTGAACATTGCCGCACGGCTTGAGAGCATTGCGCCAACCGGTGGTATCGCAATTTCTGAACCCGTACATCTGAACCTTGAACACAATCTGGCAGACGCTTTCAAAGCAGTTGGGAAGAAGAGGCTCAAGAACATCCAACGCAGCCTGGATGTGTGGATTCACGATGGACCACAACTGAGTGCACCGCAAAGTTCGCCTTCTTTTACAGAGACGAGCTTGCCAAAGCTATCCATCCATCCTGTCACGTGCAGCGACCAACGCGCTGAGCTCAAGGAAATGGCCGCAGCTCTCACTTCAGATTTCGGTTCTTATTTTCGGACGATCAACTGGTTAAACGCGGCAATAACCTCCACGGAAGCATCAGAGGGATATGCACTTCGCGGCGTGCTGCGTGGACACGGCGACCGATTGCGTCTGGAAGCACGCTTAAATGACTCTTCTGGTTCTGAAATCTGGACTCAGAAGTTCGACGGTTCGGTCGAAGCTATCTTTGATTGGCAAGACGAGGTTGTAGAAAAGCTGTTGGATGCCGTTAGCGGGATCTTGATCCAGTCGCTGACCGCAAAGCTCTCTGCTTTACCTGAAGACGAGCTGACTGCCGAACAGTGCGTCTTGATGGGCATGATCACATGGTCGGAGGCCAGCATCGACAGCTATAAAGAGACGTTGTCGTACCACGCCAGGGCCATCGAGGCCAAACCAACCCTCGCCGCCGCTTATGCCGAAGCTATTTGGACAATGAATGGTGCGAGAACCTATGATCTTCGACGCGATCTGTCATCCAACTACGAGAAGCTGCCACACTGGATCGAGGCCGGACGACACATGGCGGGTCAAAGCCCAACGCTTGATCTGAGTGTTGCAGTGGCTGACTACAATGTCGACGGGGACGCGGATCGACTTTCCGTGGCGCTGGAGCAAATCCGGCAACGAGCGCCACTAGATGCCCGCCTGCATTTGTTCATGGGTTGGGGATACAACTGGGCCGGGTTTCCTAAAATGGCACTAAGCTGCTTTCAGACGGCGCTCCGGTTGGGCCGATATGGGGCCGTTTTCGTGGGTGCTTCCGGAGGGGCCGCCACCTCTTGCGTAATGCTTGGTCGAGACCATGATGCTATCGCCTATGCTGAGGCAGGTTTGCGCTTTTCAAAGAACTATGCCGCACTTCACAGCACGAGAGCCGCTGCTCACGCTATGCTTGGGGAACCTGAAAAGGCGTCTGCGGCGTTGGCGCAAATGCTGCAAATGGAACCTGATGAAACGATCTCGAAATGGCGTAGCAACGTGGACTATGGCGGTTCAGAAGGCGCTGAACGTTACTTTGAAGCGCTTCGCCGGGCAGGGTTGCCAGATTAGCGGTGCCGGAACCAAGTTGCGCTGGGAAAACCGGCAGCTTGATCGCGCATTTCAGTAACTGCAAAGCTCGGATTTGAAGGGCCGCTTAGGGCTGCGAGCGGTCAATCATGCTCATCGCAGAAAATGGCAGCGCTGAGCCCATTCTGTGAATTCGATTTTCTCGCTGCGCACGCACGCAGCGAGAAAGATTCGGCATGTGCATAAACTTCTTCGATGCATGGCAGTGGTCAAACCGGCCATCTGTGCTGCGCGCGGCGAAGATTTCGAAGGCAACGAGCAGGTCGTGGACGAAGTTGCCATTCATTCGTGAATTGCCATGTCAGCTTGTGAGATTACGCTGAAAGATGCAATTTTAGCCAACAGAAACAGAAATGCAGGGAACAGGATTGTCACCTATTGACGCAGTACGTACGCCAGACGATCGTTTTCTAAACCTGCCTGATTTCGCCTGGCATCCTCAGTACGAAGATCAGTTGGCCGGGTATGAAGGCCTGCGGATGGCAAGAATAGACGAAGGTCCGCAGGATGCAGAGCGGGTGTTCTTGTGCCTTCATGGGCAGCCTTCATGGAGTTTTTTGTATCGGCATATGATCCCGGTCTTTCTCGAGACTGGCGCCCGAGTTGTCGTTCCTGACCTGTTCGGTTTCGGCCGGTCTGACAAACCTATCCAAGACAATTGCTACACTTTCACATTTCACCGACAGAGCTTGATCGAGTTGATTGAAACGCTCGATCTCAAAGGAATTACACTCGTTGTACAGGATTGGGGTGGGCTTCTTGGTCTTACCATTCCACCAGACATGCCTGATCGCTTCAATCGGCTATTGGTTATGAACACAGTTCTTGGCTTGGGTGGCGGTAGCAGCGAAGGATTCGATGCCTGGAGGGAATTCCACCGAACTCAACCGGACTATGACGTGGCCGCATTGTTTCAAAAATACGTGCCCGGCATGAGTGATGAAGTTGCGGCCGCTTACGCCGCCCCTTTCCCGGACGCGCGTTATCGGGGCGGCGTGCGGAAGTTCCCGTCGCTGGTAATGACCGAACCCGACATGGAGGGCGTTGATGTGTCGCGACGTGCAGCGGCATGGTGGAAAACTGACTGGTCGGGCGACAGCTTCATGGCGATAGGAGAAGCAGATGTTCTGATCCCGCCGAGGCTGATGAAACGCATGCACGAAATATTGGGCGTAGTCCGCCCACCTCTGATGTTGCCAGACGCAGGTCACTTCGTTCAGGAGACCAACGGAGAACAAGTTGCTCGCGCGGGCTTGTCTGCATGGGAAGATGGAGGACATCTCATTCGGCCTAAGGGTTGAGAATTGGGAACTTCGTGCAGACCGCAGCATGAATAGACAAAACACGGAAAAAGCCGCCAGATGCAGTTATCTCGAAAGTGATCTTTGCGTGACGTCGAAAATTCTGAGTGCTTTGATACCATGGGTTATCTGTTGCGCTAGCCGCGGCTTTCCGCGCTGCTGCTGCATTTGGTTTTCACCGGTTCTCTATTTTTAGAGTGCTATGCGCAAGACGCTGTAGTTGCTATCATTCACTTGATGACAGACCGGATATGCCCTTCGCCAGAACTTGCCGCCATAGTGGAACGTTGGATCAAAGCGTACGGTCGCGGCGACGGCGAAACGGTCGCACATCTTTTCTCTGACGATCCAGCGTTGTCCTATTTTGGCTCTGACGAGGATGAGGCGTGGCGGGATGATGCGCTACGTCGTGGCATGGCGCAGTATATTCAGGAGGTTCCACGGTTTCAGTGGCGCCCGGATGAACTGCGTGGTTTTGAATGCGGATCTCTTGGCTGGGTGGAATGGAAGGCAACCATCGACGCGATTGAAACGGGACAATCCGCGCAATTGCGCTCCACCGTCATTTTGAAACTTGACAAGGGTTCCTGGAAAATCGTGCATGTTCACAACTCAATTCCCGTCAACAACGTTGAAGGCTTCGGGTACGAGGCAAAAGGTTTTGAGGAACTTCTCGATGCCGCCCTGTCCACCCCATACGAACTTGGTCAAAGCGGTATTGCGACTGTCATGTTCACAGATATCGCCGACAGCACGACGATCGCTGAAACGATAGGGGACACACTCTGGACCGATTCTGTGCGCAGGCACCTAAAGCTGGTCGAGACCCATATCGTCGATAGCGGTGGGCAATTGGTGAAATCGCTTGGTGATGGTGTAATGTCTACTTTCGGGTCTGCGAGGGCCGCCCTGTTAGCGGCTCAGAATATTCAGCGCGCCAACGCAGCTGAAACTGCCGAACCGAAACTGCAAGTTCGAATTGGTTTGCATACCGGCGAAGTGATTACCTCTGACGCCGATCACTTCGGAACAGTGGTAAACAAAGCCGCTCGCATCGCGTCGCTTGCTGCGCCAAGTGATATCTGTGTGTCAGACGCCACGCGGATTATGGTTGGCGGGTCGAATGAGTTTCTTTTTCGCGACCCGATGACAATTCCGCTAAAGGGTCTGGATGGGGAGCACTCAATACTTAAACTCGATTGGCAAAGAACCACCTAAGAACTGGCCTCCCAGCCAAAAATGGTAATCCGCCATCCTTGCCCAGGCTCATTCGGCAACAGAAGCGCATATAAAAGAGATTTTGGCTTGAATGTTCTTCTCACCATTGCAGACACTGCCGAAGATTTGACCGCGATTTTACAGGACCTGCATGCTCATCCGGAAATTGGCTTTACCGAAACGCGCACGGCACAGATCGTCGCCCGCCATTTGCATAATTTCGGTGTGGATCAAGCCCACGCTGGAAGCGCTCATCCTGGCGCGCGATGTTGAATGGAGACTCTCATTTTAGTTGGTAGGGTCGAACTGGCAGATCCTGGACAAATGCTCATTCGCATTTGGACCCGTCGTTGATTGGCAGCGTTGGTGCATTTGTTTGGCATGCGAAGTCCTACATGGTTAAATTCGACAAGCGTAAAGAGGTGGTTGAGATGGGCGCGCGGGGCTCGCGAGGGGGATTAGATCGAGAAAGTCTGCTGAGTGATCTCGCGCGCGGACAACAAAGAGAGGCGGCTACACGGAGCATTCTTGAAGTCATCAGCCAGAGCCGTGAAGACGAAAAACCTGTCTTTGATGCGATCCTCGACCACGCTTGCAAGCTCTGCAATGCGCCGTTTGCGGGGCTGGTTTTGGGTACTGCAGATGACAACGCGCAGACGCTGGCCGCTCACAATGGTATGTTCCAAGCAGCAGTCGATTTGTTTGAGAGTGGGCAGATGCGTATGGACAGAGACTTGTCCTACGCGGCGCGATCAATCATTGATGGTCGTCTTGTTGCATTCGACGATATGGGAACAAGCGAACTTTACAAAAATGGCAGTCCTATTGTCCGTTCCATGGTCGATACTTCAAACATCCGAAGTGTACTTTTTGCTCCATTAATCAAGGACGGCGCCGGAATAGGATGTTTAACTCTGTTTCGGCGAGAGATCAGTCCTTTCAATCCGTCAGAGGTGTCGCTCGCTCAGACGTTTGCTGAGCAAGCCGTGATCGCAATTGAGAACGTGCGTCAATTTCACGAAATTCAGACCCGGCTTGAACGCGAGTCTGCGACACGAGAAGTTCTCGAAGTGATTAGCCGTTCCCGCGACGATGAAAAACCTGTGTTCGATACAATCCTCAACAGCGTATTGCGTTTGTGCGATGTGGATATGTCGGCTTTGGCGATGCTCAATAAAGAGGGAACACATCTTGAACTCATAGCAAATGCTGGTGCTCGGTTTCCGAAGTTGAAACCGGGCGAAGATGTCCGTCATCGAATGATTTGGAACACGAGCGTTTGATTGGCTTAGGAGGATCAGGCTCGCCGCAGTTTCAATCTACGCCGCGTTCTGATGATGCAGCAAGC
>NZ_JBQFYZ010000015.1:0-80432 GCF_056541905.1 Ruegeria sp. AF5
GTCGTGACTTCCATGGTGGGGCTCCTTTCCTTGCAGAAGATGTCTTCTGCAGTTTGCCGCAAAGCGCGACGGTTGGCTGCAGACGCCATCCACCCCATCCGCATTGTGTGAATTCAGCCAGCCGATGAATTTGCGCTTGCAGCGAACGGCAGGTTCGGCGGGCCGCGTCACAGCACCAGTTGCCGACGGTTAATGGCCGGTTAGGGCCATTGGAACTTCCGGATGAATACAAGGTTGGAAAAAACGCACCGGTTTCAGTAGCAATCAGTGATCGTTAAAACCGAAAGGATTTGAGTTTTTGTAATGAAATCAATGTGCGGTTTCTACGAACGCGAAGCGAACGTACTTCCATCAAGACATAGACAAAGAACAAGAAAAAGAAATTGATAAAGAGCACTCCATCCGCTTGTGTTACGCAAATCACGGTCGCTGTGTTTGCTGCACGAAGGACGCTTAATCAGAAAGCGGCAACCAGATTGTTTTGCCGGTCCTTCTGTCTCGACCAGCTTCGCGTTCCTTTTGTCCGTCACGGATCCGGGTGCGGGGATTTTCAATCGGGTCTAGGCTGTTCAGATAGGGTGTCAGGCAATAGAAATCTTGCGGATGCTCACGCGATGGTTTCCAGGTGATCATCGCCCACATCCGCTTTAACATTTTAGCACCTGAACGTTTGTATTAGCTGGGTTTTTCACCTGAATAGCATTGCATGGATTGGGTTGTAGCGACCAGCGATTTCTCTGGGAATTGGGTATTCACCGAAAAACCTCATCTCCTTATTGTGACCTTTAGCTGTAATGTGCCAGCTGCCTACTTTTTTGCTGCAGCCAACGCTCCTTATGCCCGCAACCCGACCCCTTTGTTGTGCAACTCGATCACTGTAGCGACTCAAGTGATTAATCGGTGTGGGAGAAATTGTAGCGGTTAAAGTAAAGCTCTGATTTTGGATGCTCAATATAGCACCACCTACATTTTTTCAGAATGCTTAGGTTTCGGACGAAAGTGAGAATTAAAGGAAAGTCCTTTAGCTTGAGGTATCGAACCCCGTGAATCAGATTACTTTTCAGTCAGTTAAGGCCTGCCAATTCTGAGGTGGAAGTGTCGCAAGGCTTCGAGAAAACCAATTTCGTATACCACAGTTGGCACTCGCGCCGATTTTTCGGATAGCAAACAAGGAAGTTGAGAATGGTATTTTCAAAAGGTGGGCCAAGGGGTGGGCTGTAAATAGAATCAAAAACACAACGCATTGATAATTAGATGAATTTTTTGGGGATATGGTGCGGGTGGAGGGACTTGAACCCCCACGCCTTGCGGCGCCAGAACCTAAATCTGGTGCGTCTACCAATTTCGCCACACCCGCAACTCAGCGCCGCAGCGCTGGATTGAAGCGGTCAATAACAAAGCTTGCTTCCGAGCGCGAGGGGTAAAATACATGTATCGCCAAGTTTGTAGATCCTCTGATGAGATATGGGGCAACCACGCTATCTTATGAAAATGTATAGCCCCAAGAGGCTTGTCAGTGGAAAGTTGATGGGAACATCAGTGGCCGTGAAACCCTATATCCTGCGGGACAATGTCCACGCTATTTTGGAAGAGCTCTTCATTCGTGCCGAAGTTAAAATTTAACCCAGTTTGCCTGCGAAATATCGCTCTTACGTTGACCAAAGTCCTAGAAAAAAGCCGACAGCTTGTTGTCAGATCACTAATGGCGAACATGGAAATCCTACTTCATTGCCCTTGCGGGTTCATAGTTGAATCCATGGGAGGAGGCGCGGGATTACTCGCCACGACACCCCAGAAAACGCATCTGCGACCCTTTCCAACTCAGAGAGCAACTTCAGGTTTCTGAAACAACAAGAATAACTTATCCGACTAAAGTGCCCTTCAGGGCCACACAGATTATTGAATAACCCGCACCGTCAGGTTCAGGCAATTGTGTTCCGCCGGTCCCCGCTCGGTTTCATACAGTTGGTGCGGAATGGCTCTTGCGTCATAGGCATTCCCGCGCAGGTTGAGGCATTCTCAAGAGAACTCCACCACAAAGCTGCCACATTTCAAACGCCAAAAAATCTTATTCACGTCAAAATAAGACCGCCTTGAAGGGTCTTGTTGTTTAGCAGGAGTTAATGAGTCTTTTTTGCCACTTTGGCGCCGGTACGAGTTTCCTGCTCAACTCCAGTACAAGGTTTACTGCTGTGACCGATCTGAATCCCTCCGCTACTGCCGAGCAAGAGGCTGTCTTCTTTGCTCGCGAAAGCTTTCTTGGCGAACTCAAGATCCTGAACCGGGACCACCCGAACACGGGCTTTGGGATATCGCTCCGAACCCATTCCGGAGACCACTACCTGCTGGCCAATGCGCGTATGCCATTGCCCGCGGTCAAATCCGAGGGTTTCCCGACCGGACGCCGCGTTGCGTGCCTTGAAAACGGCGATCGCTTCAGCTCGATCGAAGTGCTGGCTGACGCCAAGGCTTACGAAACCATCAGCCCGCGCGCCGAGGCTGACATTCTGGGCAACGCTTTGGACCTGATCGCACGTATCGACACGCTGACAGGAATTCCAACGGGCCGTCCTTCGCATGAACCCCGCATCGCAGCTACGGGAACCGGAGGTTAAGCATGGCGCGCAATGATCACCTGTTGTCTGTAGGCAACGAAGCTCTGGCGCCAATGACTTCGGCAATGTCATCACTGACGGCGCAGATTGATCAATTGACTGAGGTGGCTGATGCGCGCTCCTCGGCACGTCTGGCAACACTCAAGACCCGGATGGAAAACTTCACCGCCAGCATCACTATGGTCGGTCAGGTAAAAGCGGGCAAATCATCGATTGTAAACATTCTTGCGGGGCGCCCATCTTTGCTTCCGTCGGATGTGAACCCGTGGACGTCGGTCGTCACAACCCTGAACATCAACACGCGTCCACCGGGCGATACCAAGGCCAAGTTCACCTTCTTTGAGCAGGAAGAATGGGACAATCTGATGGTCGGGGGCGGCCGGTTGGGCGAACTGGCCAACCGAGCCGGTGCAGATGACGAGATGGAGGACATTCGCCGTCAGATCGGCGAGATGAAAGCAAAGTCGGAAGAGCGTCTTGGAAAGCACTTCGATCTGATACTTGGCCAAAGCCACCAATACGATCACTTCGATGAAGAACTGATCCAAAGATATGTCTGCCTGGGCGATGAGGACGACCCGGATATCAATCCAAAAACAGGCCGGTTCGCAGATGTGACCAAGTCGGCCGAGTTGTACATGGATATCCCTCAGTACCCGATTGCGCTGAAGCTTTGTGATACGCCGGGTGTCAACGATACCTTCATGGTGCGTGAACAGATTACCCTGCGCAGCCTGCGCGGGTCCGAAGTCTGTGTTGTGGTGCTTGCCGCAAGCCAAGCCCTGACCACCATGGACATGGCCTTGATGCGGATCATCGCCCAATTTGAGAACCGCCAGATTGTCCTGTTTGTGAACCGGATTGACGAACTGTCAGACCCGGTCAATCAAGTCCCCGAAATCCGCGACCGGATTCTGGATACTCTGAAACAGAACAACATCGACGCAAAGACAAGTGTCGTGTTCGGCAGTGCCTTGTGGGCCGAGGCAGCGCTGACCGGGAACCCCGAAATTCTGAACGAGGAATCCCGCGAAGCACTCAATACATTTTACCTCGCTGCCGGGTTCGGTGATCAGGCCCCCTCGCTGGATAAAATCTGGGCATTGTCCGGTTTGCCTGACCTGCTGCTGGCGATAAACGAGCGTATTGCAGAAGGTGCCGGAACAAGGCTGATGGATCGGGTTCGCCATCGTGCCCGCAACATCGCCAGCCAGATTCGTGCCACCGCCGTGGCAAAGACTCTGTCAGAGGGTGAAGGCGTTGCGCGTGATCTTGACGGTGTTTCTCCGGAAGATGCAATTGCGAAAGTTTCTGCGGAATATGAAAAGAAAGCAGCCGAACTGACCAATGCATTACGCGACAAAGTATTGGAGCGCCTGAACTCAGCCGAGGCGAATTTTGTGAAGCGCGCCACGGATTCTCTGATCGCGCACCTTGAGAAGAATGGCGAGCAAGGCACTTGGCAATACGACCCTGCTGGATTGAGGACTTTGCAAAAAGCCGCTTATTTCAGTTTTGCCCGCGCAATGCGTAAGGATGCTGGCGCGCTCTACTCAACTGCGGCTGCGGATGTCGAAGCGCTGTATCACAAAATTCTTGGCAACCACCTGGGCGAATTCAGCATCGAAGCACCTATCGTGCCGCGCGTTCCACCACCATTGGGGATCGGCCGGACGATCGCTCTGGACTTGCAAAGTACCTGGTGGCGGCGCTGGTGGCAAAAGCGCAAAGGTTTTGAAGCATACGCTGCCGATTACACACGCCTGATCGCGTCCGAGGCGAATTCGATCACCAAGGATATCGAGGAAAACCAGATTGCGGCCGTGTTGGAAAACGTCCGCGCTATTCTGGCGGATTTCATGCGGGAACAGAAGGAAACGTTGCTGAGCATCTCATCATCAGCAGACAAAAACTCCAGCCAGACCTCGGCAGCGATGGCGGGCCTGCAACCTCAGAAATCGCGAGACGAGATTCTGGGTGACATCCTGAAAGACCTAAGCAACGAAGCGGCATAAGTAGAAAAATGGCAAAAGATTCACAAACACGCTTTGTTTCACCGAAAGCATGGGAACGTATCGAGCAGTGGTCCCGCCGCAAACCGGTTTTCGCTTTGATGGGTGAATTCAGCGCTGGCAAATCCACACTGATGAACTTTTTACTGCGAACGCAAACCTTGCCAACGCAGGTTACTGCAACCCAGTTACCACCGGTCTGGTTTAGCTGGGGCAGTGAAAAACCATATATCAAGCGGCATGACGGAAGCATTGAGCCAATCGAACTGGATCAGCTTGAGACTGTTGGCGTCAACGACGCGCAGTTCATTCGTATCTTCCTTGAGGCAGATATTCTGGAAGCCGTCGATCTGATCGACACCCCCGGCATCTCGGACCCCAAAATTTCGACAGATGTCTGGCAGCGCGCAGTCGGGCAGGCAAACGGCGTCATTTGGTGCACCCATGCGACGCAAGCCTGGCGCGAAACCGAACGTGCAACGTGGGTTTCGCTGCCGGACCGCTTGCAACACAACTCGCTGCTGTTGGTGACGCGGGCGGATGCACTAAACCTTAAAGACCGTCAAAAGGTTCTGCGACGCGTCAATCGCGAAGCCGGACATCTGTTCAACCGGTCCATTTTGTTTTCCGCCCGGGATGCGATCAATGCCCGTGACAAGACTGGCGACGCCGAAATGTGGTCGCGCAGCGGCGGCGGCAAGATGATCGACAGTTTTCTGGAAATCACAGAACAGATCATGGACAATCGCGCCGATCAGCTGGCGCGGTACCAGATCGACAAAAGCCAGTCCGGCGCATTCAAGGTTCAACCACTGCGCCCCGCCCGCAAACCAGACGACCGAGAGGCACTGGCGGACGGCATCGAAGCTACTCCTTTGCGGCTGGTCAATCCGCTGGAAAACGAACAGCAGCCAGAAGCCGACGATCATAATGTCGTAACAAGCTTCCCCATCCGGCCAGCCCGTGTAGAGCGACGCGTTGACGAAGGCGAACGGGTTCGGATCAACCCGGAAGACGCTGAACGGCTGCGGGCAGAAATGGTATCAGACACCGAGCAGATGTCTGAGGAAACCGACACCAGCGACGAGTTGCGTGCCTTCTTCAAGGACACCTCAAGCGATCCTCTTGAGTTGAAGAATGTCGCCGGTCTGGAAGAAGACGTGGACGAGTTCGACCTGTCCGGTGAATTCGGTGCTGCCGATAATGCTGACGACCTGCTGGGTGACGCTCCTGATGCTGAAACGGGCGACAAGTCCGTTGATGACGTGCTGACCTCGTTGAACACGACTCTGCGTGAAGCCGCGGCCGAAGCGGACGAAGTCGAAGTTTTCACGCCGGAAGTTGAATCGCGTGATGATCGGGGTATCGAAGTCTCGGTATCCTCCATTGCGGCTCTGATGGCCGCTCAGCCCGAGAACAACGCCGAGGATTACGAACCTGAGCCTGAGACAAACGGCTTGATAGAAGTCGTAGCCTCAGTCGAGGAAGACGCCCGCGATATCCGCCACGATGCGCACATCGATCTTCCAGAATCCGCAGCCGGGTCGCCGCTTAGCGCGTCGGATATGTGGCGGGAAATTACAATCAAGGAGGACCTGCCAAAGGACGCAGACGGGCTTCAGAACGTATTCAAGGCCTTTCTTGCCGAATTTGACCAGATCGCAGTTGAATATAGTGCGAAACATTCCAAACACGCCCTGCAAGCCATTCCAAAGTCAAAAGAAAACAGCAGTGCAGAGTGGCATGTTTTGTAAGGATGCCTTAATCAAGGCGCTGAGAAAAAGGACGATAAAGAGTTAAATGTCCATTCAGGATGCATTGAACACCGCGATTGAAACAATACCCGACTGCATCGCAGCCGGGTATATCGACATGGAGACCGGCATGCTTTTGGGCAGCAGTGTCTCTGATTCCGATTGCGCTGAAGCGCTGGACACTTTGGCAATCGCAGTGGCCAATCTGTTTCAGGGGCGGGGTGTCGCTGCATTTGAAGCGCTCTTGCACGAGGCCGGAAACACTGATGAGGAAAACGCCGGGTTCGGGGAAATCGCGGTGTTTTCAAAAGACCGATTGAACATCTTTTTGCGGACCCAGGAATATCCTGATCATGTGGTCTGCTATATCTGCCGCAACAGCGCGAATGTGGGACTGGCACTCACGAAATCGCATCTCAGCCTCAAGCCGGTTGCGGCCGCAGTCTGAACGGGACCAGAGGGGGTCACGGTATGATGGACACAGACATTCTCGACATGCTCGAAGATATCGGGCGGTCTTCGGTTGCCCGCCTGTCTCCGACGGTGATTGTCCCCGGTGAAACTGCTGCAGCCCGTCGGGCGGCTGTATTGCGTTTCATTCGCGGAACGATATTGCCCAGACGACTCGAGCTGACCGCGGCCAACGGAAGCTGCCTGAAAATCGAAGTAAACAGTTCCCGGATCACGGATGTGTTTCAGGTGCCGTCCGGGCAGATCCCAGATTTCGAAACGGAATCACGTACCGCGCTGGTCGGCAAACTGGCCCAACTGATTTCTGATATTTCAGCCGCCCCTGCCCCACTGGAACTGATGCCTGGAAAGCCAGCCTCGACGCTGGAGGCTGATGATGTTGGTATTACGCTGAGTGAGATCGAGAACGCCTGCGCCGGAATTGAGCTTTCCTCTGAGCCCATCGTGTCTGTTGTTCCGGACGTTGAAAAACCTTCAGACAACAGCCCTGCCCCGACAGCAGGGTCGGGCAATTCGTTGGCGCAACAGTTTTTTGACGGAGCTGCACGCTTTGCCACAGGTCGTGTTCTAGTGGACAGTATGGAAAACACTGCACTGGCTTGCGAAGGAACCTGCAACCCTTCCGAGGGGATGCACCCCAATCAAGAGATTTTGACACGTTTTGTTTCGGATCTTGCTGGTTGGAACAATGACACCCGGGGCGAATTCGAAGGCCCACATCTGATCGTCATGCGGCCATCGGGTGGTAAGGGTGCGGGCATGGCTGTTCTGAGCGACAACGAACAGATTGCTGTGGCCATTCATGATGCCCGCAAACTTGGTGCGGTAATCAATCTTTGGAAATCTTTGGAGGAGGCTGAGGAATGACCGCCCCCAAAGCATTCAAATTTTCGACTAATTCAATGCGTTGTTTTTTTGTAGTCAGGGTAAAGAGTAATGAGTGAAACACATCGCCGCGAGCTTATTCGCATCGCAGAAGACATGAACGGGACAAGCAATGACGAAACACGTCAGTTCATATCGCGCATCATTGGTGATCTGGGAAAACTGAAACCGTCAGTTGCCTTTGTCGGGCAGATCAAGGCAGGAAAGTCGCGCTTGATCAACGGCTTCACCGGTCAGGCAGAATACCTGCCGTCGGACGTGAACCCCTGGACGACCGTGATCACCGACATGCATTTCGGGCACCCGAACGGTCGAACCGAAGGAGCCGAGTTCCATTTCTTCGACAACTATCAGTGGCAATCACTGATCGCCGAAGGCGAAGAGTTGCGCAACATGTTCCCGGATGACGAGGACAGCTACAAGCGCGAGATGATCGAAGAGCAGGTCGAAGCCATGAAGACCCGGGCGCGTCGGCGACTGGGGGACAGTTATGAACAGCTGTTGGGTCAACATCACGATCTGGATCAACTGACATCCGATGATCTGGCGCGTTACGTGTGCGCTGGGGACGACCCCGCAGAAGATGGGACAATTGACCCCGGCAGTGATCGCGGACTTTACAGCGACATCACGCGCAAGGCCGAGGTCTATTTTGACATCGGACATTTCCCATTCCCTCTGACCGTCACCGATACGCCCGGAGTAAATGACCCCCTGCTGATCCGTGAGGAGATTTCCCGCCAGTATCTCAAAGAATCCGATTTCTTTGTGGTGGTTCTGTCAGCGCATCAGGCGTTGTCGCGTGCGGACCTGAAACTGTTCCGGCTGATGCAGGCACTGGAACTTGGACAGATCGTTGTCTTCATCAACCGTGTCGATGAATTGGGCGGCGGGGCCGAAGATGCGGCAAAAGTGCGTCTGGATGTTGTAGACGGGCTGGAAAAAGCTTTGGGTACTTCGAATATCGATGTCCTGATGGGCAGCGCACAATGGGCGCACTATGCGCTGACCGGCGATGAAACCGGTGTGAACCACGATCATATTCTGGCGTGGTTGCGGGCGCACCCGGAACAGATGCAACAATACCTGAACGGTGTGGCCGAGATCAAACAAGGGCCGGGGCCCATCAGCCGTGAGGCTGTCTTGCGGTTTGCTGCTATGATCGCGTCAGGCTTGCCGGACTTGCGCCGCCATGTCACTCAGGCTTTGACGGAGGGGCCGATAAACGAACAGCTGCGGATGGCGTGGCAGCATCTAGACAGCTTCGCGCGTGGCGATTTGGAGCGGTCCCAGGTACATCTTCGTGCCCTGAAAGATGAAGGCAGCGCGGGTGCACACACCGCTGAGGACAGCGACAAGACGCTGAGCGATCTGCGCAAACTGATTGCGGATAAATCGCAAGACATTGTCAAGGACATGGACGACGTTCTTTCAAACCTGCGTGGGGTCATGGACGACACGGTCTCTGAATCCGTCTTTGTTGTGGTGCGCGGACCTGAAGGACAATCCCCATTGCTTGCCAAAGGCGGCGCTACCGAGTTGAATTTCACCCCTTTACGCGAACACATGCGCGAGCTGGTGCAAGGCGCGTCGCAAGTGGTGCGGCAACGCATGTTGAGCGAGCTTTACGCGATCGACATGCAATGCAACGCCGCTTTGCGGGCACTGCCAGGGTGGCAGGAACCAGTCGACAATCGCATGAACACAAGTGCAGTGCGTTGGTTCCGCCCGGACACCACCGCCCTGACCCGTGGCATTACCGTTGAGCTGCGTGTAAACTGGTTGTCGCGCCTGATATCGCGCAACAGTGTTGTGACGCGGGCCGAGCGCATGATCGTGCAGGAATTCGAGTTAATTGGTGATGACCTGATCGACACAACGCGTGAAAACCTTCTGGAACGGTTGAAAACTGTTCTGGATCATTACTTGGCCCTGTTGGCAGGCCATCTTGAGCACCGTTCCGGAGCGGGTGAGTTGAATGCTCAGGCGGAAGCACAAGCTGCGTTCGAACGGGCGCGCCGTATTGCTGACGAGTTGGATAGTGTCTTTGGAACAAGCAACGTGGACGAACGACAAGCAGAGGCTGCGGAATGATTGAGTTTCCCGGAACCGAACAGGAAGTGCGCCAGCTGGAGCGTTTTCTGACATCGACAGAAAAACTGTCGTCGGACCCGAAATTGGAAGATATGCGCGCACGGGCTCTGGCCCACGCCGAACGCCTCTCCAACGCGGTCAACATCGGTTTCGCCGGAGAGTTCGGGGCGGGCAAGTCAAGCCTTGCAAACATGCTGGCAGGGGCGGATATTCTTCCAACCGGTCCGCAGCACCTGAAGCTGCCACTTGTCATCGTTGCCTACGCGGATACGCCAGAGACGACAGTCGGCTGGTGGAACAAGGAGCCAAAGACATATTCTGGTATAGCACTGGAAAAGGCCGCTGCGGATGAGCCTGACTTTATTTCGGTTGGATTGAACACACCTGCTCTCAAAGAGATATCACTGTTCGATCTTCCCGGCTCTGGCGCATTGGATGATACATACAAACAGACACTGGACCTGCTGAAATTCGTCGACTGTGCCATCTGGTGTACCAATGGCACAAGCGCATGGCGTGAAACAGAACGGCATTTGTGGGCGCAGGTGCCGCCCGAGCTAAGAGCCAACAGCCTGCTGGCAGTTACACATGCTGATTTGCCCCCGGTGCAGGCCGCTCTGGATCGGGTACTGGCTCGATTGAACAAAGAAAAAGAAGGACTGTTTCGCGCTGTGGTCCCAATTGGCACGCCCGTCGCGGTGCGCGCCATGGCACAAGAGCCGGAACCAGATTTTGATCTTTGGGAAAACTGTGGCGGCCAGGAACTCGCGGAAAAGGTCCTTGATGCGGCGTCTGACCGGCGGCGCAGTGACCTTGACGCTGCCCGGAAGGATCTGAAGCACGAGTTTCTGCCATTCCTGGAAACATTGAATGGGCCAGAGCCGGAACCTTCCGTCAACGATGCTGCGTCAATGCAGTCAACGCTCGGGTCTGCCCTTCCGCCACTGAACAACCCCATTCTTGAAGACTGGTTGGCTGCCATTGCCAGCATTTATGAAGATCTGCGTGACACCACTGCCATTGAACCCGCAGCTTTTTTGCAAAGCTGCCAGGAAATCGTCGAAGATTTCGCGGAACGGCTGGACCAAGGTGGCGAGATCGATCCGGATGCTGACTGGATTCCGGCCGAATTCGAAAAAGCGACTGACTTGTTGTTGTTGCTTCAGTTTGAAAGCGGAGATGCGCCTTTGAAAGACGCAATCAGCATACTTGTACAGCTTGGTGACAACCTTGCATGGGCTGGCAGTACCGTCGCCGCGGCACAATCCAAAACCGGTACCTAGCACTTTCCATCAGGATTGAAGCGCTGTTCAGCGATTCGAAGGGCCGAAGAATCGGCCCTTTATTGTTTCGAATTCGTAGACCAAGAGACCGATTTGGGGTCGTCAGTTTTCATTTATTCCACCCCGTTAATCAATATATTGTGCTGTTGCTTCGCACTAGCACCGTATATGCCATATTCGAAAAAACGATCCTTAGTGAAGCCATCAGGCGGCCCCATTAAAGTCAAATTTGAAACGTCTAACCGTTCTCAAGTGTCCTGCGGTTGTTTTTGGTTGTGAGTTCGTGGGCTGCCGGCCCTGTTTAATTAAGCCGCAAAATGAGTAGAACGGGCGGATTAAAATGAGCCACAACCAGGCTGTCGGTGCAACGCACGACGAACCAAAAATTGAAGGACTGCAACCGGGCGCAAAGCTGTTGCGCGGGCAGTATGAGATCCTCCGATATCTCAGCAACGGCGGATTTGGGATCACCTATTTAGCACGCGACAGCCTGGAGCGTGATGTCGTGATCAAGGAATGTTTCCCCGGTGCGTTGTGCCGTCGCAACGGGGACTTGGTTGAGCCGAACGACCCGTCCTACAAGGATGATTTGCGCGCCATTATCGACCTGTTTATTCAGGAAGCCCGCAATCATGCGCGTCTGGTGCATCCGAACATCGTCGACGTTCATCAGGTGTTCGAAGACAACGACACAGCTTATATCGCTATGGATCTGATCCGTGGTTGCGACCTGCTGGACTATGTTGAGAATCCGGAAAACGACGGTGGTCCTGACTTTATCGTGCAAGTCACGGAAAAGATGCTGTCCGCGGTGTCGTTCATCCACCAAAGCGGGATGCTGCACCGTGACATTTCACCCGATAACATCCTGATTGACGAAAACGGAAACCCGGTCCTGATCGACTTCGGTGCCGCGCGTGAGCAAGCCGCAAACAAGTCGGCCGCATTGTTGACCCTGCGCGTTATAAAAGACGGATATTCGCCGCACGAGTTTTACGTCCGTGGTGCCGAACAAGGGCCCAGCAGTGACCTCTATGTCTTGGCCGCGACTCTGTATCACGCAATCAGTGGCGAACGCCCGGTAGACGGCCAGAGCCGCCTGAATGCCTTCAACAACGGGCAGGACGACCCTTATACCCCATTGGCAGGCCGCTTTGACGGATACCCCGATGGATTCCTCGAAGCAATCGACAAGGCAATGGAAGTACACGCAACGGACCGGTTGCAGACAGCCCTGGATTGGCTGCGCATGTTCCGCGGCCCTGGCGTGATGTTTGATACCTTCGCCTATCGCCCGGTTTCCGTGATTGTCGGCATGGATCGCAAGGACAAGGAAGAAGAAAAGGCGCGGATCAAGGCCGAAAGTGAAAATGCCGAAGCGGTTGTGACGGCTCTGCTCGCCGGGAACTCGGACATTGTTCGCGAAACCGAAAAAAAGAATGAACCCGAGATGGCAAAGATTTCTGCAAAAGCGGAAATACCGGTCGCAGTTGATACCGTGGTTCAGAGCGGATCCGGTGGCAGCGGCAAGATGATCGCTGGTGCAGCAGTGCTTGTGGCAGCGTTGGCTGCAGGCGGTTTCTTCGTGATGTCCGGCGACAAAGGTGAAGAACAAGCTGAGGTTACGACGACGCTGCCTGAAGCAACCACACAAACTGCCGAAGCAGACCCGCCCGCGGTGGAAGAACCCGTGGCCGAAACACCTGAACCCGACGTCACGGTCGCTTCAGAGCAACAACCTGAACCAGAAGAGCCTGTCGAGCAGGCGCAAGTTGAACCTGCGGAACCAACCGCTACAGAAACAGCGTCCGAAGCTACCGAGACTGCCGGTGCCCAGGAACAACCTGCAGAACAAGAGGTTGCGGCTGTTGTGGACGAACCCAAAACCGATGCCGCTTCCGGCACTCCGGTCGAACAACAGGTATCTTTCCACCATTGGGATGTTGAAATCCCCTTCCAGACGTCCCGCCGCCGGACCGCAACAGGTGCAACAATTGCGGTAACCGGTGTGGACGCCAATCAGGACATGAGCGTTATCGGCGAATGGGTGGAACCCGGAGTTGTGATCTTTACTCTGAACGGCAACCCGGTTCGTCAGGACGTCTCTTTCGCGGCGCAAGTCCTGGACAAGCTAAGCGTCGACCCAGACGGCTTTACACGGGTTGCAGCCCGCTACCGGCCGCTTGGAAAGACCCGCGCGCAGAATGGCCTGCTGGCACTGCCTGTGCTGCGCTCGGTCGGATTGGAGAACGGTTACTCGTTCACAGTCAGCAGCTCGGGAGGTGAAGGGTGGCAAACAAAAGTAAGCTCGGTTCCAGCCGAGGCGACAGGCAGCTTGCAAAAAGGCGATGTTCTGTTGAGCGAAAGCCAGACCAACATGACATTGAATACGTCTGAAAGCCTTGATGGCATGCTGGCTGCGCTGGTTTCCGACAGTCAGCCAGAGGCAAAGCTGACCGTATTGCGCAACGGTGCTGAGGTAGCTGCGACCATGCAGTTAGCGCAGGAGTGATCTGACCGGTTCAATTTTGATCTGCCAGTGTGTGTTTACTGAGGGTGGCTTTAAGTTTGCCGCCCGGCGGGAACCGGCCCGCCGCAGAGAGTACCAGTTTCCATGTTTTCAATTGAGTGTCTCTGCGTTGTTCCACGCAGGGTTAGGTAGCAGCCCCATGGCACAAAAGGTCCGTGCCAACAATTCGAAGGTGTCGACACCATGTTCAAATACAAAAGCCCTCTGAGCCGGCTTCTCGAAGGTGCCGGCAAATCCAAAGAAGATGATGTTGCTGAAAACGCTCATGCAGCTGACAGCGCGGCACCTGAAACCGAAAAGCAGGAGCCTATCGCAGACTTCAACGCGCTGCGTGCCGCACTGGCCGGTGGAAACATGACGTCTGAATCCTATGAGGAAACAGACGAGCTTATCCCTGAAGAGAAAATGCCGGAATTCGACGAAGTTGCGGCGGAGAACACGGAAGAGCCGGTTGAAGTGTCCATCTTCGTTGAAGATGCAACTGACGAGGACGACCAAGATACCAAGAACTTGATGGCCGACCCCGACGATGACGAGGATATCTCGGACGATCAAATCATCACTTTGCATGTAGCAGACGAGCTTGCCGAAACACCGGATGAAGTTGCGCCGCCTCTGGATGTAGCTGAAATGAGCGCGCCGGAAACGGTGGAAGCTGAGGTTGCAGCCCCGTCCGTGCAAGAACCGGCAGTGGTGGAAGAGGGTGCCGTACAGGCTCAACCCACGCCTGCCGCCCCAGCCGAGGACCGTCGCTCGCGGGTCAAAACAACGTTCCTTGGGTTTGAGCGTGCGGACACGCATGTTCAGGAATTGATCGAAACATCAGAACCCGTCTCAAAAACCGAAGCTGCTCAGGAAACATTCCCGGTTGGCTGGCTGGTGGTGACGGCAGGTCCCGGGCGGGGCGCCAGCATCACCCTGACCGAAGGCCTGATGCAAATCGGTCGAAACGATGACCAGGCGATCCAACTGGATTTCGGCGACACAGGCATTTCACGTTCGAACCACGCTGTTATTGCTTATGACCCGGAAGATCGGAAATGCTATCTAGGGCATGGCGGAAAGGCCAACCTTGTTCGCCTGAATGGTAAACCCGTTCTGAGCACAATCGCACTCTCCAGCGGTGATCTGATCCGCATCAGTGAAACATCAATCCGATTTATGGCCTTCTGCGATGAAGGTTTTGATTGGCGGGATTCCTGATAGATGCTGGCTACTCCGGCATATGATGTTGCGCTGATCCTGAACCAGGGTCAGCGGGAAACGCAGGAAGACGCGATTGCTGCGCGCATGTTCGACGCATCGGACGCGGGCTATATTGCGATCGCTGACGGTATGGGTGGCCACGAGGCGGGCGAAGTGGCTTCGGAAATGGTGATTGCCGCTTGGCGGAACGCGCTGGATACCGAGCTAGAAGCCGATACCTTGAATGAAGGCGCCGCAATTGACGCGCTGCCATTGGCTGCCATGCAAGCCAATGCAGCAATATCAGACCATAACGAGGCACAAGGCCAGGGTTTCAACATGGGCTCCACCTTGTTGGGTGTCCTCTTTCTGGGTCAGCGTGTGTTCCGGATTTCGATCGGTGACAGCCCCCTTTACCTGTTCCGCGAAGGCAAGTTGACACAGGTGAACGAAGACCACTCGATGGCCCCCGTGATCGACGCAAAACTGGCCGCTGGTGAGCTTTCGGAAGCTGAAGCACGGGGACTGGACCGGAACCAACTGACGTCGGTGATCATGGGGGGTGCTATTCCAAAAGTGGATTGCCCTGAAGACCCGCTGATCGTGTCTCCGGCTGATATTCTGATCCTTGGCAGCGACGGGCTTCAGTATCTTAGCGACGCTGAGATTCAGGATGTTCTGCGCCTGCATCAGCAAGAGCTAGCACAGGAAATCGCCGAAGCCTTGCAACTGGCAGTGCAGGCCAAGGGCGATCCCGATCAGGACAATCTGTCGATCGCAGTCGCAAAACTTACGAGAAAATAACCAGGCAAAGCAACAGGACCCATGAGAAAACACCTATTCATATCAAGCCTTGCCCTTGCCGCCGCCACAGGCGCGGCGTCAGCGCAAGAGGCATGTTCAAACTACGAGATTCAGCGTGGCGATAGTCTGCGGGAATTGGCAATCCGAGTTTACGCGACCGAAGATTATCGGCCAATCTACGATGCTAACAGGGATGTTATCGGCACAAATCCCAATATCATTCGTGTCGGCGATGTTTTGAAATTGCCTTGCCTGGAAGATGTCGGGCGCGCACCCGAGTTGCCCGACACCGAAGCAGGACGCCTCGCGGCTGAAATGGCCTCAGAACTGGTAAAAGCGGCAGAAGAACGCGCGGAGAAAGCCGTGGCCGAAGCGGAAGCCCGTGTCGCGGCGGCAGAAGCTGAGGCAAAGAAGGCAAGTGAAGATGCAGTCGTCGCTGCACGGGCCGCTGCCAAAGAAGAGATCGAGGCAGCCCGCTCGGAAGCCGCCGCACTGATCAGAAATGCTAACGCTGAAACGCGCCCGGAAATTCGTGATCGTCAGTTGCTGTTGATTACCGGCGGGAACTACGCTCCGTTTACGGACGAAGCGTTGCCCAACCGGGGGCTTTACACGCATCTGGTTGAGACAGCGATGCTGCGGGCCGCACCAGAACAAGCGTACAAAATTCAGTTCGTGAACGATTGGTCGTCGCATCTGGATCTCTTGATGCCAACACTTGCATTTGACGGCACCTTCCCCTGGTCACGCCCAAATTGCGAAGATGCAGCAGCGTTGTCGGAAAGTGACCGCAATCGTTGTGAGACCTACGATTTCTCAAACCCGTTCTATGAAGTCGTGGATACATTCTTTGCGCGCGATGGATCGGGGTACGAGCAGACGCTGACCTATGCCGACTTTGCCGGGACAACAATTTGCCGCCCGGAAGGTTGGTCGCTTTCACATATGGACGCGGTAAGTCTTTACGAACCCGTCATCAAGCTGATGCGGCCAACATCGCCTGATGATTGCTTTCATGCTGTGATGGACGGAACTGCCGATATCGTGGCAATCGAAGCGCATCTGGCAGAGGAAGCCATCGCACGACTTGGCTATAAACACCGGATTATCGAAAACCCCAACCTGGCGGCGATCAAGTCGCTTAATGTCATGACCCATAAAGATAATCCTGATGGGGAAGCGATCTTAGAGACGCTGAATCAGGGTCTGGCAATCATGCAGCAGTCAGGCGAATGGCGCGATATCGTGTCGACCGCCCTGCGTCACCAAATGGAAAATGGATAAGGCCTCGTCTGGCCTGACAAACAAAAGTCTGGAGGAAGTGAAAATGTTTAACGAGAAAATTAAGAAACTGGCGCTGTCGGCAACTGCCATCACAGCTCTGAGTGCGGGAGCCGCCGCTGCACAGGAAGCGTGCACGAACTACACCGTGCAAGATGGTGACACATTGGCAACCATCGCCATCGCCGCCTATGGCACCTCGAACTACCAGCCGATCTTCAACGCGAACAGGAACGCGATCACAAACCCGGGGGCTCTTAATCCTGGGCTGGTGCTGGCCCTGCCCTGTGAAGACGGTAGCTTGCCGAACGGCCAAAGCGCGCAGGAAATCATCGCCGCTGAAGAACAGCGCGCCGCCAGCGTAAAGCGGTCGAATGTCTATGCGCCGCCGATCAAAATGGTGGCTGGTAACGGTTGGGAACCGTTCACAACCGAAACACTGAATGGCGGGGGCATCATGACTCGTCTGGCAACGACCAGCCTTCAGCGGGCAGGAAACAGCCGTGAGTATTCAGTCAGCTTTGTCGACGACTGGAGTTCGCATCTGGATACACTGTTGCCGCTTGGTGCCTTTGATATTTCAATTGCATGGACCGTTCCTGATTGTACCAACCGTACATACGAATGGTCCCCTGAAACCGAAGCTCGCTGCACTCAATTCGTAGCTTCGGTCCCGGTTTATGATATCGTCGGCGGCTTCTTCACACTGCCGGAAAGCGAATACGCAAGCGCGACCAGTTTCAAGGACCTGGAAGGCTCGACCATTTGCCGTATGGCAGGCTGGAGTATGGTTGTTCTGGAAGAACAGGGACTGAACCGCGAGAACACGACTGTGGTTCAGCCCAGCTCGGCCCGTGATTGTCTTGACGCTGTATTGACCGGAACCGCAGATGTTGCGGCATTCGAAGTTGATCTGTTCGCATCGACAATGAAAGACATGGGTTTGACTTCGGCTGACATCGTTGAGAACCCCTATGTGTCCACACTGTCGTCGATGAGCTTCCTTGCGCACCGCACCAACCCGTTCGCGCGCGAATACATCGCTATGATGAACAAGGGTCTGATCGAAATGCGTCAATCCGGTGAATGGTACGCGATCATCTCGGATACGCTGCGTGAGCAAAACGCAAAGTTGAACGCAGCTTCGAACTGATCCCTCGGTTCAGCTGAAACTTTGGGGCCGGTTCTTGAACCGGCCCCCTTTTGCTGAATTATCGGCGCGATTCAATCGGATGCCAAAATTCGGCCATTTATCTGCTTCAGAAATACCTCATACGCGCAGCATCTTGGGAACAAAGTGCAATCATCCCTCAAGTGACACGTCCGAGCGAGCAAGAGTGACATATGATACAGTGTGCCTTGAATATCCAAAGTGGATCTCTGACACGGGCGTCGTGGCCGGGTTTGGAAATTGCTGTTATCTTGCCCTGTTACAATGAAGCCGTTGCCATTGGTGAAACAGTCAAGCAGTTCCGCGCCGCCCTGCCGGAGGCGGTAATTTACGTATTCGACAACAATTCCACGGACGGCTCGGCGAGAGTGGCGCAAGAAGCTGGCGCGCTGGTCTACTCTGAAACATATCAGGGCAAAGGTAACGTTGTCCGCAGGATGTTTGCTGACGTGGATGCGGATGTCTACGTCATGGCAGACGGGGATGCGACCTACGACAGTATGGCAGCACCTGAAATGATCAATCTGCTGGTCTCGCAAAACCTTGATATGGTCAATGGCGCACGGGTGAACGACGACATTCAAGCCTATCGACGGGGTCATAAGTTTGGAAACGCCTTGTTCAGCGGGCTGGTGAAATTCTTCTTTAACAGCAAAATCAACGACCTGCTGTCCGGTTATCGTGTTTTCAGCAGACGCTTTGTCAAAAGCTTTCCGGCGGTTTCCAACGGGTTCGAGATTGAAACTGAACTTACAGTGCACGCGATGCAGATGCGCATGCCGATTGGAGAAGTTGAGACAAAATACGTCTCACGGCTTCCGGATTCGAACTCAAAACTGGCCACCTATTCAGATGGGTGGCGAATTCTCAAGATGATTGGCCTTTTGATCAAAGACGAAAAGCCAATCGCGTTCTTCCTGTCTTTGGCATTGTTGATATTCTTACCTTCGCTGTCCGTATTCGTATCGGTTTTCCGCGAGTTTTTGGAAACTGGCTTGGTTGACCGAATTCCGTCCTTGGTTGTCGCGGTATCCGGTTTTGTCGGAACCATGCTGTCAATCGTGTGCGCGCTGATCCTGGAATCTCTGGCACTTGCCCGGCGTGAGGCGCGTCGCCTGTCTTATCTGCGACACAAAGGTGTTGCAGCGTACGGAACGAAAAGAACACAGACGCCGATTGCCAACCCAGAACCCCGGCGCGTTGGCTAAGACCCAATCTCCAGTATAATTGTGAGCACTCGATATAGTGTTCGTGTTCAACCATGGTTGAACTGCTTGGCTGCCCAGCAAATTCTGAGAACCAAAATGAAATGACCAGCACCCCAAATGCTGGTCATTCTCTGAGTGAGTGATAAGGCCCTGAGGCATCACCAGTGAAATTCTGTGTTATCCAAGGTTTAAAACAGTCAGAGCTGCCGTGCTATTAGGGGAATCCCGTAAGTACAAACAAATTCATTATAAAGCATTGTAAATGAATAATACTTTTCTCGACCCACTTTCCGTGACAGTGTCGACGATACAAAAAAGGGACCGCACAACTGTGCCGGTCCCTTTCCGTGTTTTGAACAGGCAAAGGATCACCTGTTTTGCCGTTAGCGATTAGCCGATGATTGCGTTCAACGTTGTGCTGGGCCGCATAACCGCTGCCGTTTTGGCCGGATCGGTGTGATAGTAACCGCCCAAATCCGCAGCTTGACCTTGCGCTGCGGCCAACTCCGACAGGATTTGCCCTTCGTTGACGGCCAGATCCTTGGCCAGCGATGCAAACTCGGCAGCCAGTTCCGTATCTTCGGACTGGGCGGCCAAAGCCTCAGCCCAGTAGCGTGCAAACCAATAGTGGCTGTCGCGATTGTCCGGCTGACCAACTTTGCGGCTGGGTGAGCGGTTGTTGTCCAGAATACCCTGCGTCGCTGCTTCGGCCGCCGCACCCAGAATGCCCGCTTTCTCGTTGCCTTTGCTGTCAGCAAGGAAGTTCAGCGATTCACCCAACGCACAGAACTCACCCATCGAGTCCCAGCGCAGGTGATTTTCTTCGACCAACTGCTGCACATGTTTGGGCGCCGAACCACCGGCTCCAGTTTCGAACAAACCGCCACCGTTCATCAATTTGACGATGGAGAGCATTTTGGCCGAGGTACCCAGTTCCAGGATTGGAAACAGGTCAGTCAAATAATCCCGCAGCACGTTGCCGGTGATGGCAATCGAGTCATTACCTGCTGTGATCGTCTCCAACGACTGACGGGTCGCTTCGCGCGGGGCCATGATCAGGAACTTGTCGGCCACCCCAGCGGCCTCAAGCGCCGGTTTGACATATTTGATAAGCTCTGCGTCATGGGCCCGGTTTGCGTCCAACCAGAAAATCGCCTCGGAACCCGTCAGACGCTGACGGTCCATGGCCAACTGAATCCAGTTCTCGATTGGCGCCTTTTTGACGGTGCAGGCGCGCCAAATATCGCCGGCCTCAACACCGTGGCTGTGCAACGTTTCACCATTGGCCAGAACGATGCGGATTGTACCATCCGCCGGTGCCTCGAAAGTTGTCGGGTGCGAACCGTATTCCTCGGCTTTCTGAGCCATCAGGCCCACGTTCGCCACGGCTCCGGCAGTGGACGGGTTCAACGCGCCATTGGCTTTGAAGAACTTAATGGCCTCATCATAGACGGTCGCGTAGCAGCGATCAGGGATCACACAGTTGGTGTCACCTTTGGCACCCGTCTCATCCCAGCCCTTACCCCCGGCGCGGATCACTGCAGGCATTGAGGCATCAATGATTACATCCGATGGGACATGCAGGTTCGTGATTCCGCGGTCCGAATCCACCATATACATGGACGGGCGGTCCGCCTTGATCGCGTCGATGGCCGTCATGATGTCGGCGTGACCCTGTACGCGCTCCAGCAGCGCCCCCAAACCGGAATTTGGGTTCACACCCAACGCATCCAGTTCCGCGCCGAACTTTTCGAACACGGGGGCCAGCCAGGCTTTGACCGCATATCCAAAGATGATCGGGTCTGAAACCTTCATCATCGTGGCTTTCATATGCAGCGAGAACATGGTCCCGTCTTTTTTGGTGTCCTCAATGGCATCTGAAAGGAACGCAGACAGTGCCTTGACCGACATGAAAGTCGCGTCGGCTATGGTTCCTTCTTCCAGCGACCAGCCGTCTTTCAGAACGGTGACGTCACCATCCTTGCCCACAAATTCGATTGTCGCATCGCCTGCTTGTGCTGCGGTAATGGTGGCCGAAATCTCGTTTGCATAGAAATCACTGGCCGGCATGGACGACACTTTGGTCTTGCTGTCCGACGCCCATTCGCCCATCGAATGCGGGTTGTTCTGGGCATAGTTTTTCACGGCACGCGCCGCACGGCGGTCACTGTTCCCTTCGCGCAGAACCGGGTTAACAGCAGAACCTTTGATCGCGTCATAACGGGCGCGGATCGTCTTTTCCTCATCCGTTGCAGGTTCTGCAGGGTAGGTCGGAATGTCGTAACCCTGCGATTGCAGCTCTTCGACGGCCGCAACCAACTGTGGAACCGAGGCAGAGATATTTGGCAGCTTGATGACATTGGCATCAGGTGTCTTCACCAGATCGCCCAAATCAGCCAGATCGTCGCTTACACGCTGATCGTCGGTAAGGTTCTCGGGGAATGCTGCCAGAATACGTCCCGCCAGAGAAATATCTTTGGTGCCAACGCGGACGCCAGCAGCAGATGCGAACTTGCGGATGATGGGCAGGAACGAAGCGCTGGCCAGTTCTGGCGCTTCGTCTACAATGGTATACAATATGTCGAAGTTCGATTTATCTGCCATATTCTTTTACCTTTTTTAAGCCTTTCGGGGCGTGCGATCCAAGAGTTGCAACCACAATTGCGCGGCGTGAGAGGGGCTAAACCACGATACAGCCCCTGGGTGACTCTGTTTTGACAGGGCTTCCCTTAAATCACGTTTGACTTGGAATCAATCGCATCTGCCCGCGCGTTTTGCCACGGGTCAGATAAAGTGTCGTGCAACTCTTGGGACGGGTAAGACTGCCCGTGGGCTGGAAGGTCGTGACTAACGATACCGTTGCCCGGTCTCTGGATCAAAAAACATCACACGATCTGGCTGTATGGCGATGCCGATCCGATCCCCGGTTCTGCTTCGTTGATCGTCCCGTTCCTCAATGATCAGCTTATCACCATTTGGCGTCCGTAAATAGGAATAGGACACGCCGCCTAAGGCTTCGGTCAGGTCCACGGTGCAGGCATCGGCCGAACGGTCAATCTGAATATGCTCGGGCCGCATGCCCAATGTCACCTTGGTCCGACCAGAGGGTATAGCCACAGAAACGGGCAAGGGCTTGCTAAGTGCGGGATGGGAGACTAGGCCGTCCTCATACTCACATTCCAGAAAGTTCATTGCAGGCGAACCGATAAAACCTGCGACAAACCGGTTGTCGGGATCGCGGTACAAATCCATCGGAGCGCCAACCTGTTCAACACGACCATCCCGCAGCACGACGATCTTGTCGGCCATGGTCATGGCTTCGACCTGATCATGGGTCACGTAAATCATGGTCGCGCCGATTTCCTGATGAAGGCGCGCGATCTCGACACGCATTTCCACGCGCAACTCGGCGTCCAGATTGGACAAAGGTTCGTCAAACAGAAAAACCTCGGGGCCACGAACGATGGCACGGCCAATCGCAACCCGCTGCCGCTGACCACCCGACAGGGCCTTGGGTTTGCGTTTGAGGTACTGGTCAAGCTTCAGAATGTTCGAGGCTTCCTGCACTTTTCTGGTGATCTCTGCCTTTGGGATGCCGTTCATGCGCAGCCCAAAGCCCATGTTTTCCGCTACGGTCATATGTGGATAAAGCGCATAGGTCTGGAACACCATCGCCACGCCGCGCTTAGCCGGGTCCATGTGGGTTACGTCCCGCGCCCCTATGTGGATCTCGCCTTCCGACGTTTCTTCAAGACCCGCGATCATCCGTAACAATGTGGATTTGCCACATCCCGAAGGGCCAACGAAAACACAGAATTCACCATCTTCGATCTGCAAGTCGATGCCGTGAATGACTTGCGTCTGGCCGTACCGCTTGATTGCCTGGTTCAGAGTTACACCTGTCATGTCGCTTGCTTCCTGTCATTGCCGAGGTCTGGTCGCGTTTCAGGGAAACGCCAAGCCTGTGCCTCGGTGCTGATTTGTTCAGCCACCCGCCGCACACGAGGCACCCATGCCTCGAGTTGTTCAAAATCCATTCGTTGAGTCGAGCCGGTTACCGAGATTGCGCCTAGGACCCGTCCGCTTGTTGTCAGAATGGGGCAGGCAACGCAGATAATTCCGGGTTCATGTTCTTCGTCATCAACGGCAAAACCCTTGCTGCGAATTCGATCAAGATCGGTGCGCAGATCATTGTCCGACGTCAGGGTCTTGTCGGTAAAGCGGTGAAAACTCTGCTGCGAAATTGCCCGGTTAAGGTCTCCCTCATCCAGAAATGCAAGCATCGCCTTGCCGACGCCCGTGCAGTAGGCCGGGCCCACCTTACCCGCCTGAGAATACATCTCGATCGGTTGCGCTGCGTTGCGTTTATCAACGTATAGAACCTGACCTGCATCGAGCTGCGCCAAATGCACGGTCTCGCCGGTTTCCTGGCTTAGAATATCGAGAAACGGACGTGCGATAGGGGCCAGTGAGCTTTGGGTCCAGGCTGCATGCGCAAGCCGTACCAAACGCATACCCGGCGCGTAGGTTTGGCGCTCGGGGTCGTAACATAGCATTCCCTGATTGGTTAATGATTGCAAAAACCGATACAGTGTTGCTTTCGGGAAATCGCTGTCGTCCAGCAATTCCGAAAATCGCACAGGGCGCTGAAATGCGGCGACCTGATCCAGCACGTCACATGCTTTGCCAATAGTTCCGTCACCTGACACGGGCGTCCGTTCTCCTCCGCTTGCCCATCGCAGTTTGCACGAGGGTCTTGACAAGACTAACCGAGTCGATGTGTAGTTTTCAATATATAAAACTAGGTTTCATTATTTGAAACTTGCGTGGAGACAACAGGGAGGAAACCATGTATTCCACTTTCAAGCGCACAACCGCTGCGCTGGCACTTGGCGTTGCTATGGCGGCACCGGCGGCGGCTGACCTGACCGGAGAGCTTCGGATATTCCTGGACACGTCAAACCCGGCCCCGCGCGCAACGATGGAAGCGATGATCGAACGGTTTGCAGCGCAGCACCCCGGCCTGGAGATTGAAACCACGGTTATCGACCGCGAGGCGTATAAGACCCAGATCCGCAACTTTCTGACGGCTGACACACCTGACGTGGCCACTTGGTACGCCGCCAACCGTATGAAGCCGTATGTCGAGGCTGGCCTGTTTGAAGACGTATCAGACCTGTGGGCCGAGCCCGAAATTGCCGAGAACCTGGCTTCGACCAAAGGCGCTATGACCATAGACGGCAAACAATGGGGCGTGCCCTATACCTACTACCAGTGGGGCGTTTACTACCGCAAAGATATCTTTGATGAGCTGGGCCTCAGCGAACCGACGACGTGGGAAGAAGAGCTGGCAAACTGTCAGAAGATCGTCGATTCCGGCCGCGCCTGCTATACTATCGGCACCAAGTTCCTGTGGACCGCTGGTGGCTGGTTCGACTACCTGAACATGCGCACCAACGGGTTTGATTTTCACAACCAGCTGGCCAATGGTGAAATCAGCTGGGAAGATGACCGGGTCAAGCAGACCTTTGCCAACTGGAAGCAGTTGATCGACATGGGGGCCTTCATTGATAACCATCAGACCTATAGCTGGCAGGAGGCTTTGCCATTCATGGTCAACGGAGAGGCCGCTGCTTATCTGATGGGCAACTTCGCAGTCGCGCCTTTGCGTGAAGCAGGGCTGACAGACGATCAGCTGGATTTCTACCAATTCGTGTCGATCAATCCTGATGTCGAACTGGCTGAAGACGCGCCGACCGATACATTCCATATCCCGGCGAATGCCTCGAACAAAGAAGCAGCGCGTGAATTCCTGCGCTTTGTTGTCTCGGCGGACGAACAGACCGAGATCAACAATGGGTCAAACCTCGGTCAGCTGCCGGTGAACGCGCAATCTTCGGTGGATGATGACAAGTTCCTGCAGCAGGGCTTTTCGATGCTCTCGACCAACAGCCCCGGCGGAGTGGCTCAGTTCTGGGACCGCGACGCACCGGCTGAAATGGCCAAAGTGTCAATGGAAGGTTTCCAGGAATTCATGGTTAAACCAGACAATGTTGACCGTATTCTGGCCAAGCTGGAACGCGCGCGAGAGCGTATCTACGACAACTGATCAGGCTTGGGCCGGGCTGAAGCCCGGCCCATTTGACCCGCTTTGTAGGGCGGGCTTCAGCCCGCCTTCACCTCAAGAAAATCCGGGACACCCATGACCACTGCCGCCGACGCCCCAGAACAGGAAAGCTGGTTCCACAGAAACCAACAGCGCATCGCGCCGTGGCTATTTCTGGCTCCGGGCCTGCTGTTCTTTATGGTCTACGTGATCATTCCGGTCTTCCAATCCTTCAACCTGTCACTTTACGAGTGGGATGGGTTGGGGGCCGCTGAATATGTGGGCTTGCGCAACTATGAAGACTTGTATTGGGAATGGGTTGACCGGGACGCATTCTATATTTCGCTCAAAAACAATCTGATCTGGCTGATCCTGTACCTTCTGGCCATTCCGGCGGGCCTGTTCATTGCCTTGTTTCTGAACCAGACAGTCTGGGGTATCCGCCTTTACAAATCGCTGTTTTTCTTTCCATTTGTCATTTCTCAGGTTGTCGTTGGCCTCGTATTCACGTGGTTTTACGACCCGACTTTTGGTCTTCTGAATGAGCTTCTTGGCTTATTTGGAATAGGCCCCTTGAATGTGTTGGGCGACGAACGTTTGGTCACCTACGGCATCATCGTCGCGGGCCTTTGGCCGCAAACCGCCTATTGCATGATCCTCTACCTCACCGGTCTGAATGCCGTCGACCCCGAACAGATCGAAGCCGGGCGCCTGGACGGTGCCAAAGGCTTGAGAATGCTGTGGCACATCATTCTGCCGCAGTTGCGCCCGGCGACTTTCATTGCATTCGTCGTGACAATCATCGGAGCGCTGCGCAGTTTCGACCTGATCTCAATCATGACACAGGGCGGGCCGTTCGGATCCTCCCGCGTGCTGGCCTATTACATGTTCGAAGTCGCCCTATCTGAATATGGCTTCCGCATGGGGTATGGCGCGGCAATCGCTGTGGTGCTTTTCCTGATTATGCTCTGCTTCATCGCCTATTTCCTCTGGTCGATGTATCGCGAAGAAAGAGGGCACTGAGATGTTTCCCAAACCCATCGAAAAACAACCTCGCGCCGCGCAGATCACCTATCAGGCGATGCTGCCACTTGCATTGTTGCTGTGGCTGGGGCCCCTGCTGGCGGTGGCTCTGTTTTCGGTCAAACCAGCGGCGGATTTCACCAACGCCAACTATTGGGGCTTGCCATCCAGTTTTGAAGGTGCAGTCAATTACGGGCTGGTGTTCTTCAACTCGGACATGCCGCGATATTTGCTGAACTCTTTCATGATCACCATTCCTACGGTAATCGGTGCCGTTGCTCTCAGTTCCATGACCGGCTTTGCACTAGGCATCTACAAATTCAAATCGAACCTATGGATTTTCTTTATGTTCGTAGCCGGCAATTTCGTGCCATTCCAGATCCTGATGGTGCCTGTGCGCGACCTGACACTGGATTTAGGCCTCTACAACACAAAAACCGGCCTCGTCTTGTTCCACATCGCCTTCCAGACCGGCTTTTGCACATTGTTCATGCGCAACTTTATCCGGGCCCTGCCCTTTGAATTAATCGAGGCCGCGCGGGTCGAGGGTATCAGCGAATGGCGCATCTTCTGGTACGTGGTGCTGCCGTTGATGAAACCCGCAATAGCCGCACTCAGCGTGCTGATCTTTACCTTCATCTGGAACGATTACTTCTGGGCGGTCGTCCTGACACAGGGCGCGGAAAGCCAACCTGTCACGGCAGGCATCACCAGTTTCAACGCCCAGTTCCGCGCCGCCTACCAATTAATGAGCGCGGGCTCGATCGTAGCAGCGCTGCCGCCGGTTGCCATGTTCTTCCTGATGCAAAAGCACTTTATCGCGGGCCTGACCCTCGGAGCTGTAAAATGACAAAGATAACTTTTATCGGAGCAGGTTCCACGATCTTTATGCAGAACATCGTGGGGGATGTTCTGTTAACGCCTGCTCTGGCGGACAGTCATTTTGCGCTGATGGATATCGACCCCGTACGCTTGACGGAAAGCGAATCTGTAGCCCGCGCCATGGTCCGTTCCGTCGGGTCAAACGCGACAGTATCCACACATGCGGATCGTCGCGCGGCACTTGATGGCGCCGATTTCGTTATCACTGCCTTTCAGATTGGCGGGTACCAGCCTTGTACCGTCACTGATTTTGAGATCCCCAAACAATACGGGCTGCGCCAGACCATCGCGGATACGCTGGGCGTAGGCGGCATCATGCGGGGGTTACGCACTGTGCCGGTCTTGTGGGACGTGGCGCATGACATGATGCAGCTATGCCCGGATGCGACATTGCTACAGTACGTCAATCCGATGGCCATCAACACCTGGGCACTGGCCGAGCAATACCCATCCTTGAAGCAGGTCGGTCTGTGCCACTCGGTTCAGAACACGGTGGCGGAACTGGCACATGATCTGGACCTGTCAAAAGACGACATTCGCTACAAGGTCGCGGGCGTCAATCACGTCGCCTTCTTCCTGCGGCTTGAGCATCAGGGCCATGATTTATACCCCGCCCTTCGGCAAGGTTATGTCAGCGGCAGGATCCCCAAGGCACCGCTGCTGATGCCGCGCTGCCCCAACAAGGTGCGCTACGAAGTGATGGATCACCTTGGCTTTTTCTGCACCGAAAGTTCTGAGCATTTGGCAGAATACGTGCCATGGTTCATCAAAGACGGGCGGGCGGACCTGATCGAGAAATTCTCAATCCCACTCGATGAATACCCGACCCGCTGTATGGAACAGATGAACAACTGGAAAGAGCAGGCCAAAACCCTGACTGACGGGCGCGACATAGCCGTCACTCGCAGCCATGAGTTTGCGGCAGACATAATGAACGCAATCATCTCTGACACCGCCTACGTGGCCTATGGCAATCTGCCAAACACCGGCCAGATACCTCAGCTGCCTATGGGGGCTGCTGTCGAAACACCGTGTCTGGTTGATGCAAATGGCATTCAGCCTTCTGTCATCACAGACGTCCCAGCGCAGCTGATCGCCCTTATGCGTACCCAGATCAACGTTCAGGAACTCACAGTCAGGGCATTGGTCGACCAGAACCCCGAGCATATCTATCATGCAGCCATGATGGACCCGCACACCGCCGCCGAACTGGACCTGCGCCAAATTCGAAATCTGGTGAACGACCTTCTGTCTGCCCATGCCGACTGGCTGCCAGATTGGTGCCGCCCATCTCGCGCCGCTTGAATTTCACCTTTTTACAAATACTCAAATCCACCCAGACCTAAAAAAAGCATCACAGAACAATGTCAAAACGCCGCTCACAGCATTGGTACGGGAAACTCGACAAGGATGGGTTCATCCATCGATCCTGGATGAAAAATCAGGGTTTTCCTGATCACGCCTTCGATGGGCGGCCAATCATCGGAATCTGCAACACATGGTCGGAGCTGACCCCTTGCAATTCCGGCCTGCGTGATCTGGCCGAAGGGGTAAAGCGCGGTGTGTGGGAGGCCGGGGGCTTTCCCGTCGAATTCCCGGTCATGTCGCTGGGCGAGACCCAGATGAAACCCACAGCCATGCTGTTTCGCAATCTGCTGGCCATGGATGTCGAAGAGTCGATCCGCGCATATGGCATTGACGGTGTGGTTCTGCTGGGCGGGTGCGACAAGACCACGCCGGGCCAATTGATGGGCGCGGCCTCGGTCGATCTGCCGTCGATCGTTGTCAGCTCCGGCCCTATGCTGAATGGAAAATATCGCGGTCAGGATATTGGCTCAGGAACCGATGTGTGGAAGTTCTCCGAGGCCGTGCGTGCCGGAGAAATGACCCTTCAGGATTTTATGAACGCGGAATCCGGGATGTCCCGCAGTGCCGGGGTTTGCATGACCATGGGGACAGCCAGCACCATGGCGTCTCTGGTCGAAGCGATGGGCATGAGCCTGCCCACCAATGCCGCCCTGCCCGCCGTTGACGCCCGCCGCATGGCCCTAGCCCATTTGACCGGCAAGCGGATTGTCGAAATGGTCGACGAAGACCTGAAACCATCGGACATTTTGACCAGGGAAGCCTTCGAGAATGCAATCCTCGCCAATGCAGCCGTTGGGGGATCGACCAATGCCGTTGTGCATCTACTGGCACTCGCAGGTCGCGTGGGCGTTGACCTGACGCTCAAGGACTTTGAAATCGGATCAGAGATTCCCCTTCTGGTGAACTGCATGCCCTCGGGCACATACCTGATGGAAGATTTCTGTTACGCTGGCGGTGTTCCGGCTGTGTTGAGCGAACTCAAACCTTTCCTGCGCCCGGCCAGAACGGTTCTCAACAAGGACATCTCGGCCCATTTCGAAGGTGCCGAATGTTTCAACCGCGACGTCATCCGCCCCTTCAACGATCCGGTGAAGCCCGCTGCTGGCCTTCGCGTTTTGCGTGGCAATCTTGCGCCCAACGGAGCCATCGTCAAACCTTCTGCCGCAACAGATGCCCTTCTTGAAACCGAGGGAGAGGCGTTCGTTTTCGAAAACATCGAAGACCTGAAAGCCAATATCGACCGGGATGATCTGCCGGTTACTCCCAAAAGCATTCTGGTGCTCAAGGGATGTGGACCCAAGGGTTATCCCGGGATGCCCGAGGTAGGAAACATGCCGATTCCGGCCAGATTGGTGAAGGAAGGCGTTCGCGACATGATCCGTATCTCGGATGCCCGTATGTCCGGCACCGCCTATGGCACCGTCATCCTGCATGTCAGCCCTGAGGCACAGGCGGGTGGCACGCTGGCGCTGGTGAAAACCGGCGACCGCATCCGCGTATCTGCCAGCGCCGGCAAGCTTGAACTGTTGGTGGACGAAAAAGAATTGGACGCGCGCCGAGCTCAATGGAAACCAGACAAGCCGCATTATTCCCGCGGGTATGCCAAACTTTACGTCGATCATGTGCTGCAGGCCGATCAAGGTGCCGATCTGGATTTCCTTGTCGGCAAAGACACCCGCCTTGTGACCAGAGAGAGCCACTGATGACCCAACCAGCAACATTTCATGACTTGAACGGCTCATCCGTCTATATCACCGGCGGAGGCTCGGGCGTGGGCGCAGCATTGACGGATGGGTTTCTGGCTCAGGGGGCCAATGTGGCTTTTATCGGCAGATCGGACGCCAGCGGTTTTGTCGAAGAGATGCGCGACAAACACGGCCGCGCACCTCTGTTCATGCAGGGTGACATGACCGACACCCAGCTTCTTCACACGACAATGGCCAAAGCCGCCAAAGCCCACGGCCCCCTGAACGTTTTGGTTAACAACGCGGCCAATGACCAACGCCATACACTTGAGGAAACCACGACCGAGTTCTGGGACTGGATGATCGAGGTAAACCTGAAAGCCTATTATTTCGCCTGTCAGGAAGCGGCCCGGCAAATGAAAGAAGGCGGCGTTATCATCAACTTCAGCTCGATCAGCTACATGATGGGCAATGCAGGCTATCCGATCTATACGACGTCAAATGCGGGCATTACAGGGATGAGTCGGTCTTTGGCCCGCGAACTGGGACCAAAAAACATACGTGTGAATGCGCTGGCTCCCGGTTGGGTCTTGACGCAAAAACAACTGGATATGTGGGCGACGCCCGAAGATTTGGCCGCGCATTTGGATCGACAATGCCTGAAAGAACATTTGACGCCCGAAGACATGGTTGCACCGACATTGTTCCTGGCATCCAACGCCAGCCGGGCGATGACCGGTCAGTGTATGGCGGTTGATGGCGGCGTCGTGGTTTCAGGGTGACACAATGAATACTGAATGGATCGCCGCCGATTGGGGCACATCTCACCTGCGGGTCTGGGCCATGCAGGGGGCCACGGTGCTGGACTGCGCGCAGTCCGACAAAGGTATGGCACGTATCGAAGCCGACAGTTTCCAGCCCGCTCTGTTGGACCTTGTTGAAAACTGGCTGAAGGATGGCCCCATCGATGTGATCGCCTGTGGTATGGTCGGTGCACGCCAAGGCTGGGTCGAAGCACCTTATTCTACCGTTCCGTCGCAGCCCTTGCCGCAAGTACCGGTCCGTGTTCCCAGCACAGACCCGCGCATCCGGGCCTTCGTCATACCCGGATTAAAGCAATTGACCCCACCGGATGTGATGCGGGGCGAAGAAACACAAATCGCGGGATTTTTGGGAACTCGCCAGAACTGGGATGGTGTCCTCTGCCTTCCAGGAACCCATACGAAATGGGTTCAGGTCAGCGCAGGTGAAATCGTGAGCTTTCGGACGCTCATGACTGGAGAGCTTTTTGATTTGTTAAGTGCGCAATCTGTTCTGCGGCATTCTATAGGTGAAGGATGGGATGAAGATGCCTTTGCAGATGCTGTGGCGGATACATTGTCCAAACCCGAACAGTTGGCTGCGCGCCTGTTCGGCTTGCGGGCTGCAGACCTGCTGCACGATCAGGACAAAGACATCGCGCGCGCACGGCTGTCCGGACTGCTTATCGGTGCTGAATTGGCCGCCACTCGTCCATATTGGCTGGGCCAACAACTGGCTATCATCGGCGCAGATGCCGTATCGCGGGTCTATGCGGCAGCGCTGAGACAACAGGGCGCTTTTGTTGAGACTGCAAACGCCACCGAAACAACCCTGGCCGGGCTGGCGCTGGCGCGCAACATGACAAGGCAAATCGCATGAGCCGCCCCATCATCGCCATTCTGCGTGGTCTGCAACCACAGGAAGCCGAGGCGGTTGGCAGAGTTATCATCGATGCAGGGATCGACCGGATCGAAGTTCCACTCAATTCGCCTGATCCGCTCGACAGCATTTCCATTCTGGCCGAAGCTTTCGAAGATCGCGCCCTGATTGGCGCTGGTACTGTACTAACGGTTGATCAGGTGGACGCAGTTCGGAATGCCGGCGGCAAGCTGATCGTGTCACCCAATTATGATACTGATGTGATCAAACGGTCTGTGGCGTTGGGGATGCAAAGCTGGCCGGGCGTTTACACGCCGACCGAAGCGTTTGCCGCTCTCAAAGCAGGGGCCACAGGATTAAAGCTGTTTCCTGGCGTCATGGCAGGCCCCGCAGGGTTGGCTGCACTCCGACCCGTATTACCCAAGGAAACACGCGTCTTTGCCGTCGGCGGTGCCGGGCCCGAAAATTTCGACCAATGGATCAAAGCCGGTGCCGATGGATTCGGGATTGGATCAGCGCTGTACAAACCCGGCATGGACACAGTCGAAGTCGCAGAACGCGCGGGGCAAATCGTGGCAGCCTTTGACAAGGCGGCAGGATGAGTACGGTCTTTGACGACCGCCCATGCGCGTTGGGCGAAGGTCCGCTATGGCACCCCGCTCGGCAACAGCTTTTCTGGTTCGACATTCTCAACAAACGCATGATGACGCGCGAAGGCGAACATCAGATAAGCTGGGATTTCGATGAACATGTGTCTGCCGCAGGCTGGGTGGATCGTGACACATTGCTTTTGGCGTCAGAAACGGGTCTTTGGCAGTTTGACTTGAAGTCAGGGCATCGAGCGCTGGTCACGCCGCTTGAGGCAGACAACCTAATCACCCGCTCGAATGACGGTCGCGCTGATCCTTGGGGCGGTTTCTGGATCGGCACGATGGGCAAACAGGCTGAATCCGGGGCCGGATCAATCTATCGGTTCTGGAAAGGTACACTCAGATGTCTCGTGCCGGGTGTGACGATTTCTAATGCAATCTGTTTTGCACCGGATCGATCCGTGGCCTATTTCTGTGACACGACGGTCAGGCAGGTCAGGCGCTGGAGCTTGAATGCAGAAAGCGGATGGCCCGAAGGGAAAAGCACGGTATTTCTGGACCTTCGCAAAGAAGGCCTGAACCCGGACGGTGCGGTGGTTGATGCCGACGGCAACATCTGGATCGCGCAATGGGGGATTGGACGTGTCGCGGCCTACACGCCCGAAGGTCAATTCCTGAAGGCCATTTCCTTCGACGCGTCACATACGTCCTGCCCGGCCTTTGGTGGCGACGGCTTGGGCACGCTGTTCTGCACCTCGGCACGGCAGGGGTTGAGCAACGCGGATATTGAATCCCAACCCACCAACGGCATGACCTTTGCAATGCCAAACGCGGGGCGAGGGCAGGCAGAACACAGGATCATATTATGAAGCCGGAACTTGGTGTGTGTTACTACCCTGAACACTGGCCCGAGGCGATGTGGGCGGAAGATGCCGCGCGCATGGTGGACACCGGCATCTCGTGGGTACGCATAGGAGAGTTCGCCTGGAGCCGGCTGGAGCCCCACCCCGGAACCCTGCAATTCGAATGGCTGGACCATGCGGTTGAAACACTTGGCGAGGCGGGATTGAAAGTCGTGCTTGGCACACCAACAGCAACGCCACCGCGTTGGATGCTGGACAAACATCCGGACATGCTGGCCGTGGATGCACATGGAAACGTGCGCAAATTCGGGTCACGGCGACATTATTGCTTTAGCCACCAGGGTTATGTCGATGAATGTGTCCGTATCGCAAGGGTCCTGGGGAAGCGCTATGGTCACAACCCGTATGTGGCGGCATGGCAGATCGATAATGAGTATGGGTGTCACGACACAACCGTCAGCTATAGCACCCCGGCTCTGAACGCATTCAGGCGCTGGCTGGCTGTTCAATACAGTTCCATAGAACAGCTGAACAAGGCCTGGGGAAACGTGTTCTGGTCGATGGAGTACCGTAGCTTCGATGAGGTTTATTTACCCAATCAAACTGTAACCGAGCCTAACCCCGCTCATGTACTGGCGTTCCGTCGGTTCAGTTCAGATCAGGTTGTGGCATTCAACAAAGCTCAGGTCGATGTATTGCGACCTTTGACCGATGCGCCGCTGTTGCACAACTACATGGGCCGTATTCTGGATTTCGACCATTTCGAGGTTGGCGCAGATATGGATATTGCGACTTGGGACAGTTATCCGATCGGATTTCTATCGGACCGATTGGAAGATGACGAAGCCCACAAGACCGCCTTTCTTCAGCAAGGCGATCCGGACATGCAGGCGTTTCACCATGATCTTTACCGGGCAGTAGGCCGTGGCCGATGGTGGGTGATGGAACAACAACCCGGTCCGGTGAATTGGGCGCCCTATAACCCGGCACCCCTGCCCGGAATGGTACGGTTGTGGTCGCTTGAGGCTGTCGCCCACGGTGCTGAGGTTGTGAGCTACTTTCGATGGCGCCAAGCCCCCTTTGCACAGGAACAGATGCACGCGGGTTTGCTAACACCGGACAATCGCCCTGCCCCTGCCTTGCACGAGGCCCGTCAGACAGCGGATGAGCTATCCACATTGGGCGAGGTGCATCAGGCGCAATCCAAAGTTGCCATATTGTTTGATTACCCCTCGGACTGGGCCTGGACATCGCTACCGCAAGGAGCAGGCTTTGATTATTTCCGGTTGGTCTTCTCATCTTATCGTGCATTGCGCCGTGCGGGGTTGTCGATTGATTTCGTTTCGTCCAATGACCTGTCCGCGCATTATGCACTGATCCTTGCCCCCGGACTGGCAACGATTGACCCGGATTTGGAGCGTAGGTTAACGGACAACTCGGATCTGGCAATCCTCGGCCCGCGCAGCGGCGCAATTACTCGTGATTTCCAGATCCCCGTCGTCGGTCGACCTGGCCTGAAAGGGTTGGATTGCAACGTGGATTTGGTCGAAACACTGCCCCCCGCAAACAACCGGACTGTCCGAGGTGGCGGCGCGGTACAACATTGGATTGATCGCCTTTCAGGATCAGCCGAAGAAATTCTGAGTTTTGACGACGGAGCGCCTGCGCTTATGGCAGGGGACGGGCTCTGGTATCTTGCAGGCTTCCCAAACGAAATATTATGGGATCGCGTCATCGGCCTGGCTGCGGAAGAAACGGGATTGAGCCTGAAGCCAATGCCGCCAGGACTGCGACTGCGTGAGACAGCCGATCACGTGTTCCTGATCAACTATAACGCTGAACCGGTGGTCTGGAACGGGTCGACCATCGGCGGTTGTGATGTAAAAATCCTGAAGCGCAATCTGCCCGGACAGATTTGAATCCTGTCCGGGCAGTTGCGTTGGTTGCCGCTTAGCACAGCATTAGTCGCTTTTCAGGCTGTTGGGGTCAAACACCCCTCCGAAACCACTGTTGTTGGATGGCTCACTCTCGGATTCAGAAGTACCTTCGTTGCTTTCATTCTCGCTACCATCCAGCGAGTTCGGAGCGAAGACATTACCAAAACCGCTGTTATTTGACGGCTTTGGCGCGGTTTGGGCATCACCCTGCCCGGCTTTTTCCGCCTCCTGCTGTTTGCGGCGTTCCTCACGCTGCTTGCGAAGTTCCTGAATGCGTTGTTCCGCTTCCAGCTGTTTTTGCTCGCGAACATCGGCAATGCATTGCGCCGGACTGTAGGTCGCCGCTGTGCCGATAACAATGATCGTTGCAACCGCAAATGCGACCAACAACACGGCGGCCATGTTACCGGCAAAGAAACTGGGCAGCTTGATCTTTCCAGCCAGTTCCTCGACCGTTGCGTTCTTACGCGCCGCGGCCACCAGTTCCTGACGTTTCAGCTTGGCTTCGTTAAGCAGAGCGAAGAAAACCGTCAGCGCAACGATGATGAATGCCAGCGCCGAGATCGCAGGCGTGATGCCGTAGCGAACCTTCTGAGCCAGCTCAATCGTCAGCGTCGGGTATTCACCAAAGGTGAAAGTGGTGGTGTTGTAGTTCTCGAACGAAGCCAAGAATGCCAGCACCGCCGCCGAGGCAATCGCCGGGCGCATGAACGGCAGCAGGATTTTGCGGAAAGCCTGAGCGTGGCTGGCCCCAAGGTCCAGCGCAGCCTCGGTCAGGGCGACATCATAACGCTGCAACCGCGCCACCAGCACCAGCATACAGTAACTGGCGATGAAGGTGGATTGGCCGATCACCGTCAGGAAAATACCGTTCGACAGAAAGCTGTCTGCACCCAGCCCCAGCATCCGGTTGATCCGGTCCCAGAAGACCAGCGTCGAGATACCAAGAACCACACCGGGGATCAGGATCGGAGCGATGATGACTGTATAGTAGGTCGCACGAAGCTTCGGCCAGATCTGGGTCAGCATCAGCGCGCCCGCCAAACCCATCGCCACGGACAGAATCACTGTGCCAATTCCGATGATCAGCGAGTTCTTGATACCGTTCAGGATTCGCTGATCCTGAAACAATTCACCAAACCATTGGAATGTCAGACATTCCCATGGGCTCATCCGGGGGAACCCGGACGAGTTGAACGCGGTGATCGACATGATCACAAGCGGGCCCAGCAGATACAGGAAGAAGATCGCCAGATAGACCCAGATGCTTATACGGAGGAAGGAATTGTTCATTTCCCGATATCCCCCATGTTCACTTTGAACAGGCGCATCATGGCCAGTACGAACAGAATACAAGTGACCAACAGAACGATTGCGTAGGCGGCGCCCTGTGGCCAGTCGTTGTTGTCATTGAATTGCTGATAGATCAGTTGGGTGAACCACAAACTGGACGGCCCGCCCAGAATTTGCGGCGCAGCCAACGCACCGGCGGACAACATGAAGACCATGGTACAGCCCGAGCTGATCCCCGGCTTGGCATAAGGAATGACCACACGCCAATGTATCCGCCACCACGGCGCCCCAAGGTCGCGTGCTGCTTCGATCTGGTTTTTGTCCAGACTTTCAATCACGTTATACATCGGGAAAATCATCAGCAGAATGTAGGCGTATCCCAGACCCGCATAGAGCGCGATGTCATTGCGAATGAAGTCGAACGGCGTATCCCAGATGCCCAGTCCCGTGAACAACGTGTTCAACACACCTGTTTCCCCAAAGATGATGCGTAGCGCAAAGGCGCGCAGGATTTCGTTGATCCAGTAAGGGATGATCAGCATGATCGCAAAGATACGAATATGGCTACCTTCGGCCTGACCCAGGTAATAGGCAATCGGATAGCAGATGATCAGGTTGAAAACCGTCACAAAAACCGCAGCCACAAGAGTTCGGAAAAACACCCTCAGATCAACGGTGTTGTAGTCCTGACTGCCGCCTTCGGGGCCATAAATCAGATATTTGTAGTTCTCTAGCGTATATACGTCTTTGGGTCCGCCGATCTCTGGCGGCGGCAGGTTCGGACGGAACGAGAAGTCCAACATCGACAGCTGCGGAAGGATGATCAGGCCGATGGTCCAGAACAGAACCAGACCCAGGATCGCCACTCCCATGCCGGTGCCGTTGCGATTGAAGAAGTCTTTCAGAAACTGGGGCATGAGTTTTTCCCCTTATTCTGCAGCCAGTTCACCCGCAGGAACGATGACGGCATTATGCGTCTTGTATTCCAACGTGATGTTCTGTCCGGTGTGGTCCTCGAAGGATTGTCCATGGTTCGGGATCGACACCTTGATCTCTTTTCCACCTTCACCTTCGGTAAAGATGTTGAAGACGTTGCCTTCGAATTCTTCGTGGTTGACCCGCGCGGTAACAAAATGGTCACCCGAAGCCCCCTCGGGCGCAATGGCGAAGGCTTCGGGACGAATGAACATCATCGCACTATCGCCTTCTTTCATCTTGCCTTGGTTGGCGGTCGATATCCGTGCAACCAGGTCGCCCGAGCGGTTGGTCGAGATCAGCGCCTCGTTGCCCATGACCTGTTTGATCTTGCCACGGAAAACGTTGTTTTCGCCGACAAATGAGGCCGCGAAAGCCGTGTTGGGATCGTTGTAGATGGTTTTACCGTCGGCAATCTGGTCAATCACACCTGCACGCATGACGGCGATATTGTCTGACATGGTCAGTGCCTCGCCCTGGTCGTGTGTGATGTAGATAAAGGTAATGCCCACACGCTGCTGTATCTCACGCAGTTCCGTTCGCATGTGCTGGCGCAGTTTGAGGTCAAGTGCCGACAAAGGTTCATCAAGAAGCAGAACGTCCGGCTCGGCGCAAAGGGCGCGAGCGATGGCCACTCGCTGACGCTGACCCCCAGACAATTCGCTGGGAAGTTTGTCACCTTGCCCCGGCAGCGCGATCATGTCCAAAAGCTCATCAGCGCGCTTGCGCCGTTCGGCGCTGCTGGCACCTTTGATTTCCATCGAGAACGTGATGTTCTCCCAGACCTTCATCAAGGGAAACAACGCCAGGTTCTGAAAGATCAGAGCAGTGGGGCGCTTGTTGGGCCCGATGCCCCGCATGTTCTTGCCGCCGATCAGGACATTGCCTTCGCTAGGCTCGAGAAAGCCGGAAACAGCCCTTAAGATCGTTGTTTTTCCGCAACCCGAGGGCCCGAGGAACGAAAAGAAATCGCCCCCGTTTATATTGACGTTTGCATCGCGCACGGCGACGAAGTCACCGAAGCGGATCCACAGGTTTTCCAGATCGACTCCGACCCCTGCACTCATTTTTGGTATCTCCCTGAGGTGCGTGCTGTCACCACACCACATAGCTTTCCGTTACGCCGGAGCGGCGCACAGATTGTTGCCCCCCGCAGAACGCGAGGGGCATGGTTTCAGATCGCTTATGCGCTCTTGAACTTGTTGACGAACTCGGTCCGCGTTTCAGCATACCACGGTGCTTCGGCCGGCCACGGGTTGAGGTTGGCCAGCGAGTCGCCCGGATAGGCCTCGGCAAAGTTCTTCTTGTAAGTGTCGCCAGAATACTGGTCAGCCCCCAGAACAGGAGAGTTGTACCCGTGGCTGTCGATGGCAACACCGGCAGGTTTGGCCTGATAGGCGAAGTCGATGAAGGCATAGATCTGGTCGATATTCGCCGCGCCGGATGGAATCGACATCCCGTCAACCCATGCCATCGCCCCTTCGATAGGCGCCTGATAGTGCACCGGTTCACCAGCCGATTTCAGTGCCAGTGGTGGGCCGTCCCAGGTTTGACCGACAACAACACCTTCGTTCAGAAGGCCGTTCTTCTGCGTGTCGGCGTCGTTCCAGATCAGCTTGATGCGATCCTTACGTGCAATGCACCAGTCGGTGATCTGACCCCAGACCTTGCGCATGGTTTCTTCATCGCCATATGCGGCCCAGACCGAACCCGGTTCCATCTCGCCGGAACGCTCCATGTAGAGACCAGCGCCAAGCATCATCGAATGCGCACGACCCATGGTTTTGCCTGCGTTTTCTTCTGACCAGACGTCGCCATAGGATGGTGCGTCCCCAGCCGGCAGCCACAAGTCGGTGCGGTATGCAATACCTTCGGTGCCCCAGATATGCGGCAACCAGTGGACCCCGGCGCCGCCAAAGTTCCAAGCATCCGTACCGATTTTGGCCATGGCAGGGTTCACCAAGTCGACCGGAACCTTGTTCATGTCAAAGGGCTGCAACAGCTCCAGAGGCTCCCACTGCAACGAGCGGTTGTTGGTCGGCGAGACGATGTCAAAGCCCTGACCTTTGGTTGCCTTCATCTTGTTGATGATTTCTTCGTTTGAGCCGATCCCGGTGTAGTTCACCTTGATGCCGGTAAGGGTCTCAAACTCTTCGATAAAGCTGGGCGGCAGGTAATCCGACCACATCAGGATGTTGATTTCACCGGACGACGCCAGTGCGCTCTTGCTGTAAAGAGGCGCGGCAAGTGCAGCGGCACCTGCTCCTTTCAAAACAGTGCGTCTGGAAAGTGATGATTTGGTAACCATAGTGTTCTCCCGTTGTTGGACTCGATTTTTTTGTTTTCTATTCATAGGACTTTCTGCGCCCATCCGTCAGTCCAAAAGTGACAGTTTGCGAAAATCTTATGTCCAGTTTCGCGATTTGACACGTCTAAGCTGAATTATGAGGCGCCGCATTCTCCTGCCAAACGGTAATGTCCTTTGGATTGACCGGATCTGAACCAAGCAAAATTTGACGTGCAAGGCCAACAGGCAAAGGCTTTGAAACGTCACTGAAGTTGAACGCGTAGTAGGTCGAGCCGCGTTGGGTTATGCGCAAATCGGGATCGCAAGGCGTTGCATTTATCCCAGCCCAGTTCAGTACCTCACCGACAATCGCTTGCAAAAGCTCATTACGCGGAACCATTGCCAGATAGGTCGTGCGGTCAGAACGGATGACCGCCGGGCTGGCATCGCAATAAGCGCTCTTGAAGCGGGCCAAAACGTGCTCTTTGGTTTCGACGATTTCACGCCAGCCCGTGAATTCGAGTTGCTGACCATCGGGAAGAATCACAGCCTCCTGCGCAAGTGAAGGGAGTGATTCGACGCGCGTGACACGGATACCTGTTAACTTTGCCAGTTCGCCCGGAGCCAGATTGGAAGGAGTGTTCATCCCGGATGTCTTGCTGCCCGAACGGGCACCTATCAGTATCTTGGCTCCCGAAGCGTCAAGCTTGTCTGCAAGGTCAGCCGTCACGATCATGCTTTGCGGTAATACGATGAGGGCATAGCCGCTCAGTTCATCTTCAGGGCCAACAAAATCAAGATCGACCCCAAAACCACGAATAGCAGTGTGCCACTCGCGAAAAATCTGGACATTGGGGAAATCCCTGTCATGCGGCAGGATATCCGCCGCCCAGATCGAGGTATAATCCAGCAGCATTGCAACCCGCGCTTTTGCCCGCCTCTCGGGTGGCAAAATGGCGCGATCCTTTACGATCTCAGCCAATTCAATAGCAGCCTGATCCAGGCTGCCATCTGACCGCAATATCGCTGTATGGTATTGTTCTTGAGCAGATTTTGCCTGTCGCCAGCGAAAGAACATCACGGCTTGCGCGCCATGTGCATAGGCCGCCCAGGTCCAAAGCCGAACCATCCCCTCTGCCGGAGAGGGGTTCTTATCGGCCCAATCTACCGGACCCGGCTGCTGTTCCAGAACCCACATCCGACCGCGCCCCTGACTGCGATATAAATCACAATGAAATCCCTGATAGTCCGGTGCGCCGGTGCGCAGATAACGGCGCTTTTCTTCATCCGAAAGGGAAGAGCCCAATAGGTTCCCCAGCGGGTAACTGTCGAACCCGACAATATCCAGATCAGCAGCCACGACGTGGTGATCGAACTCGAAACTGCCTGCCATAAAGTTATGGGTGATATCCCGGCCCGGCGCATATTTGCGCAGAACATCCACCTGCGTTTTGTTGAACAGCCGAACCCGCTCTGAAGAATAGCGCGCGAAATCCAGCGCGTGGGCTGGATTGGGCATGGCGACCAGCCCGTTGGGCAGTTCGATCTGACCAAACCGTGAGTAAAGCGACCCCCAGAAAACGGTTCCCCACGCGTCGTTCAATACGTCGATTGCACCATATCGTTCCTCCAACCAGTTCTGAAAACCAGTCCGCGCGGCATCGGAATAGCTGAGAACTGTATCGTGGTCGTTATACTCATTGTCGATCTGCCACGCTTGTACATACGAATTCTGACCATATCTGCGAGCGTATTCGGTTGCGATCCTTTGCGCCTCGGTCAGATAAACCTCACTGGAAAAACAATAATGCCTGCGCGAACCGAACCCTCTGACCCGACCATCCGGCCCTACAGGCAGGATTTCGGGGTACTCATCGATCAACCATTTTGGGGGGGCGGCTGTTGGGGTGGACATCATGACCCGCAGACCGGCTTGCCCCAAAATCTCAATCACCTCATCCAGCCAGCCCCAGTGGAACTGACCGCGCGCGGGTTCGATCAGGCCCCAGGTGAATTCAGCAATCCGCACCCAATCCAACCCCATATCTGCCATTCGGGCAGCATCGTCTCGCCATTGCAAAGGGTCCCACTGTTCGGGGTAGTAACAAACCCCAAGTTCCAGCGCGCTCATCGTGTGTCCTTTGCCGTGCGTCGTTCGATCCACTTCAGGAAACTGGCGCAGCCGAGTGTGAGAACGACATACAGGATTGCTGCCGTGTTGAAGGGGGCAAAGGGCAAAAAGCTAGCCGCCTGAAATTCTCGCATCCTCTGGGTCATGTCGCGGACGGACAGGATTGACAGCAATGACGTGTCCTTGATCATCGCGATAAACTCATTGCCAAGCGGTGGAGTTACAATCCGCAGGGCTTGCGGCAGAACGATAAGCCGCGCCGTATGCCATCGCGACAAACCCAGAGAGCTGCCCGCTTCCAATTGGCCTTTTGGTATCGCCTCGATCCCGGACCGGAAAATTTCGGCCATATAGGCGGAATAACCAACCGAGATCGCGATGATCCCCCGTGTCATATTGGTCATATCGATACCGCCGCCGGTTACATCCTTGACTGCGCCCGCCAGCGGCAAACCGATATAAAGAATGATTACCAGCATCGGAATGCCGCGTATCGTATCCACGAAAAACTCGGCCCCGACCGCCAGCGGGTGCAGTTTATGCTGCGCCCCGCCGATGGTCAGTGTCAGCAACAAAAACCCGAGCACGGCAAATGCCAGGGCCGGATTGCGGTACTTATCGGGTAGAAATCTTGTTTGCCACAGGACCGGATAACCTTGCGTATGCGCCTCCGCCGGGACAAAAGCGCCCGAGACGCTGTCGACCGTTTCGATCTGTTCAAGCGCGGCAGTGGCATCGGTTGCGCTGCGGATCCGATACTGCTGACCATCGGCCCCCTCGAACTCGCCAAACCGGATGACGTCAGCCTGCGCCTGCGGCGTGCCGCGCACAACCGCGATACGCCCCTCGGTGCTGCCCACCAGAACAAAGCTGACCTGCGGCTGCATGAAGAAAAAGGCCGAGGCTGCCAGCAATGCCAAACTGATCGAACCATAGACGACCGTAGTACGCGCCTTTGGTTTAAACGATTGCAACCCGACCCAGACCAAACCAAGAATGGCCGCGAAGATATAGGCAAAGATGGCCGCGCGGAAAGTAATGGCCACCCCGGTCGCGAACTGCCAATGAGCCATGAACATGAGATAAAACAGAACCGCGCCTGTGAGACTCTCCAACCCCAACAAGACGCGCCCGCGCCAGGGCGGCTGCAAACGTGCCGACAATAGGCAAAGCGCGACTACAGCTGCGTAAACCGCCAGGAAAACCTGTAATCCCGTCTGAACCCTGGCGATCACGTCCGGAAACAGTACCCAGGTCTGATTGGACCGATCGATGAGGGGCGAGGTGTTTTCGCTGAGCGCATGAAAGAAGACCGACTCGGCAAATGGCATCAGAAGTTGAGGAGAAACAAAGCTGATGACCAAAAGCGCCGCAGCAGCCGGTAACGCGGCAAGCGCGCTGAACCTCAACCAGCCGGGGGAGTTTTGTGAAAACCGCGCGTAGCGGGCGCAAAGATATCCAAGGATCGCAACGGTCGAAATCAGCAGAAACCCTACAAAAATGGGCCCCGCGTCAATACCGATCCCCAGAATTGCGACCAACGACCGCAAGTATTTTGAGGATGTAGCGAACAGGTAGATAATAAAGGGCGCTGCAGCGAGCAACACCAGGTTACTCGGGCGGATCGTGCTGAGGCGCGACATGGAACTTCTCCGCTATGACAAGGCCCGGCGGCACTGGCCGCCGGACCAAAAAAGGGCGCTAATGGATCAGTTGGTGCCCCAGTACTTGGCTGTCAGCTCGTCCAGCGTTCCATCCTCCTGAATGGCTTTCAGACCAGCGTTAATTGCATCCACTGTCGGATCGCCTTCCTGAAACACGATGCCTAACGGGTCGGATTGCAGGCCTGTGATGCCAACAGTCAATTCGCCCGCAAATTCCTGTTCGTAGGCCGCCGCCGATGTGCCATCGATGATCACGCCCTGGACGTCTGCGTTCTGAAGCGCCAGAATGGCGGCCGAGAAGTTGTCGTAAAGGCTGACATTCTCGCGCCCGACAAGCTCTTCCGCCAATTGGGCGTTGGTCGTCGCGGTTTGCGCGGCCAGTTTCTGGCCACCGGCTTTGAAATCCTCAAGTGTCATGTCAGCATTATCGACCTGCAACAGAATGGCCTGGCTGACAACGATGTAAGGCTCGGAAAAATCCATGGTTTCTTCGCGTTCCGGTGTGATCGACACGCCCGAGATAACCAGATCGAACTCGCCCTGCTGAAGGGCCGCAAAGATACCGTCCCAGGCGGTGTTTACGAAGTTGGGAACGCAATTGACCTTCTCACAGATCGCATTCATCACATCGACGTCAAAGCCCACGATCTCTCCGGTTGTTTCATCCACGGTTTCCATCGGTGGGTATGTCGCATCGGTTCCGATTTTCAGAACACGACCTTCCAGGTCGGCAGCAATAACCGCTGGAGCCATAAGTGTCGTGAGTGTGGCAGCGGCAAGTAGGTTTTTAATCATGTTCAGGTACTCCTTTGTTGGATCAGGTGGTCTGCGCCGCATCCGGCGCCGGGGTGTCAGGTTGTCGCTCGATCAATGTGGCCCTGATCTTTTTCTGAATCTCGGACGGATCGACCCCGTCCAAAGCTTTCAACATGAACTCACCCAGCAGACGGCTTGTTTCAGCAATCGGCAAGTAATAAGTGCTAGGTGGCGGTACAAAATACTGGCTGAGCTTCAAGTCGTCGTTCGAGATGACCACAACGTCCCTGCCAACCTGCACTCCGGCTTTGTCGGCAGCTGACAGCGCCCCAAGGGTTATGGCCTCATTGGCGCAGATTATTGCGCTCGGCGGTTTCGGCAACTGCATAAGCGTCGCAAATTTCTGCTGACCGGATTCCGCAGTGGTCGGGCCGGTGGAAACCAGTGTCGGATCGAACTCCACACCGCATTCTGACAGCGCATCAGCATAACCCCGGCGGCGTTGCTGTGCATAGATCAGGTCATCCGGCGGGTTTATCAAAGCGATGCGACGATGCCCCAGCGCAAGCAGCCGGGTCGTGGCATCATAGGCCGCTGCCTGACTGTCGAGATCCACATAAGGATGCGGTTGAGGGCTGTCGCTCATGCCGTATGTGACAAAAGGAAAGCCCTGCCCCTGCAGATACGCGACGCGTTCATCATGAACACGCGTGCCGGAAAAGATCACGCCATCAGCCTGCCCTTCCTGCACGATGGACTTCAACGTTTGCAGCGCGGCCTCGCCATCACATGCGCTGAATACGCTCAGCTGATAGCGTGATCCCATTAGTGCATTGGATATTCCGGCCAGAATTCGCGTAAACTCTACACCTTCCCACTCTTCCGCGGCATCGTTCGAAACACGGACCATAACCGCGATTCGATAGGATTTATTGGTGCGCAGCTTCAGGCCATCCAGATTTACCCGATATCCCAGATCCGATGCAACTTTCTGAATCTCTTCCCGGGTTTCCCGTTTTACCGATACGGAACCCCGCAAGGCATTCGAGACTGTGCCAACCGAATACCCGGTACTTCTGGCAATCGATTTAATCGTCGCCCGCGCCATCACCCAAACCCTGCCAGTTGTTCCGTCAAAAATGACCGACCCGTTTGCAGGGTGCGCACGTGATCATCGGTTTCGTCATGTTCGACAAACAGGTCCGTGCAGTTGGTCGAGGCAAGCGCGCGCAGGGTTGCGTGCCAGTCAACCACGCCTTCGCCCATATCGCGCCAGCGCGCGTCACCTGTTCCGCCTGCTGGGTCGATATCCTTTGCATGCACGGACAGGATTCGATTGGCGTGGCGGCGGATCGCGTCCGCCGGATTCAGACCAGCCGCAACCAGCCAACCGATATCTGGCTGCCAAAAGACGTCTCCGCCGGAAAGGATCAGATCAAGAGGTGTGTCGCCAGCCTCACCGATAAGATCAAAATCATGATTGTGATACGCAAGGCTGATACCATGATCTGTCAGTTGGTTTGCCCATTTGGACAACTGGCCCGACACCGCCCTCCATCCCTCTTCAGTGTCGGGCCGCACCTGGGGCGCCAGCCAAGGCATGACAGCCACCCGGCATTCCATTAGGTTTAATACTTCGACGATATCCGTAAATCGCCCTTCAAACTCTTCCCAATCAAAATGTGCTGACCGAACATTAAGGCCTGACCCGATAATAATGCCCGCCATCTGAGCGGGGGTCAGGCCATGCAAGCCGGTGGTTTCGACATCTGAATACCCGCAGTTCGCAACCAATTGCAGTTGATCTGCAAGATCACCGCATTGCCGCACTGTGTAGAGTTGGGCAGAAACTCGCATCCTTCACCATTGAAACGTTTCAATTAGGGTGAATTACGAGCTGCACCCTTGTCAAGCGCCGTATGGTTGCGATCTGTATGGCCAGCCCTGAGAAGGGGCTCCGAACCTTTGCCCAAAACCCAGATGGGGTGGGCAATCGAGCCTTTTTTTCAACCGATTTCAGATCCAAACAATGAAGGGCTATACGAGCGGGCTACCAATCTGTATCACCGAAAACGGTATGGCGAGCGGGGAACGTCTTCAGAATGATGATCGTATGGATTATCTCAACCGACACCTGGCTGCCGTAAGGGACGCTTTGGCACAAGATGTTCCGGTAAAGGGCTGTTTTGTCTGGTCACTGCTGTGACAAATGCGATTGGGCCTTCGGATGTGGAAAAAGGTTTGGACTGGTGGACGTGAATTTTGAAACGCTTGAGAGAACACCCAAAGCGTCTTTCATGGCGCTCAAGCCTGCCCTTTCCGGGGGTCAGAACGTCTCTCAGCCGTTAGCGCAACCATCCAGTGCAGTGCATGAGCATTGGAATCTGGTTGCCGACATAGGAGGCACCAACACGCGGCTGGGCGTGGTAACGAACGGAGAGCTGACAGACCTGCGCAAGCGCCCAACGGGGACACTGGAAGATCTGCTGGAAGCGTTTCACGCGCTTAGGGATGAAATCGGAACAAATCCACAGGCGGTCGTGGCGGCGGGTGCGGGCCCTGTCCGGAACGGCACGATTCGGCTGACAAATGCCAATCTGGACCTGTCCGAGGCCGAATTGGCAAAGGCCACTGGTGCCAGTCATACGTTTGTAATTAATGATTTCACCGCTGCAGCGTGGTCGGTGGCAGAAGTAACCCAGAAAGATGTTGCCGTCTTGCAAGGTCACGCGACACCGCCCGCGGGCACGCGATTGGTGGTGGGCCCCGGCACAGGGCTTGGCGTGGGGGCGTTGCTGTTTTCCGAGGGCCACTATCACACAGTCTCTGGCGAAGGTGGGCATGTGGGCCTGTATCCGCGTCACCGCGACGAAGTTGACATCTTTGAAGCAGCCCGCAGCATTGCGCCTGAGTGTTTTTTTGGTGACAGCCTCGCGCTGGAAGCTGAAATGTTCCTGAGCGGTACGGGCTTGCCTATCCTCTATCAGGCGATCGGGCTGGCGGCAGGCCATATGCAGACACCAACGCGCTCGGCGAAAGACATTCTGCTTGATGCCCGCGACCGTTCTGACCCCATCGCGGTACAGGCCGCTCGGATGTTCAACACCCATCTGGGGGCTTTGATGGGCGACATGGCCGTCACACTGATGCCTGCAGGCGGAGTATTTCTTGTTGGCGGTGTCGCAGAAAAGAACCGCTGGTTATTCGGTGATGAGTTCAGAGAGGCGTTCAACGGCGGTGGCCGTTTCAGCGAACTGCGCCGCTCATTGAACCTTTATGTGTCCGAGCAAGCAGAATTCGGCATCATCGGGGCGAACAATTTCTGCAAGAACGCTTTGATGCGATAGCAAGTCTTCCTGACGAAAAATTCTGAAAAGGACTACGAAATGATCCTGTGCTGTGGTGAAGCCCTGATCGACATGATTTCCGAGCCGACAGTGTCGGGCGCACAAGGATTTGTACCGCACACAGGTGGGGCGATATTAAACACAGCGGTCGCAGTCGGTCGTCTGGGTGTTTCCGTCGGAATGCTGACCGGTGTGTCGTCTGACATGTTTGGCCAACAAATTACAAAGGCGCTGAATTCAAGCCATGTTGACACGTCACATGTGATTGTCTCTAACCGCCCCACGACCCTTGCCTTTGTACAGCTTAAAGATGGTCACGCCACTTACAGCTTTGTTGATGAAAACACCGCCGGACGAATGCTGCAACCCGAGGACATGCCGGACCAGCTTACAGCCGTGTCCGCCTTGTATCTTGGGGGTATCAGCCTGGCATGTGAACCCTGCGCGGATGCTTATGCCTCCCTTCTGAATCGCCACGGAGCGGATCGCGCAGTGATGTTGGATCCGAATATCCGACCGGGCTTCATCAAGGATCAGACCCGGTATCGAACCCGTCTGAACCGCATGATTGCGCAGTCCGATATTGTGAAGGTTTCAGACGAAGATCTTGACTGGATCATCCCGGGAGCCGAACCCGAGGCGGCTAAAGCGTCTCTTTTGTTGCAGACCGGTCCGTCAGCCCTCATCGTGACCAGGGGTGGCGACGGGGCGAATGGGTACCTGGCCGACGGATCCAAGGTTTCGGTTCCTGTGAAACCTGTTCAGGTTGTCGACACAATCGGCGCGGGCGACACGTTTAACGCTGGTGTTCTGACTGAACTCAGCCGCGCAGGGCATTTGACAAAGCAAGGGCTGCGCAATCTGACCTCCGAAAGCTTGCGGGCGGCCATGGCGTTGGGCGCAACTGTTGCCGCCGTAACAGTATCACGCGCCGGGGCAGAACCGCCCTGGGCACATGAGATTTGATTGCCTGCAAAAACCCGAAAAAACGAACTGGTGACAATCGCTTCAAGGCCGAGGGCCGTGGCTGCGGAGATTGCGACCGTCTGGCAGGCTCACAAATTACGTTTGGCCACGGCAGAATAAGCACCTATCGCTTCCGGGCAATGATCCACACGGGATGATATGTCAGTGAGACCCCGCGATCCGTGCCGAACTCCTTAGCGTATTCGTTTTCGAACCGAGCCAGCGTGGACTTGGTCCATGTCCCTTGCGCCCTGCCGTTTACACCTGTTCTTCGCAAATACCTAAGTACCTCGCGGGGCGTATCGAAATAGGTTTGCCTCAGGCTTTCACCAACGGCCAATACCTGCATCGGGCCGTCGACAGCAGCGGCAAGAGCAGTCGGCGTAGTAAGTCCCGGTGCACGCGCAGTTGATCCAATCTGACTAAGCTCTTGATATTGCTGAGGGCCAAAACCCGAAACCGCCAACCACCCGCCGGGCTCCAGCGCGTCCATCGCTTTGTGAAGCAATTGCAACGGGCTTGCCATCCATTGGATCATCGAAGCCGAGGCGATCAGATCAATCCGGGAAGGCCAGTGAACTTCACGCGCATCACCGGCAATGAACGTGGCCTGTTCCGCATCCGCCGTTGCCTGAGCCTGCGGCGCGATGTCGTTCAATATGAGGTTTGGCAGGTGAAATTTTTGTCGCATCAGACGGGTCAGATGCCCTGTGCCACATCCCAGCTCGAAGACAGTTTCAAAGCGGTCCGGGACTCCGGCACGACGCAGTTCGGACACCAGCTTGCCTGCGACCCAGGCTTGCTGATTTGCCGTGTCGTGGTAGGTTTGAAAGCTTCGGCTAAAGCTCCGCTGCACCCTGTCTGCCAGTTGCGCTGTCATGATACCCAACTCGCCCAACTTTGCTCCGGTAGGAATGGTACGTGCGGCCCCGCAACATGTTCGACTCGGGCCGAGGTTGAGGCCCATGCGGCATCTTGGGCCGCTGTCGGAATGATCCGGTCGTTTGTGGGTATCCACACCCTGTCAAAACCCGGATCAGGGGCAGACCCGCGTTGGATCACGGCAAATAGTTCCCGCCGCGCCGCTGCGATGTCCAGTTCCGGGGGCTCGCCTGGCAAACCCGCGCGGCGGCAGAACTTGGCAAAGCTGCGCTCGGAAAGCTGAGCCGCCGTTGCCTTGATCATGTCAGGCGCAATACCACGTTCCGGGCACGCCGGGTGCAAAGTGCCGCTGATGGCGATCAATCGGTCGGGACGAAAGCCCGAGCACGCCAGCCAATGTGCAGCCGACGCGACACCAAAGGAAAAGGCCAGCATATCAATGTGATCGAAACGGGCGAGATCAGGCAGGGGGTCATTGAGGCTGGTGTAGCCTTCCACCAACAGGATATTCCCGCCCCCCGTAAGACCCCGGAACGGAGCATCGCTTAATGCCCATCCACCGAACACAAGGGTCAGAATACTGTCGTCTGATTGGGCCAGCCAACGGCTTTTCATTTCTGCCCCCCAGCCAGAGCAAGCATCGCAGACGTTACCCTGCTCAGTTCGTCCGGCGAAATAACATAGGGAGGCATGCAATAAATATTGCGAGCAAACGGGCGCAGCCAAACACCGGTTTCTGCGGCCAATCCATGTGCGATGGAGGGGTCGACCCGCTCTTCCATCTCGATAACGCCAATTGCGCCAAGAACGCGCACATCTGCAACACCGGGCAGATTGCGCGCGGGCGCGAGTTCGGTTTTCATCTGCTGCGAGATTGATGCAACTTCCTGCTTCCAGTTTCGCTGTTGCAACTGGTCAAGGCTCGCCACACCTGCCGAGCAAGCCAAAGGGTTGGCCATGTAGGTGGGACCGTGCATCAAAACACCGGCCTCGCTTTCGCCAATCCCGTGAGCGACGGCCTCGGTCGCAATAGTGGCGGCCAAAGTGATATGCCCACCGGTCAGCGCCTTGCCAAGACACAGGATATCCGGAACTACCCCGGCGTGATCCATTGCAAACATCTCGCCGCTGCGTCCGAAACCGGTCGCGATTTCATCGAAGATCAGCAAAACGTCATGCGCATCACACAAGGCACGCGCCCCGCGTAACCAGGTGGGGTGATAGAAGTACATCCCACCAGCGCCCTGCACCACCGGTTCAAGGATCAGCGCGGCGATCCTGTTGCCTTTGTCATTCAGCAACGCCTCTAGCGCCTCCAACCCGTTCTCGGAAGGATCGTCGAGCCACACATCGCCGAACTGGATGTGAGGGCGTGGCAGAAAGTGCTGGATCGACAACGCACCGCGAAACAGACCATGCATCCCGTTGACGGGATCACAAACGCTCATCGCTTTCCATGTGTCGCCATGATAGCCACCCCGGATCGTGGCAAATTCAGACCGTTCGCCCCGGCCTTTGGCAATCTGGTACTGGACTGCCATCTTCAACGCGACTTCAATCGCGACCGAGCCGCTGTCGCTGTAGAAAATGCGATCCAGGCCATCTGGCAGAAGGTCGACCAACCTGCGCCCGAGTTCCACGGCGGGTTCGTGGGTCAGACCGCCAAACATCACATGCGGCAGTGTATTCAGCTGCATTTGCATCGCATCGATGATGGCCGGGTGCCTGTGGCCATGCACCGTACACCACCAGGACGACATTGCGTCGATCATTCTGATGCCATCAGCACGCGTCAGCCAGACACCTTCTGCCCCGGAAATCAGGTGCATCGGGCCGGGTTCAAGCACATGTGTATAAGGGTGCCACAGATGGCGCGCATCAAATTCCAACGGGGTCACAGGAACCTCCGAATGGTCGCCACATCGATTGCCGAAAATGCGCCGTTCAGGCGCTGCGGTGTCAGGTCGCTCAGAAATGGCAGGCGTCCCAGATGATGCACTTTACACATCTCGACGATGGTTTGCTCTACGTCCGGCACGGGGTCACCCACGAATGCGACGCCGACAACCTCGCAGCCAGCAGCCCGAAGCGCCATTAGAGACAATGTGGTGTGGTTGATCGTTCCCAAGGCGGTGCGCGCAACAAGAACAACCGGAGCCTGCCATCCGGCAATCAGGTCCAGAAAAAACGACTGGCGGTTCAGCGGCACCATAAGGCCCCCTGCCCCTTCGACAACAAGAGGCCCGTCCACTTTCGGAATTTCAAGACGCGAGAGGTCAATCTCAATACCCATGTCTTCGGCAGACAGATGCGGTGAGGCGGGCATGTTCAGCCGGTACGCTTCGGGCAGGACCTCGGCACCGCTCAGCGCGCTGACGGTTTCAGTGTCTGTAACATCCTCAAGACCAGATTGAACAGGTTTCCAGTACCGAGCCTGCAAAGCTGCCGCCAGACCGGCCGAAAACACGGTTTTCCCGACACCTGTGTCGGTTCCGGCAACGATCAGCGCGCTCATGCGGCCTCCGACTGACAGATTGCGATGGTTGAAAATAGGGTCGAGATATCCTGAAGGGTGACATTTCCGGTAATCGAGACGCGCAAACGGGATGTGCCTTTTGGGACAGTGGGCGGGCGGATGCCCCGAACGTCAAAACCCTGCTGCTGCAAAGTGGCCGCCATCGCCATTGTGCGCTCGTCGTCTCCCAGTACAACCGGGATGATCTGGCTGTTCAACGCGGCTGCGGGCAACCCCAGTTCCCGTGCGGTGTCATGGGCATGGCGCATACGTTCATGCGCACCTTCAACCAGACTGACATCCTTGGCCAACTCCCGTAGCGCAGCACGAACCAGAGAAGCGTTCAAAGGCGACGGAGCGGTCGCAAAGATGAAGGGACGAGCGCGGTTGATCAGGGTATCTATCATCACGCGCGGACCGCAGATCAGCCCACCTGAGACACCAAGCCCTTTACCACAGGTATGCAATGTCAGCAGATCAGCATTCAGGTCATGCGCAAGACCCCGGCCTCGCCCTCCGAAAACGCCGGTGGCGTGGGCTTCATCAACAACCAAAACCGCATCAGCTTCGCGCGCAAGTACGGACAGGTCTTCCAGTGGCGCCAGATCACCTTCCATGGAATACACGCTTTCGACGGCAATCCAGACCTGGCCCGAACCGCCTGTAGATTGCCAGTCGCACAATACGTTACGTGCATCCGCAACATCATTGTGGCGGAAGGCACGCAGGCCTGCACGGCTGGACCGCATACCTTCATGGGCGCTCGCGTGAACCAGTGCGTCATAAAGGACCAAATCCTCAGCCGCAGGCAACGTGGAGAAGATCGCCTGATTGGCCTGAAACCCGCCTCCCATGAACAGTGCGGCCTCGGCTCCAAAGAATGCGGCCGCTTCCCGCTCCAGCGCTTCATGTTCAGGGTGGTTGCCCCGCAACAGACGCGAACCTCCCGAACCTACAGGCACACCCCGCGACAACGCATCATGCGCCGCACGTTGTAACACTTGAGATCCGGCAAGACCCAAATAGTCATTCGACGCGAAATCCAGCCCTTGTGTCGGGATCAAGGCCCGGCGGCGGTGCCGGGCTTGAAGCGCATCAAGCATCGATTCCAGTCGGTTGACTGCTTTCATTCGGCAGCTTCCGTGCAGTTTCGCGTTTCGGCTTTTTCGGCCTGAAGACCAAGTTTCGCAAACAGGACCGCGTCGGTGTCTTCTTCGGGGTTTTCTGCTGTCAGAAGCGTTTCGCCAACAAAGATCGAGTTGGCACCGGCGAAAAAGCACATCGCCTGCATCTCGTCACTCATGTCGCTGCGCCCGGCCGAAAGCCGCACATAGGACTTGGGCATCAAAATGCGGGCCGTTGCTATGATCCGCACAAAGTCGATCGGGTCAATCGGCTCGGCGTCGGCAAGTGGGGTATCGGCCTGCGGCATCAACATATTGATCGGCACCGAGTCCGGTGGAGGCGTCATGTTGGCCAATGTCAGCAACATGTCGATACGGTCACCAGTATGTTCACCCATCCCCAGAATGCCGCCTGAGCAAACCTTGATCCCTGCTTCCTGCACCCGGTTCATCGTATCGATCCGATCCGCAAAGGTACGGGTGGTGATGACTTCGGAGTAATAGCGTTCCGATGTGTCGATGTTGTGATTGTAATAGTCCAAACCGGCATCGCGCAGCTGCACCACCTGAGTGTCGTCGAGCATACCCAACGTCATGCAGGTTTCCATGCCCAGTTCCTTGACGCCCTCGACCATCGCGACCAGCGCATCCATGTCACGCGCCTTTGGCTCGCGCCACGCCGCGCCCATGCAAAACCGGGTCGCGCCGCCATCGCGGGCTTTCTTGGCCTCGGTCAGAACGCGCTGAACCTCGATCAGCTTCGATGCTGGTAAGGTTGATCCATTGCGGGCTGATTGCGAGCAATAGGCACAATCTTCGGCGCAGCCACCTGTCTTGATCGACAATAGCTTCGAAGTCTGGATCTGGTTTGGATCAAAGTTTTCCCGATGCACGGTCTGCGCACGGAACAAAAGGTCCATTAGCGGAAGATCATGAATAGCTTGCGCAGTTTTACGGGTCCAGCCGGAGTGTGGGATGATCATTTTATCTATAAAACTTTCTGCAGCTTGCGTTGCTGTGGATTTATTATCGATAAAATCTGAATGCGCAACTGTGTTGGCGCAAACGATCATAAATCAAGCGGAAATGCCGCGCCTTCAGAAATCGAGCCCCAGATCGACGGTGCGGGCGGAATGCGTCAAGGCACCGGACGAGATGTAATCCACCCCTGTCGCCGCAATTGATGCGACCCGTTCCAACGTCACATTGCCGCTGGCTTCGGTCTTCAACCGCCCGCCCACCATGGCAACCGCTTCTCGCAGCATGTCATTGTCCATGTTGTCCAGCAAAACCACTGAAGCACCGCCAACGTCCAGCACTTCGGCAAGCTGGTCCAGTCGATCAACTTCAATCTCGACCGCCATCATGTGACTGGCCTGCGCCTTGGCGGCTTCAAGAACCTGACGGATACCGCCTGCCGCAGCAATGTGGTTGTCCTTGATCAGGATCGCATCTGATAAGGAATAGCGGTGGTTGAAACCGCCACCGTGCAGCACGGCCTGTTTTTCCACGATGCGCAGGCCTGGCGTGGTTTTGCGCGTGCAGGTCATGCGGGCCGTAGTGCCGTTGGTCTGCTCCACAAATGCGGCTGTCTTTGTGGCAATACCCGTCAGGCGCCCGGCAAAGTTCAGAGCGACACGTTCGCCGGACAGGATCGATGCGGCAGAGCCCTTGATGGTCATCAGTGTATCACCGCGTGCGCAACGCGAACCATCGTTGATCCGCACGTCAACCTCAAGCGACGGGTCCACAAGCCGGAACGCGATTGCGGCGACCTGCATCCCCGACACGACGGCGTTTTCGCGCGCGTTCAGTCTGGCTGTATAGGTTGTTTCCTGCGGAATAACCGCGCGAGTTGTCACATCACCGTAGCTTCCCAGATCCTCCATCAGCGCAGCGCGGACCATGGGTTCCAGGATCAGATCTGGCAGGATCGCATATGTCATGACACTTCCTCGCAGGCTTTGGCCCGAATGCTCATTGCTTCGGACAAATACATCCGGGACCGCTCTCCGGGCCCATCATTGGCTTTTGGAAAATCGGATCGCTTGTGTGCACCGCGGCTTTCTTCACGGTACAAAGCAGCAGCAGCGATCAGGGTCGCGGTGGCACACATGTTGCAAAATGACGGGCAGGCATCGTGCTGCGCCTCCAAATGCGCAATAGTTTGCAGAGCACGGATTAGGCCCGTCCGGTCCCGGACAACACCAACGTCGCGCGTCATGGTTTCGCGCAACTCCTGGATAGCCCTTGTCGTGTCTGGAGTCACCACATGGACAAACTGCAATGTAACGGGGTCGGCATTTGACACCACCGGAACGGATGCCCCGATGCTTTCGGCGCAGATGCGCGCAAAGACAAGCGCCTCAAGCAGCCCGTTCGAGGCCAGCCGGTTGGCGCCGTGAAGGCCGGTCGAAGATGCCTCGCCGCAGACCCAAAGCCCGTCAAGTGTCGCGCGACCGTCAGTGTCGGTGGCAATACCACCCATGTGATAATGCGCTGCCGGTGCGACCGGAATCGGTTCGTTGACCGGGTCGATACCATTGCGCGCGCAGTATTCGGCAACTGCCGGGAACAGGTCCGTTATCTTCGAGCCTAATGCGGTACGGGTGTCCAGCATGGGTCGGTTACCCGCCTGCACTTCGGCAAAAATTGCACGCGCAACGACGTCTCGCGGGGCGAGTTCTGCGTCCGGGTGAACGGATAACATGAACCGGTCACCCTTATTGTTGATCAGCGTTGCCCCTTCGCCGCGCAACGCCTCGGTTGCCAGCGGAGCCGGATCTTCACCAACATCCATTGCCGTCGGATGAAACTGAACGAATTCGGCGTCAGCAATAAGCGCACCAGCACGTGCGGCCATCCCGATGACCTGCCCGCGAATGCGTGCCGGATTGGTCGTCAAGGCATACAACCCGCCAGAGCCACCCCCGGCAAGCAATACGGCAGGCCCGCAGATCGTAACGGGCTCGGACCCTGTTTCTGATGCGTCCTGAACCGTGACACCTGTCACCCGACCGTTTGATACGTCCAGCGCCGTGGCAAGGACACCTTCCAACACTTGAACCGAGGGTGTTTCATGCACCCGTTCGATCAGGGCAGCCATGATTTCACTACCTGCCTGATCCCCCTTCACCCGTACGACACGGGCGAAGCTATGCGCCGCTTCGCGTGACAACACGTAACTGCCATCCTTGGTGCGATCGAATGGTGTGCCCAATATCGTCAGGTCAAGGATATATTGCCGAGCCTCGCGCGTGACCAGATCGGCAACGGCCGGAACGACTATTCCCGCGCCAGCCTTGACGGTGTCCAGGCTGTGGCTTTCCGGGCTATCCGACAAATCCATTGCCGCGGCCACACCGCCTTGCGCCCATGAGGAACTTGCACCTTCGCCCAAAACATCGGGTGAGATTACAACCACTGGCCGCGGCGCGAGCTTCAATGCTGCATAAAGCGCGCCGATGCCAGCCCCCACAATAATGACGCGATCCGTGGTGACTTTGGTCATTTCAGATCAAATGCCGAGCTTGCGGGACAGATCAATCATCGCCTGAACGGATTTTCGCGCCTTTTCAGCCACATCTTCGGCGACCTCGACCTGCCCTTCCATCGTGTGCAGGGCGAAGAGGATCTTTTCAAGCGTGATTTTCTTCATATACGGGCACATGTTGCATGGCCCTACAAATTCGACCTCGGGCAATTCATCGGCAATGTTGGATGCCATCGAACACTCGGTGATCAGCATCGCCTTTTTCGGCTTTTCATCATGCACGTATTTGATGATGCCGCTGGTCGAGCCGGAATAGTCTGCCTCGGCCACCACATCCGGCGGGCATTCAGGATGCGCGATCAGCCGTGTTCCCGGGTTCCATTCGCGGAAGTCGCGCAGGTCCTGTGCCGTATATTGTTCGTGCACAATGCAAGAGCCGGGCCAATACACCACGTTCTTGTGGCTTTGATTGGCAACATTTTGCGCCAGGTACTGATCCGGCGTCATGATGACCGTATCACTTTCCATGGCGTTGACGATCTGAAGCGCGTTCGAAGAGGTGCAGCAGATATCCGAAGCTGCTTTGACCTCGGCAGTGGTGTTTACATAGGACACAACCGGCGCGCCGGGGTATTTGGCGCGCATTTCATCGATTCCCTCAGCGGTGATCGATTCTGCCAATGAACAACCGGCTTCCATGTCGGGCATCAGCACAGTCTTCTGAGGGCTGAGGATTTTCGATGTCTCGGCCATGAAATGAACACCGGCCTGAACGATCACATCTTCTTCGACTTCACTGGCCTTGATCGCAAGCTGCAAACTGTCCCCAACGAAATCGGACACACCGTGAAAAATCTCGGGCGTCATGTAATTGTGCCCAAGGATCACGGCATTACGCTCTTTCTTGAGCGTATTGATGGCTCGCACGTAAGGCGCGTAGATTGCCCAATCTGGTGGGCTGACCACGCGATCCATGCGGGCAAACGTTTCTTTCATCTCATTGGCCAGAGTGGCCGATGGGGCAAGGTCATAAACGTCCGAAATCACCGAGCGGACATGTGCAATATCGAGCAACGGGTAGCCACCTTTGTCAGTTGCCTTCAACCCCACGGGGTTGTTGAACGGCTTAGCCCTAGCCGAAACAGCACCGGTTCGAAACCGGAAAATGTGACGTTAGCGCTAAGGCAAACCGACAAAACAAAGGTTGGCGTGGTAATCAGCCCAAAATGCCCGGCAATCGCAGCCCATGTTCACGAGCGCAGGCTTTCGCGTCCTCGTACCCGGCGTCCGCGTGACGCCAAACCCCCGACGCGGGGTCATTCCAGAGCACCCTCTCCAATCGCTTGGCGGCGGCATCGGTTCCGTCTGCGCAGATGACGACGCCTGCATGCTGACTGAACCCCATGCCAACTCCGCCGCCGTGATGCAGCGAAACCCACGTTGCACCCGATGCCGTATTGACAAGCGCGTTCAGCAGCGGCCAGTCCGAAACAGCGTCCGAACCGTCCTTCATCGCCTCGGTCTCGCGGTTAGGTGAGGCGACAGAACCACTGTCAAGATGGTCTCGGCCGATGACGACCGGAGCTTTCAATTCGCCGTTTCTAACCATCTCGTTGAACGCCAGCCCGGCCTTGTGGCGATCTCCTAGCCCAATCCAACAGATCCGCGCCGGCAGGCCCTGAAACGCAATACGCTCCTGCGCCATGTCCAACCAGTTGTGCAGATGGGTATTGTCGGGGAACAGTTCCTTCATCTTGGCGTCTGTCTTGTAGATATCTTCAGGGTCACCGGACAACGCGCACCAGCGGAAGGGTCCGATACCCCGACAAAACAGCGGGCGAATATAGGCGGGTACGAAGCCGGGGAAGGCAAAAGCGTTCTCCAACCCCTCATCCTGAGCCACCTGTCGGATGTTGTTGCCGTAATCCAACGTCGGCACGCCCGCGTTCCAGAAGTCCACCATTGCAGCGACGTGTTGCTTCATCGAAGCACGTGCAGCCTTTTCGACCGCCTTCGGGTCACTTTCGCGCTTGTCTTTCCATTGCGCCATGGTCCAACCAAGCGGCAGGTAGCCGTTTACCGGATCGTGGGCACTGGTCTGATCCGTGACAATATCCGGGCGCATCCCGCCAGCTTGCATCCGAGCGTAAATTTCCGGGAAGATTTCAGCAGCGTTTCCCAACAAACCAACGGATTTCGCTTCGCCCGCCTTGGTCCAGCGATCAATCATTGCCAGCGCTTCGTCCAGCGTCTCGGCTTTTTCGTCCAGGTATTTTGTACGCAAGCGAAAGTCGATGCTGTCCGGGTTGCATTCCACGGCCAGACAACAAGCCCCTGCAAAGACAGCGGCCAAAGGCTGCGCGCCGCCCATTCCACCCAGTCCCCCGGTCAGGATCCACTTACCTGTCAGGTCGCCGTCGTAGTGCTGACGCCCGGCCTCGGCAAAAGTTTCATAAGTGCCCTGCACGATGCCCTGTGTACCGATATAGATCCACGAGCCAGCGGTCATCTGGCCGTACATCATCAGACCTTTCTTATCGAGCTCGTTGAAGTGGTTCCAATTGGCCCAGTGCGGCACAAGGTTCGAGTTTGCGATCAATACGCGGGGGGCATCGCTATGGGTGCGAACAATGGCAACCGGCTTGCCGGACTGGACGATCAGCGTTTCATCCTCTTCCAGATCCTTCAGGCTGGCAACGATGGTGTCAAAATCCTTCCACGTCCGCGCCGCGCGGCCAATCCCGCCATAGACCACCAGCTCATGCGGGTTTTCGGCCACGTCCGGATGCAGGTTGTTCATCATCATCCGCAATGGCGCCTCGGTCATCCAGCTTTTGGCGTTCAGTTCAGGTCCGGTGGGCGGAAAGATGTCACGGGTGTTTTTGCGAGGATCGGTCATCGGGCAAGCTCCAATGCTGTGTCATTGAGGGCGTCTAGAATGTCTTTCAACCAACGGCGGAGACGGTTGGCTTTGGCGGTGTCAAAAGTCCAGGGCGGCATTTCTGAGGTCAGGTAGGTCGACTGCGCCAGCTCCATCTGGATCGCGTGAATACTGTTATCCGGATGTCCGTAGTGGCGTGTCGTCCACCCACCTTTGAAGCGCCCGTTCAAAACGGTGCTGTAAGGGGATGAAGCGGCGAACTCATGTGCAATTGTTTCGATTTCCAATGCACAGGTCATCCCGTTATTTGTGCCAATGTTCATGTCGGGCAATACGCCGTCGAACAGAAAAGGAATGCGGCTGCGGATTGAGTGGCAATCATACAGCACAGCGATGCCATGGATCGCCTTCACCCTCTCCAGTTCGGCCAGCAAAGCGGCGTGATATGGCGCATGAAATGCGTCACGCCGTTCAATGATATCTTTTTCAGTTGGAGGGATGTCCCAGATGTCCTGCCCGTCGAAATCCGTCAGCGGCACCAGGGTCGTCGTGTTCTGGCCAGGGTAAAGGGAAGTACCGCTCGGGTCACGGTTGGCGTCGATCACATAGCGATGAAAGGTGGCCCGGACCGTGGTAGCACCGGGCAAAAGCCCGTCGTAAAGCATGTGGATGTGCCAATCCGTATCTGCCAGCGCCCGACCCTGTGCATTCAGTTTGGCATCAATCGCCGCAGGCACATAGGTGCCCGTGTGAGGCAGCCCCAAAACAATTGGACTATCGCCCTGAACTACTTCGACTGGATCAGTCATGCGCCAAGCTCCGGCATGGCGACACCAGCGCCATCGGAAATCTCACCGCTTGCAATAAGGGCCGAGGCTGCTTCGATGTCATTTGCCATGTACCTGTCATCTTCCAACGCCGGTACAACAGAACGCAGACGCGCCATGACACCTTGAAGGCTTTCACTGGTTGGCAGCGGCGCGCGATATTCAACCCCTTGCGTTGCGCACAGCAACTCGACCCCCAGGATACGTTCCAGATTGGTCACCATTTGCCCCAGCCGCCGTGCGCCATGGGCGGCCATTGACACGTGATCTTCCTGATTGGCCGAAGTCGGTGTTGAATCCGTGACGCAAGGATTGGCCAGATGCTTGTTTTCGCTCATCAGTGCGGCTGTCGTGACTTCGGCAATCATCAGGCCAGAGTTCAAACCGGGGTTGGGTGTCAAAAACGGAGGCAAATCAAAGCTGAGCACCGGATCGACGATCAGCGCGATGCGTCGCTGCGCAATCGCCCCGATCTCGGCCACTGCCAGAGCAATCATGTCGGCGGCAAACCCGACCGGTTCTGCATGAAAGTTTCCGCCTGATACGATCAACCCGGCCTCGGCCAGAACCAGAGGGTTATCGGTGGCGGCGTTGGCTTCGGTTTCCAGTGTCACCGAAGCCTGACGCAGCACATCCATCGCGGCACCAACAACCTGCGGCTGGCAGCGGATGCAGTACGGGTCCTGAACCCGCGTATCACCGTCCCGATGGCTTTCGCGAATGACCGACCCAGCCAGTAGCGCGCGCATGGTTGCGCCCGCTTCGATCTGGCCCCGGTGACCACGCAAGGCGTGAATTTCGGGCTGCAAAGGCGCGGTAGACCCCATAATCGCATCAGTTGTCAGGGCTGAAGTGACCAAAGCGCTTTGCGCCGCCCGCCAAGCGCCGAAAAGCCCCTCCAGCGCAAACGCCGTCGAAAACTGAGTGCCGTTGATCAGCGCCAGACCTTCCTTGGGGCCAAGTTCGACCGGGGTCAAACCTGCCGCTGCCAGCGCGTCGCCGCCAGACATGAGGGTGCCGCCAAACTCGGCCTCACCCTCGCCCATCATGACGGCTGCCATGTGCGACAGCGGTGCCAGATCGCCCGAAGCACCAACAGACCCCTGTGCCGGGATTACCGGTGTCACCCCTGCGCCAAGCATCGCTTCCAGCAGGTCAATCAGTTCCAGCCGCACACCCGACGCGCCACGTCCGAGGCTGAGCAGTTTGAGTGCCATCATGAGCCGCGCAACAGCACGCGGGATCGCTGGTCCGACGCCACAGCAATGGGACAGGATCAGGTTGCGTTGCAGCGTCGCGGTATCCTCGGCCGCGATCTTGACGCTTGCCAGTTTTCCAAAGCCCGTATTGACCCCGTAAACGGCGGCTTCGCCAGTCGCCGCCTCAATGATGCGAGCGTGTGCCGCGGCTATCGCAGGCCTGCAATCCGGGTCCAGCCGAACGGCGCATTCCTGGCGGAATACCTGTTCCAGCTGCGCCAGAGAGACAGCGCCGGGAGTTAACGTCAGAGTGGTCAAAATGCGCCTCCGAATATGCGGGCGTGAAGGGGATTAAAACCGATGCGGTAGGCAAGCTCGGCCGGGTGAGTGACATTCCAGACAGCCAGATCCGCCCGCAGGCCCTGAACGATCCTGCCGCAGTCTCTCAGGCCCAGTGCACGCGCGGCATTCACAGTGACACCTTTCAACGCTTCCTCGGGGGTCATTCGAAACAAGGTGCATCCCATGTTCATCGCAAGCAAAAGTGATGTCATCGGAGCCGAGCCCGGATTGCAGTCGGTCGCAAGGGCCATTGGCACGTCGTACTTGCGTAGCAAATCAATTGGCGGTTGTTGCGTCTCGCGCAGGGTGTAGAAAGCCCCGGGCAGTATCACGGCCACCGTGCCTGCCACTTCCATGGCTTTGACACCGCTTTCGTCCAGATACTCGATATGGTCGGCAGACAGCGCACCAAAGCTTGCAGCAAGTTTCGCACCACCCAGGTTGGACAGTTGTTCGGCATGCAATTTGACCGGCAGTCCTAGTTCCTTGGCAACGTCAAACAGTGGCACCAGTTGGTCGGGCAGGAAGGCAATCCCTTCGCAAAATGCGTCCACTGCATCAACCAAACCCTCGGCATGAGCCGCGCGGAGGGTCGGAATGCATATCTCTGCAATGTACGCCTCGGGCCGGTCTTTATACTCGGCGGGCACAGCATGAGCGCCCAGAAAGCTAGTTATAATGCGCACCGGGCGGCTTTCCTGCAGGGCCCGCGCGGCGCGCAGCATGGTCAGCTCAGTTTCACGATCAAGCCCATAGCCCGATTTGACCTCGATCACCGAGACCCCTTCGGCGATCATCGCGTCCACGCGCGGCAGGGCCTGCGCAATCAAATCCTCTTTACTGGCCGCACGCGTGGCTTTCACGGTCGAAATAATCCCACCACCCGCGCGGGCCACCTCTTCATAGCTGGCACCGTTAAGGCGCATCTCAAACTCAGCCGCGCGGTGGCCGCCATGCACTACATGGGTATGGCAATCGATCAGAGCCGGCGTCACCAGCCGCCCGTCCAGCGAGGTTTGAGAGAACGTCGCGTATTCTTCCGGCAACTGCGTCTTCGGACCGACCCATGCAAGCTGGCCCCCACGCACGGCAATCGCAGCATCTTCGATCAATCCGTATGCATTCGCACCAACCATGGTGGCAGCGTGCAGATCTGTGAACAGTTGATCGTGGGTTTGCATTCGAATCCCTCTTCGGTGCAATTCTCTCTTTTCTGGTACAGGTCTTTATGTCATATGTCTATTCATAAAACCGGAGGTAGGGATGACGGTCATTTTCGCAAAACGGGCCTATCTGGCAGCCGGCTGGGCAGAGAATCTACGACTCGAGATCAAAAATGGTCGTATTGCCCGTCTGACACCCGACGCGGTCGCGCAACTCGGCGACACCTGCGTTGACACTCTACTGCCCGCTTTGGCCAACCTTCACAGCCATGCCTTTCAGCGTGCCATGGCGGGAATGACCGAATATCGGCAGGCTGGCCGTGACAGTTTCTGGACTTGGCGTGATCTGATGTATCGCTTCACAGCCCGCCTGAACCCCGAACACATTCAGGCCATCGCTGCGCAAGTCTATGTCGAGATGCAGGAGGCCGGGTACGCCTCGGTCGGGGAATTCCATTATCTGCACCACCAACCGAACGGGCAACCCTATGACAGGCTTTGCGAACTCAGCGACCGGATCATGGCCGCTGCTGCTGAGACCGGAATTGGCCTGACCCATCTGCCCGTGCTCTACAGCTATGCAGGAGTTGGGGAAAAACCACTGGAGGCGGGGCAGCGACGCTTTGGCAATGATGTGGACCGTTTTTGCGAACTTGTCGCGCAGGCGCGGGGTGCGCTCGGCAATCTTCCTGACGACTGTCGCGTCGGCATCGCGCCACATTCCCTACGCGCCACCTGTCCGCGCGATCTGGCGCAGGTGGTGGCATCACAAAGTTCCGGTCCAATCCATATTCACATTGCCGAACAACCCAGAGAGGTTGAGGAAGTGCAGGCTGGCCTTGGCGCGCGTCCGGTCGAATGGCTGCTGGATAATGCCCCGGTTGAGTCCAACTGGTGCCTGATCCACGCAACCCATATGACCGACGAAGAGACTTGCGCAATGGCCCGCAGCAAAGCGGTTGCCGGTCTGTGCCCGGTGACAGAAGCCAACCTGGGCGACGGGCCTTTCAACGGCCCTGTCTATCTGAATGCAGGCGGCGCTTTTGGCGTGGGATCGGACTCCAACGTGTTGATTTCCATGACCGAAGAGCTCCGCACACTCGAATACTCGCAACGACTGCGCGACCTGTCACGTAACGTGCTGGTGGTTGGCGAAGGCTCGGCAGGACAAACCCTTTATCGCGGCGCAGCTATTGGCGGTGCGCAGGCGCTAGGCCGCAACGCGGGGCAAATTACCGAAGGAATGCTGGCCGATCTCGTCGCCATCGACAGTCAGGCCCCTGCCCTTTGCGCACTACAACCTCACCAACTGCTGGATGGTCTAGTCTTTGCCGCCAAAGATAATGTCGTAACTGATCTTTGGTCCGCAGGCAGACACCAGGTTCAAAACGGACATCACGTCCTGCGGGACAAGGTCACGCGTAACTACAAAGGGGCAATAAGTGAGCTTCTGGCTGAGCTTTAGCTAGGGATCTTATTGAAACACACGCGAAGGATCTTAGCGCCTGCAGCCGGACTGACCGTAACAGTGGCGTTCAGCGTCATTGCGTCTCCGGCAACCAGCGGCGTGTTGTCTGACATGTGGGCCATTCCCGAGGCGACAAAGACAAACTCGCCCGCTGTCGCTTCAAATTCCTGATCATTTGCAAAAACGTTCACCACAACAACGACCTTTGAATCGTAGATCACATTGAATGCACGACACGGCCCGCCCAACAGCCGCGCATTCAGCGCGAGCGCCCCGTCGAACGAAACCGGCAGGAATGGCCGCGCTGGTAAAACACCACTATCACCGAGCAAATCAAGCCCGGTCCCTTCGATGATCGTGTGTACGCGCGACATCCCCGGAAATCGGGAAAATGGCCCATCCTGATCGATCCGGGCCACACTGATACGCCAGACGACATGTTTACCGACCCGCTTCGCGGCAAGTTCGGTTGTTACCCCGCCACCATTGGCCCATGGCGTAACCGCGCAATCCTGCAATCTGATAAGGTTCTGGGTCAAATTCTTTGCATCTCACCGTTAACCTAGACATAATATGAATAAGTTCGAAAATATAGTGAGCACAATGTGAACGAGCAAAAAAACGTCGGCTTCCAGGATATCCGCGATGAAGTTCTAAATCGCATCCAGACCAGAATTTGGCCGCAAGGCAGCCTGCTGCCCACCGAACTGGAGCTTGCCGCCGAGTTCGGCTGCGCCCGCGCGACTGTCAATCGAGCTCTGCGTGAACTTTCTGATCAGGGCATTGTAACACGCAAACGCAAAGGCGGCACACGTGTGGTTACAACACCGGTCAAACAGGCCAGATTGCCGATTGCGGTAGTCCGTCAAACCATTGAAGATATGAATGCAGAATACCGGTATGCGTTGGTCAGCCGTACACTTATTGATTGCCCGGCATGGCTACAAGCCAAACTCGGGCTGCCCGAGGGTACGCAAATTCTGCATTTGCGCTGTATGCACCATGCAGACAATCGCCCCTTCCAGTACGAGGAACGATGGATCAATACAGCCGCGGTACCGCACGTCATGGATGAAGACTTTCTGACCACCGGTCCAAACGAATGGTTGCTGGCCGAGGTTCCTTTTTCGAACGCGGAAATTGCATTCTCAGCTGTTCCGGCAACCGGTCCGCTTCAGGACTTTCTTTCTGTTCCGCCCGGAACACCTTTGTTCCAGTTGGAGCGGACAACGTGGTTTCGCAATACCCCAGTCACTTTCGTACGAATGACCTTTCATCAGGGTTATCAAATGCGGACTACGTACTGAGGCTTTTCCGCTATTGGTGGTCCTGCCGAAAGCCAAATCTCGACCCGCTACTCCGCTTGTCTCAAATAGGCACTACATCAAGTGCATGTGCATTCGGGTGGCCAAATTGCCAAGAACCCAGACGGTGCCAAGGATCATTATCATCAGAACCAGTGTCGAAAACAGCACCAGGTGCAAATCTTCGCGGCTGCTGCGCCGACGGTCGATATGCAGGAAGTAGACAAGCTGCAACACAAGCTGCGCCAATCCAAGCAACCCGATGGTCAGGTAAACACCAACCGTTTCAATCCCATAAACCTGCGCTACGCCAAACATCGCTAAGGTCAGCAAAAGCGAGCCACCATACCCGATCACATAGCGCCGACGCTCGCGACGATGCATATCAGAGCGCTTATCCATAGGTCAGACCTCCGAAATACACGATGGTAATGATCCCAATCCAGATCAGATCGAGAAAATGCCAGAACAACGCCAGCCGCACCACGCGCGAGATAACCACATCCGTCATGCCCTTGACGCGTAGCTGGATACCCAAAACGATCAGCCAAAGGCATCCAGTCGCAACGTGCAGACCATGAAGCGGGACCAACCCAAAAAAGGCTGACAGAAAACCGCTGCGCTGCGGAACGCCGCCTTTTTCCGCCATGGCCATGAAGTCACGCACTTCCAGCACCAGAAAACCAAGCCCCAGCGCAAGAGTGACGCCAAACCACAAGACAATGCGACCGCGCGGCAGATTGTACTTCAGCGCCAGCATGGCAAGACCCACTGTCAGGCTGCTGGTCAGCAGTATCAGGGTTTGCGCAAAAACACTTTTCAGATCAAACAACTCGTGCGGGCCGGGACCACCTGCCTGCGCATCGATCATCGTTATGTAAATCGCAAACATCAGGCCGAAATAAACCAGGTCGCTCATCAAGAAGACCCAGAACCCAAAGGTGACAACCTCGGTCGCCTTGTGGGCACTGGCGTGATGTTCTCCCAGATTGATACCGGGATAGCTGTGTGTCGGCCCGCGCTTCATGTCGCCACCTCCAGATCCGGGCGGGCAAGGCCGCGGTTTTCCGAAGAAGTTTCAGAGTCGCGATCAATCGCCGCTTCGCTGTGGACCAACGCCAACCAGGCTTCGTGATCCCTTCGCACCTCTTCCGCGGGGATGGTGAGTTCTGTACTGTCATCAAATGTCCAGATGATCACCGCAAGGATAATCAAAACCGTCATTGTCGCCGCAAGCCACCAGATCCACCAAACCAGCGCAAACATCCATATGCCGCTGAGAACACACAGGACAAAGCCAATTCCCGTGTTTCGGGGCAGTTCGATATCTTCATAAGCGTCTGGTGTAGGATAGGCCGTTCCTTTTGCCTTCTGTGCCGTGAATTCATCCCGATCCGTAACCTTGGGGATGATCGCAAAGTTGTACGCGGGAGGCGGTGAAGGGATAGTCCATTCCAATGTGCGACCATCCCAGGGATCCCCAACAGGAACGCGGGTTTGGTCGCGGTCACGAATGCTGACCCATAGCTGGATCAGGACCGAGAACAATCCACAGGTAATAACTATCGCTCCGATGATGGCCACGATCATGAAAGGGTGGAAAGACGGATCGCTATAGCTGAAAGAGCGGCGTGGCATGCCCAACAGCCCGACGAAATAGAGCGGCATGAATGTCAGCAAAAACCCCCCGGTCCAGCAAAAGACAGAAACCCGGCCCCAGAATTCGTTCAGTCGGAATCCAAAGGCCTTGGGGAACCAGTAATTGTATGCCGCCAACAATCCGAACAACACGCCAGGCAATAACGCGTTGTGGAAGTGAGCCACCAAAAACAGCGTATTGTGAACCTGATAATCTACGGTTGGATTTGCCAGGATCACACCGCTCAACCCACCGATGGCAAACAGCATCAAAAATGACAACCCATAGAGCATCGGCACCGAGAACCGAATGCGTCCCCGCCACAACGTCGCCATCCAGTCATAGACTTTCACGCCGGTTGGGATGGCAATCAGCATGGTCGCAATGCCAAACACCGCGTTGATCAGCGCGCTTTGACCCATGGTGAAAAAGTGGTGCAGCCAGACTGTGAACGACAACACTGCGATCGACATGGTCGCGATGACAAGCGAGTTGTAGCCATAAAGCCGTTTGGCCGAGAAGGTCGCAAACACCTCGGAATAGATGCCATAAGCAGGCAAAACCAGCAGGTAAACCTCGGGGTGGCCGAACAACCAAAACAGATTGGCATAGTTCATCATGTTGCCACCGAGGTCGTTTGTGAAAAAGTGGAAATCAAGATAGCGATCAGCGGCAAGCATCAGCGCGGCGACACCCAAAGGCGGCATAGCAAAGACGATCAGGATCGAACTGCAAATGATTGTCCAGCAATACATCGGCAGCCGCATGAACGTCATGCCCGGCGCGCGCAACTTGTAGATCGTAACGGCAAAATTGATACCCGTCAGCGAGGTGCCAATGCCCGAAACAACGATGGCCCAGATCCAGTAATCCGGTCCAACACCGGGATTGAACGCTGCGCCGGTATACGGTGGATAGGCTGTCCAGCCGCCGGTCGAAAACTCTCCAATCACCAGCGACACCATCAGCATCATGCCTGACGAAACCGTAAGGCCCAGACCAATCTGGTTTAGTCGCGGGAACGCCACATCGCGCGCGCCGATCATCAGCGGGACAATGTAATTCGCAACACCAAAGACAAAGGGAACGGCAACAAAGAAGACCATGATTGTGCCGTGAGTGCTGAAAAGCTCGGCAAAATGTTCGGCTTCGAGGAAACCGTCGCCGGGCCCGGAAGCCTGCTGCGCGCGCATGACAACGCCTTCAAGCACACCGCGCGCCAGCATCACGATGGCAAAGACGATATACATGATACCGATCTTTTTGTGATCGACGCTGGTCAGCCAATCGCGCCACAGGGGTGTCCACAGACGAAACCAGCTCAGCAATCCTACGACAACAACAACGCCAATAATCACAACAGCTGCGGCTGTATTGGCCACAATCTCATTAGTATTTGGGTTCTGGATCAACCCGGCAATCGGAAAAGCGTCCCAACTCAGACGCCCGAAGAAACCTGTCTCGGTCGGCGTCATTTTTGCGCCTCCTGCCCAAATGATGCAGTTCCAGGCTGTAGATCGATGGGCAGCGGCTGACCGCTGTGGTAGCGGCTCAGGATATTCCGGAACAGATCGTCTTTTATTGTGAAGTAGAGCGCATCATCCGGCATCCGAGATGTTCCCAAAGCGGCCTGAACTTCATCCCTGTCGGTCCGCATGGCCAGTTTCCGATACGTTGCCACATCTAGTTGGATGCTGTTGTTACGCACTTTTTCGACCCAAGCGTCGAAATCCTCATCACTCATTGCGATGGTGCGGAACTTCTGCTTGGTAAAGCCCCGTCCGTTGTACTGAGTGTTTTCACCCTGCATCACTTCCGGCGCATCCGCGACAAGATGTAACTGGGTGGTCATGCCCGGCATCGCATAAATCTGTCCGGCCAGCGCGGGTATCATAAACGACTGCATCACGGTATCGGTTGTCAGCGTCAATGCAACTTGCCGCTTTGTCGGAATTCCGAACTCTCCTACAGTGGCGACCCCAAGATCGGGGTACAGAAACAGCCACTTCCAATCCAGACCGACAACCTGAACCCGCAGCGCCGGATCTTCACCAAACGGTGCCGAATACGGGTCAAGCCGATGCGTCGCCTTCCAAAGGTAAAAAGACAGCAAGGCCACGATTATGACAGGCACACCCCACATTACAAATTCCAGCTTTGCCGAGAAATCCCAATCCGGCGCGTAGGGCGCAATGCGGTTGCTCCGGCGGCGATACCGAAACGCTATTATCGGGACCAGCACCAATACCGGGATAACGGCCAGCAGGATCAATACGGTCGCCCGAAGCAAATGCGTTTTCTGAACTGCCGCTATTGGGCCTTCCGGGTCCATAAAGCTGTCGCTGGCCAAAGCTGGTTGCGCCGAAACGATCAACAGGAGCACAACGACAAGCCTGAGCAAGGATGGATTGGACGAAATGACTTGTGCCACAGCTGACTGTCCTCTCCTCATCTCAATCCCATCCAACTATCGGCAAGCGGGTGAATTTTCTCAAGAGTTTTTCCGAACCGGGGATTGCCATCCTCAATTTTCTTTCAACTTTGGGTGTAAACGGCGACGGGTCGCGCGGCATCTTCCCGTTGACTTGCAAGGCCAGTCGGGACAGATAAATCGTCAATGCGTATTTTGCTGTTCACTCTAGGATTGATCATTCTGTCCCAGACCGCACTGGCACAGGATCGTGCAGCAATTGAACGCCAGTTTCAGTCGTGGTTGTTGGAGACGATCTGGCCGCAGGCGCAGGCCAAAGGTGTTTCGCGCAACACACTGCAACAGGCGTTTTCTGGTGTTACTCTGAACTGGGACCTGCCTGATCTGGTTCCCCCCGGACATAAACGCAAAACGCCCAAGGCGCAAAAACAAGCCGAGTTTGGATCGCCCAGCCGGTATTTCAATCCGGGGTCAATTCAGGGCGCAACGTCTATCGGGCGCAGGATGGCGAGGCAACACTCTGCGATTCTTGCCAAAGTCGAACGTCAAACGGGCGTTCCTGCTCGTATCATTCTGGCAATCTGGGGCAGAGAAAGCGGCTATGGGCAGGTGCCGATCCGCCATGATGCGTTCAGGGTTTTGTCGACCAAGGCATTCATGAGCACGCGCGCGGACTACTTCACGGCCGAGCTTATCGCGGCTCTGCAAATCGCGGAAGCAGGACCTCTGCCAGCCCGGCAATTGAAAAGCAGTTGGGCGGGCGCGTTAGGACAACCCCAATTCATGCCATCAAGCTATTTGGCTTACGCCGCAGATGGCAACGGCGACGGACAGGTCGATATCTGGGGGTCATCCGATGATACAATCACATCGATTGGCAACTACCTGAAACAGCACGGCTGGATCGCCGGGCGTGACTGGGGTTTCGAAGTGTCTGTGCCAGCAACCGTTTCATGTGCATTGGAAGGACCTGATCAAGGGCAGTCAATCCAGCAATGGGAAGCGATGGGCATAAACCGGGTCTCGGGCAAACCTTTTCCAGCCCACGAGTTGAAGGGGGCAGGTTACCTGATGATGCCGGCAGGACGATTTGGTCCTGCTTTTCTGGTCACTCCGAATTTTTACGTTTTGAAGGAATACAACAAAAGCGATCTGTATGCTTTGTTCGTCGGCCACGTCGGTGACAGAATCCAGTTTGGAAGCGGCGATTTTAAAGGGCAATGGCGCAAGGTCGGCGGCTTGTACCGTTCTGATATAGCAAAAATGCAGGGCGCGCTGGAAAGCTTGGGGTACGATATTGGAGGCGTTGACGGCTTGCCAGGTTTCAAAACCCGCCGATCCATAGGCAGATGGCAGGAAACGAAGGGTGTTGCACCCACCTGTTTTCCCGAAACCTCGATGACAACGAAACTGGTCCGATAAGGCGCCAAGCATGCGTTGAACGGTACCACGCGACTTGCTTGAGCATCTTATCGCCGGTCGCAACAGACCGCCGTTATCACCAATCTTTGCGATTCCGATCATATTGTTGCCCATTCGAAAACGGACTAGATGCGTCAGATCATGTATTTCCAAGAAGCTCGGATGTTTGCCGACGGGATACTTGTGTACATAAGACACGTTACTTGACGCAGCTTGCGACTAAGTGAGCCGTGTTAATTTCAGTTGCACAGTCCCTGCCATCCAAATTCTTTTCGGCCGCGCAGTCCTAAACTACTCGTCATAACAAGGCGCTATGCCCATCCAAAGAAAATATGCAGGACTCCGTCCGGGAGTTTTTCAAGACAACCGACGCCGCTCCAAACATATCAACTTTCCGTGAACGACAAATCGTCGTCAGATTTTTGGCACAGAGTTATAGCGGAAGGGTCTCTGGGAACTGTGGTTCAGGCCTTGTATACAGGAAACACCGGAGTCGGCTTTTGACTCATCTGGACCGAGGTGGCACGATTTGGTCAATAACGGCCGGCACACCGGGCATGATTGATTGACGCGGTTTTGAAGACTAAGAGGACATTCCGGATGTTTTCTGCTTTTCCGGCCAAGTTTTGTTTTGAGAGGCACCATGACACGCAAAGTCACCAAAGCAGTTTTTCCAGTGGCGGGAATGGGAACCCGGTTTTTGCCGGCAACCAAATCTGTTCCGAAAGAGATCATGACGTTGGTGGATCGCCCGCTGGTGCAATATGCAATCGATGAAGCGCGCGCCGCTGGTATCAAAGAGTTCATCTTTGTGACGTCTCGCGGGAAATCCGCGCTTGAAGATTACTTTGACCACAACCTTGTCCTCGAACAGGAGTTAATGGCCAAGGGCAAAAACAAGCTTCTCGATATCCTAAACAAGACCAATATGGAAAGCGGCGCGATTGCCTATATCCGCCAACACAAAGCCCTGGGGTTGGGGCATGCTGTATGGTGTGCACGCCGTTTGATAGGCGATGAACCCTTTGCTGTAATGCTGCCTGACGATGTGATTGCTGCAGATAAACCATGTCTGCAACAAATGGTTGAAGCCTATGAGGAAACGGGCGGCAACATGGTGGCAACAATGGAAGTTTCACCAGAAAAGACCAGTTCGTACGGCGTTCTGGATGTCGTCGACAGTATCGGCCCGGTCATTCCGGCCAGGAGCATGGTCGAAAAACCCGAACCCTCAAAAGCGCCATCCAATCTGGCGGTTATCGGGCGCTATATTCTTCGACCTTCCGTATTGAACAACCTGAACGCAATGAAAACCGGAAGCGGCGGTGAAATCCAACTGACTGATGCAATCGCCGAGGATATCGCATCCGGCGCGCCCGTTTTTGGCTACAAGTTCGACGGGCAGCGTTTCGATTGCGGTTCAAAATCCGGTTTTCTGCAAGCGACCGTTTCCTTTGCCCTTGCCCGTGACGACCTGCGCGATGATCTGAGCCAATATCTGAATGACATCGTTGCAACTGGAAAAGCGGCCCAGTAGCCACGGGATCTCCCATTCCACAAAAAAAGAATTGAACAATATCGTTGGTCATCAGCAATTCAGGGGCACGTGTATGAACAGAACGGTCTATCCAGTCATCCTGTGTGGTGGTTCAGGAACGCGTTTGTGGCCCCTGTCGCGCAAAAGCTATCCCAAGCAATTCGTTCCACTTGTCGGAAAAACCAGTCTGTTACAGGATTGTGCCGACCGGATGCTTGGACCCTCGCATACGCCCTATGCCAAACCAATGGTTCTCACCAACGAAGCCTTTCGGTTTATTGTACCTGAACAGCTGACCGCTATTGGGATCGACCCCGGTCCGATTCTGATTGAGCCTGAAGGGCGAAACACGGCCCCTGCCGTACTGGCGGCTGCGTTGTACCTTGCCTCACGTGATCCGGATGCCATCATGCTGGTCGCGCCTTCAGATCATGTGCTTCCAAACAAGGCCGCTTTTCATCAGGCCGTCGCCACAGGCGTGCGCGCAATTGCCGAACGAAGCGATCTGGTGACATTTGGCATCACGCCCACTCGACCCGAAACCGGGTATGGCTACTTAAAGCTGAACGACGCCCCAGACGCGTCCGGGGGTGCAGTTCGCCTGGATCGGTTCGTGGAGAAACCGGATTTGGAAGCCGCGCAGGCGATGGTGAAAGATGGCAGTTACCTGTGGAATTCCGGCATCTTCTTGTTTGCGGTACGTGACATCGTTGCAGCATATGAAAAATACGCAAGCACCCTTGTTGCACCTGTCCAACAGGCCGTCGACAACGCAAAGTCAGATTTGGGGTTCCTGAGATTGGACCCTTCGGCTTGGGCTGACGTCGATGACATCTCGATCGACTATGCGGTCATGGAAAAAGCCCCCAACCTTAGCGTGGTTTCGTATTCCGCAGGTTGGTCGGATGTTGGAAGTTGGACGGCTGTTCAAGAATTGTCAAACCCTGATGAAAACGGCATCGCGACATATGGGGAAGTAACCACAATCGACTGCCGCAACGTTCTGATACGATCAGAATCGCCAGCGCAGGAAGTGGTGGCAATGGGGCTTGAGAACGTTATCGCAGTTGCGATGCCAGATGCTGTGCTGGTTGCCAGCATGGATAAAGCCCAGGACGTCAAGCAGGCTGTCGCTGCCTTAAAGGCAAAAGGGGCCAAACAGGCAGATACGCTTCCGGTCGATCACCGCCCCTGGGGCTGGTTTGAGAGCCTCGTGATCGGTGACAGATTTCAGGTCAAGCGAATCCATGTGCATCCGGGCGCAGCGCTCAGCCTGCAGTCCCATCACCATCGGTCCGAGCATTGGATTGTGGTAGAGGGCACCGCCAAGGTCACAATCGATGATCAGGAACGGTTGGTCAGTGAAAACCAGTCAGTCTATATCCCGCTGGGTGCTGTGCACCGGATGGAGAACCCTGGCAAGGTGCCCATGGTATTGATCGAAGTGCAGACCGGCACCTATTTAGGCGAAGATGACATCATTCGATATGAAGACATTTATGCCCGGGATTAAGCGGCGACATAGTTCTCCACAGGCCATACTCGGGTCGGCTTGTCCCCGGGGATACTCAAGTTAACAGATTATTTCCTGTGCGGTCGGCCAGGTCAGACGGGATTGACGCGCCTTACGGCAGAGTGGCGCGCAACCGACTTTCGGACCGACAGCCACAGGAGGACCCTCGTGTCAATGACCTCACCCAGATTGCGCCTGCCTTTTCTACAACCTTCGCAGGCTCAAAAGCACGTCACCCACAACGAGGCACTGCGACAGCTTGATCTGGTCGTTCAGCTAACAGTGCAGACAACCAATGCCAGCACCCCGCCCGTTGCCCCCGAGCAGGGCGATGTCTATGCTCTGGGCGTCACCCCTACCGGGGACTGGGCCGGACATGCAGGAGAGCTTGCCGCATGGCTGGACAACACCTGGCATTTCTTGACCCCATATTCGGGCTGGCGTGCCTGGGACGAGGCCACTGGTGAACTGAAGTTCTGGAATGGGTCTGACTGGCTGCCCTTGCCCGTCAATACTCAGAACCTGAATGGTATTGGGGTGGCAACAAGTTCGGACGCTACGAATCGCTTGTCTGTCCGAAGCCCGGCCACGCTTCTGAGCCATGAGGGCGGCGGGCATCAGCTGAAGATCAACAAGGCGGGTGCCAGCGATACAGCATCGCTGGTGTTTCAGTCGAACTGGACCGGTCACGCTGAAATGGGGTTATCCGGAAGTACGGGGTTTTCAATCAAAGTGTCCCCTGACGGAGGTACCTGGACCGAAGCTCTGACTTTTGACCCCGCGACCGGAACAGCGGCTGGTGCGGCTGTTCAGGGCGATGCGACGGATACCACTTCGGGTCGCCTGATGCGTGCCGACTACGGTTATGGGCCGGGTAACCTTCTGGGGTCGGTATCAGAAGTTGGCGGTATACCAACCGGTGCGGTCATAGAGCGCGGAAGTAATGCCAGTGGCGATTTCACGCGTTTTGCTGATGGAACCATGATTTGCACCGCCGTGTTGCTTCCTGTCGCATGTACGACCGCTGAAGGCGCATTATTCGCAAGCGCTGCAATGACGTGGGACTACCCAGCGCCATTCTCCTCTGCGCCAAGCGTTAGTGGCAGCGCTGGAGCTAATAATCGCTTCATCGGGTTTGATGTGCCCGGAAACACTCAAGTTACCTGCAAAGCCCTCTCCTCAACTTCGGATGCAGTCGCTTTTTCACCAAGTGTCATCGCCATAGGGCGCTGGTTCTGAGTACAGCTGCCGCCTGAACTGTGGTTCAGGCGGTTTTTTTGTGTAGTCGACCCATTTCTTTAGCGATCACCGATTTCATTGGACCCGCCACAGACGCCTTGCTCCGGGCGAAAAGCGAGCGACGCAACACCACACGCCTGGTGGCTGTTTATTACTGATCCATGCCCAGAATTGTATCTTCTCAGCTGACAATGGCCGTGATTCAACAGTTTCTGCGCTGCACGACGGACTTTAGAAACTCCTTTCCAGCACTTATTGCCTCAAAAACAACAAGAAAACGTGGGAACTCAACAGCCATACCTGTAAATCATTGAAACCGGCTCTGGATTCTTCGATTGTGCCCGCGCCGTTGATAGTAATTGGTAAAAAAGGATTTGGCAGATGCGCATTGCAATGATCGGCACAGGTTATGTGGGCCTTGTGTCCGGTGTGTGTTTCTCGGACTTCGGTCATGATGTGATTTGCGTTGATAAGGCTGAGCAGAAGATCGATATGCTCAAAGCCGGACAGGTGCCTATTTATGAACCGGGTCTGGACGTGCTGATGGCACGAAACGTCGCGGCTGGCCGTCTGAGCTTTACAACCGATCTTGCAGCCGCAGTGGACGGCGCGGATGCTATCTTTATTGCAGTTGGAACGCCAACCCGGCGTGGAGACGGCCATGCGGATCTGACCTATGTGATGGCAGCGGCGGAAGAAATCGCTCAGGCTGTCACCGGGTATACCGTTATCGTCACGAAATCGACTGTGCCCGTCGGAACAAACAGAAAAGTGCAGGAAACAGTCAAGGCCGCCAACCCCCAGGCCGAATTCGACGTGGCTTCGAACCCTGAATTCCTTCGCGAAGGCGCGGCAATCGACGATTTCATGCGCCCGGACCGCGTCGTGGTCGGCGTGGAAAACGACCGCGCAGCCGAAGTGATGGCAGAAATATATCGCCCTCTGTATCTGCGCGACTTCCCGATCCTAACCACCGATCTGGAAAGTGCCGAGATGATTAAATACGCCGCCAACGCGTTTTTGGCGACCAAGATCACCTTCATCAATGAAATCGCAGGACTGTGCGAAAAAGTTGGCGCGGATGTTAAAGAAGTTGCACGCGGCATCGGCCTTGACGGGCGGATCGGCAACAAATTTCTGCATGCGGGACCCGGCTACGGTGGTTCATGTTTTCCAAAAGACACGGCCGCGTTGGCGCGGATCGGGCAGGACCACGCGCATCCGATGCAGATCACCGAGACCGTCATCCGCGTTAATGACGAAATCAAGAAGCGGATGATCGAGAAAATTCGTGACGCATGTGACGATCATTTCAACGGTAAGACCGTGGCAGTTCTGGGTGTCACGTTCAAACCCAACACAGACGATATGCGCGACGCGCCATCACTGTCCATCGTTCCCGCCCTGATCGGCGGAGGCGCAAAGGTGCGCGTTGTTGACCCACAGGGAAAATCTGAAGGAGAAGCGCTTTTGCCGGGCGTCGAATGGTGCGACGATCCGTATATCGCCGCGCGGGGCGCGGATGTTGTTGTGCTGCTGACGGAATGGAATGAATTCCGCGCGCTGAACCTTTCTGAAATTGCGGCGTCAATGAACACAGCCAGGATGGTTGACCTGCGCAACATCTACTCGAAAACTACGGCGCTGAAGTCAGGGTTCGACACCTATGTCGGTGTTGGGCGCTGAAAGCGTGCTTCCCTCCGCACGCATCTTCAAGTGGTTGACGGATCATAGTGCGGCAGTCCAGACCCGGTAACGGCCTTGGCCGGTGACTTCACGCACCAGACCTCTCCGGGTGAACAGGTCAAAATTCCGCTGAACCGCCGCGCGCGAAGAATTGGTAAGTTCTTCTGCAAGTGGGGCCGAGACCATGGGCCACGCCGCCAGAGCATCAATCAGACGCGGGGGGGTGCGACCGCTCAAATCCTGCGTCGCGTCGCGCGCCTTGCCCTCCCAGGCACTGATCCGGTCGAGGTGCAGCAAGGCCGCAAGAACGGCTTGCCCGGCGCCCTGTATCCAAGACCCTAACTTTTCCGTCGGCCCACCCGTTCCGCGCAACGCACCCGGACCAGACAACGCCAGTGGCATGAACATTGCGCCGCCCCGCCCCATCGAAGCCGCGTGCCGCGCTGCGATGATTGCCGCCTCGGTGTCGTGTCCGACGCCTTGCGATATAGCTCGCCAAGCATGAAACGCGATCGCCGATTGTGTTACCGGGTGCAACCTTTCAGCATTCTGCATGACTTCGGCCAGATCAACGATCGCTTCGGGCGTCGCATCAGAGCCCTGAGCCAGACGGTCGAGAAACGCGGTCAACCCGCTTTCCCACCCGCCTGTAGCCGGGCCTGCGCCTGAGCTCAGACGGCGCACGGCCCAACCTGCCCGAAACAGCGCCTGCACGTCATCGTGGGTCGCGCCGATCCTCAGACCCGCCCACAAAGCCAGGCGGTCTACGCTGACCCGATCCCCTGTCCACCACCCCAGATCGGACGTTTCCATAAGTGCCAAACGGTGCGTCCACCCCTCAGGCCCCGAACGCAGCCGCTCATCCAGAGCGCCAAAGGTCAGGGCAAGATCAGCAAGCTCTGCCGACAATTCTGATTGTGCCGAATGCCAATCGCGCGGATCGAACAACGGGCGCTGATCTGATCGGGGACCAGGCAGAAAGAAATCTTCCTCCACGTCCTGGTCCGGGGGCAAAAACCAAGGGTCGTCCTCTTCTGCCGGATCGCCGTCATAGATATTGGCTGGGCCAAGATCATCGACCTCGTCTTCTGGAAGGGGCATGGTTTTCTTCGACGTCATACCCGGCATTCTTCGGGCATTTGCAACTGTTCACAAGGGTTTTCCATCAGCCCGAGAATGTACGGGCCAACACTTCCAGTTCGGCGCTTAAATCTGTATGCGGGGAACTGCCCAACAGCATATATCCATAACCGCCCTGCTCCCATTTTGCAGTTGCCAAACCGCTCAACACCGATTGTTGGACTTCGGTACTTGGGGCATTCGGTCCTTGGCGAATAACACAGAAGGCAAGTGGTTGACCCTGATCATCAGCAAAAACCACTTGGATCAAGGGCTTGCCTTTGAATGAAAGAACCTGCGCCCGCTTCAGCTCCAACCCTGGCAACGCTTCCAGTGTTTCCTTATTCAGCGATCGTCCCAGCTCGGCTTCGGCCATTGCAAATTGTTTGGTCAGCGACGCGTCCGAACTGTCCAGCGATGCAATCGTTTCCGGCACGTAAAGTGATTGATAGATCGCGGCCTGCTGGGCCCAGCTTAAGTCTGCTGGCCGGGTGGCCCAGAATGTTACGGCGACGGCTGCAAACGCCGCGCTGGCAGCCACCGCAACAAGACGCAGAAACCCGTTATTGGCGGGCCGCGTCGTTTTTTCCGGAAGGTCCACCTTCGGCGCTTCAGCGGGCAGGTTCTCAAAAACATCCCGAACAACAGGCGCAATCGGATCCAGCGCCATCAGACGATGTTCCAACGTAGCGTCATCTTCAACCGCAACATCAATAGCGCGGGTCTGAGCCTCATCCAGGCTGCCTTCCAGATACGCTAATAGCGTCTCGTCGGAAAACGTCATTTGCCACTCCGTCGCGCGGTGTCCGCTGCATCAACCTGCATCACAGTTTTAAGTTTCTGCCGGGCATTCGAAAGCCGGCTCATGATCGTGCCAATTGGAACCTCCAACAAAGCGGCGGCTTCGCGGTAACTGTACCCCTCAACGAAGACGAGCATAACCGTTTCGCGCTGTGCCTCTGGCAACTGCATCACTTGAGTAAACACTTCAGCCGCAAAAATATTCGTTTCCGTGTCCGGTCCCGTTGCAACCAGATCCGCTTCGGGGGTCACCGACAGCGCCTGCGCGCGCCGAACCGACCGCGAACGCAGCTCATTCAGCCAAATCGACCGGCAGATTGTCATCAACCAGCTGTCCAGACGGTTGTGCGACGTCACCTGATGATGTCGTTCAAGCGCGCGCAAACATGTGGCCTGTAACAAATCATCGGCTACATCCGAGGCACCCGATAATGCCAGCGCAAACCGCCAGACACGCTTCGAATGCGTCTGAACCGCATCGCGGACGGCTTGTTCAGAAGTCATCTCAGCTCTCATCGAATGATCGCGACCTGCTTGTGTTTCTCAATCGCGGATCGGACCCGCAAGGGCAGAATTGCCATATTTAGCAGTGAAATGAAACGAAACTCCTGTTCCAAGCAGTCACGTTTGCGTCTGTAATTGTTGCAGCGCCTGTTTCTGCAACCAACTGGGTGTTGGATACTGGCCATTTGCGGCAGTTGTATTGGTTTCGACCAAAGGCATGGTGTTCCAAAGCACATAAGCCGTTCGATTGCGGTTATGGATTGCTTGAGTTTTTTTGGTATTGGTTGCGGGTTTGAGGGTTAGGTCTTATTTAGCGTGTTTGGATGTTGGGATGGGTTGGTCTGCCGCAGGGTTGCATCTGTCCTTTAGGCGCGACGGGATATGGGGTATCTGAGCGTGCGCACCGTTTCACGGATTTGGAGAACGCAATGATGAAGCGCGCCTGGAACAAGTGGCGATCGGGCTATATGGGCCGGCTTGTCGGTGAGAGCTTTTAT
>NZ_JBQFYZ010000016.1:0-72237 GCF_056541905.1 Ruegeria sp. AF5
CGCTTGCTGCATCATCAGAACGCGGCGTAGATTGAAACTGCGGCGAGCCTGATCCTCCTAAGCCAATCAAACGCTCGTGTTCCAAATCATTCGATGACGGACAAACTCGTAGCTCTGACTCTGGCAATGGAGAAACCCATGGCACTTGGCCCCAGATATGACGGAATCCGTTCCAAACTTTTACGTCATGCCTTTGCGATGCAAGAGATCGAAGGCTCGCCAGCGACCGACGAAGAAATCGAGCTTTTTCGTCGTATGGAAGACAAAGGTTGGTCCGGTGACCGCCAAGCCCGCTTTGTAAGGTACCGGGTTTTTCGCCGCTACCGCCATCTTAGATCGGCTGAGTTCGATTGAAACCCTGATTGGCGGGTAGTCGCAAAGCGAAAAGTTAGAGGCCCCACGAAACAAACGCTTGATTGTTCGCGGGTACTTACTTTTCAATCAACTTTGTAGATGCCCTTTGGTATGGCATCAAACCGTCTTCTTCATAGGCCGAGATCATACGCTGCCGGTGGCGTTCATTGTCGGTGATCATTTCTTGAGCCTTTTGCTCCATTTCAGGTGTAAGCTCTTTCGCCATTATCTGGCGGTACTGCTCTTCTACCTGTTGACCAACTCCATCGAAGGAAAAATCACTGTGGTAACCCTTCTTGAAGACGTAGTTCAGCAACTGACCTGATGCAGTCGGCAGCCGTTTCCCGGACAAATGTTGCCGAAACAGCCACAGGATCAGATCGGCAATCTGGATACCCGCGCTTTCGTCGGAAGCAGAAACTTCAAAGGTCGAACCCGCAACTTTTTGAAACACGATAGTTTCACCTGGCCGATGGATTGGCTCATCGGAAGCGTTGGAGAACATTTTGTGCCATTCCGCGAGAGATCCTTCAAACTGAGATTGTCGGTCATGAACGATTTTCTTTAGAGGGCGCTGCCAACGCTTGGAGAATCCTTCCAAACCATCAAGTAGATTGGCGAAGGCAACCATGTTTGGCATATGTCCGTTCTTTGCTTGGCGACCCGCAATGAAGATGTCCAACGCCTCGGGGTGACTTCTAGACCATTCTAAGGTTTCAGATACGACTTCCCGCGATCTTGCGTCAGCTAGGTTTGGGACCTGCGCCAAAAGACTTTCACATATTCCAGGAATTTTTTCACGGGCTAGCTTTTCATTGCGAGCCATGAGCATTTCCCAAAAGTCGTGAGCAATTTGCTCTGTAATAAGTGTCGCCACTTTGAAGCACAGGATCATTTTGAGCGGCTTGATATTATAGGCAGACCACGAGGCTGCTGGGTTCTCTCCCGAGTCAAAAAAAACATCGTAAACTTTTGTAGCTAATAGGTATTTCTTTTCCACACGCGAAATAAAGAAGCGGGCATCGACTCTCTTCAACAGGCGTAGGACGTCGCTTGCCGCCTTTTCAATAGGTCCCATTCCCACAACTGATGCGTGCAATGCCGGTACACCAGCGCGCAAAGCGATGGAATGAAGGCGCTTACCATGCAAAACATCAAAATCTGTTTTTGTGATCAACGCGCCGGTAAAAAAGTCCGGCTGAGCTGAATCAAAGATGTTCTTACCGGTATTGCCAGTTTCATCTACGTAAGCAAACATCGTGGTATTCCTCATTCAATATTCCAAAAAAAATCTTATGTTTCAACGTTTTTGGCGCGCGCGCCTGTTCTCCATGAGGGAGTCTTGGGCAGCCAAATACGACCGGCGCTTCCATCTAAAATTCAAAGTTTAACAAAGTATTAAGCGAGCGCCTTGTAGACACACTCTTTCCGAGAACGGCACCTGCGTTTGTGGGACTAGTCGGGAAGCTGTCTGTTAATGAATGGGGTGGTGGCGAAGATCGTCCTCAATTCGATCAACAAACTCGCCGCCGTCGCGTTCTTCAACTACATTTTCAGTACCGACAATGCTTTTTAAGAAAGTACGTGCAGAACGGAAAGATGGAATGAGCTGGTTGTTTGTAGGTCGCCCAAGGACAAATTGTGTCACGACGTCTCTTTTACCCGACGCTGCTTTTACCGCCTGCGCAAAACCGCTCCACTTGCCAGCTTTTGCACCGATACGATCCTCATCCGCCAAATCGAACGACAAAGATTGGATGGCATGGAAGCTTCCATTCTTATAGCCAGCTTGAAACCTAATCGGTCCCAAATCTGTATGAATCTTCGGCTCAACTTCTATTTTCTCAGCCAACTTACGAGCCATAATCAATTTACTGATTTCCGACCAGACCTGCTCGTCGCTTCGCGACACATGAGGTTTTTCTCTGTCAAAAGGAACAACGAAGCGCCTAAAAAGCTCATCAAGACGCTCTTCCGGCGCTTTGCAAACGCCTACGCCGCCATCTGCCCAAGTATAACTTGTATCGATTCCAGAGGCGATCAACATGGCTAAGTGTTTCGCTTCATTTCCACTATCGGAGGGCATTTCCCAAGTTGTAGGCCCTGTCAAAAGATTGGGGCTAGAAATTTGATCGCGCGAGAAGCGGTTCACAGCTCGCGAAATTTGTTTCAAGTCTTCGGTGAAAGCTGCCTTGTTTATGTCTGGGTAAGCGGCAGTAATCCGTCCATCCCATCCTCGAACAGATAGCTTCAGAAAAGACGCGTCCCGTGCGTACATGAGGACGCCAATATTCATTCGCTCTTTAAGCCAAGGGTTGTGACGATACTGCAAGAGGCAGTAACTAAAAGAAAACTTCTTGCTCATTTCAGCACTCCCCTAACTTGTTCGATGAACTGGTTGGCATGACTGTGCGCTAGCAACAGGTAGTCGATAATCTCGCACGCGGCATCTTGGTCCCACGTTGGTGGGATGACTTCAATATAACCCTCGATCTTCGCTTCTGTAAGGGCTTCGAGTGCAGTTGTGAAGTCATCCAAGACTTCTTCTTCTATGTTGCGACAACTCGGATACATGATGTGTTGCATCGTGCCAGGGAAGTGATTTCCTATCCCACCGTTACACCACGGCATTGTGGCACCGTCAAATTTGTTACCTTTATGACACCTTTGAAAAGAATGCCCAAAATCAATAACCTTAAACGATAAACCGGACATTAAGAGGTTAGGATTCCCTTTTCCTCGGTCAGTATTTTCAACCAAAGTGTCGAACAAATACAGTAGGGCTGCCTCTCTACGCTGGCTTTTATGGACCAAATCCGTTGTTTCCCAACGTCTCACAGGGGTAAGCTGCGTGGAGCCGAAAGCGGTGACAGGTGCATTCTGGAGCGCGGTTCGAAGAGCGACCCCTTCAGGCGTGTGGGGCAAAGTTTCGACGAAAAGCTCATCGATTTCTACTAAGCAGGGTTCTGCTGCAGGAAGCCCCAAGTCTATAGCAAAAATATTTGCGACTAGTTCAGCCACGAGGTGGTCAGTTGTAAGCTCTTCATGGAAGTTCTCATATTTCACATAGACGTAGCGGCTTGTTCCGTCATTTTCATCGCAAACACACAGCATAGGGTGCGATCTGCCGGTTGTAGCGCGTTCAAGAAATTCGGAGGCTTCTACCGTCAGCACCATATTCACACAGATGTTGTAAGTCCTGTCGGAACAGTATGTTCACTCAAATTGATTGCAACCGGTTTTTGATTTTAAGCTCAAACAATTAGAGTTTCTGTGACTGCCGTCAGCCGTTGACTGACTGACCTGCCCCGCCAAATCCATTACTTTCTTCCAGGGCTGCCCTCACCTTCGCGAAACATCCTCGGGGTACGGGGCAGACAGCCCCGATCGAACAACGAGGCGCGCGATAACGCGTCAACGTACATTGAAAAATGTGTACTCACTACACAATTTCGGAGACGAAATTGTCGTTAGTCTTCGTGCCCTAGGCATTTTGACCCAAGCTGAGTTCCCCCGGAACCATCTTACATGCAAAGACCCGCTCTCGCTGCAAAAGCACCGCCGTGTCAGTGTCAAAAGTAGGTGGAGCGCAATCAATCAGGCATTCGAAGCACAACGCCAAGTGTCTGGTTACGAGCATCTTAAATAAAGCGGCTTGATTGCCATGGTCCTCAAATGAGCAGCGGGGTATTGCCGAGAAACACCACTAAATTATGAAGAAGTTGGACTATGGCTTAGCGCAAAACACCTGTCGAGCCAGTTGGTGGGAGTCGCGATAGTTTGCAGATCTGAGGCCCTCTGCGAAAGTCCCAGCGACGGCGTAGAGGGCACTGTCAGCGTAAAAACCTTGAACAACTTCCGACGCGCTCATACCGCTGTATCGATCGTCTTCAATCGCAATGCCCAATAAATGACGGATGCCCTGTGCGGTTTCGACTATAGCCCCGACACCGCCCGCAACGCCTGGCAGTGAAAGAGACCCTCTACCCGCGTACATTCCCCACATGGCGTGTTCAACCTGCGGGCTGCCGTCAACAAACTCGGCTTTGAATCCGGTGTCGTTGGTGAGCCCTGGTCCGATGTAGTAAGGTCCCCGCTCACCCTGCCGCCTCAAGATGTCCGAGCCGACGAGAACCAGCCTTAGATCCTCCAGATAGGTCAGCATGTCTGGAGCTCGGTCGGCCGCCATCTTCATAACCTCAGTAAACGTCACGCAGTGATCCACGCTTTTCTTAAATGCTTCTCTCGCTGCGCGCCGGAGCGCGTGACGACGTGCATCATCCTGCGGCAAGCGGCAAGCACTCGAAAGGCCCGGCAATTCAACAGAAGCTGTGAGAGGCAAACCGGAGTTAAGAACGCCGTAATCCACGATTGAGAACGCGCTGGCGCCTTTCTCAGGGCCAACTGCAAACAGGGTCTGCCAGTCACCATTGTTTAGCCGAGCGTAGGCTTCATATGCCGGAAAAGCCTCGCGTTCTCCATCAAAATCAATCCTCAGTGTTTTGCGGTCGTAGATGAAGGTACCTTCGAGTTCGAGTTGCGGGCTGAACAGCGTGGGGATCAGCGGATTTTGCCCGGCAAGGTTGACCTTTGCGCGAGCAAGCCCTCCTGATTCAGGCAAGGCCTCAACCGTTACCGAGTCCGCATCAGCAAGTGCGCTCGCGATCACTTTTCCGGTTTCGCAGTGTAGAGCGTGAGACTTGTAAGTGCCTTTTTGTACCGAACTTGGGTCGACTTCAAAAGCGGTTTCGCCCACGTGCATGGTAAAGCGCAGCCACACGCGGCTGGTCGCTTTAGGATCGCTTGAATAGCCCCTGTCGTCGCCACTGTAGCAGGTCCGAAGCATTGCCGGGGAGGGTTCGCCAAGCTTGGCACGCGCCTTGCTGGACAGTGCAATGGGTTTGAAACCTGAAACTGTTGCCAACGGGCCTGGTATCATCCACTTATTGGTAGCATCAGGAACAGGAAAGATTGGGTTGTCGTTACTTAGCTTCGCAGATGGGATGAAAGCACGCAAAAGGACATCAACACAATGGCCTTCTGGCGAGACGTCATTCTTCTGCGACATCCTGGACAACAGTTCCTTTGAAGCACTTTCACCGACAACGGAGCTTAGGCTTTCCGCAAGAAATGATTGCTTGAGTTGATGCTGGGCTTCAGGATCGTCCAACAAGCTTGGCGTATCCGCAAAGTCCTTCAGGGATTCTTTGCTCGCACCCAGCGCGGCAACCGTGGATTCATCGGAGAGTGCGCCCTGCGCGAACCCTTTAAGATTTGACAGAGTTAGTTCTGAATCAGCAACCAATTCGCGGGCTGCGGATTCGGACAGGTCCGGAAACTTGGCCCGAAGTTCAGGAATCAATTGCGTTTCACGAAAGATGCAGCCTGGATCATTAGCGGGCAAACAGCGTGTGGTGGTAAGCGCTTCACCATCAAGTGCCGATTGAATGGTTGCTTCTATCTCGGCCCGTTGGCTACCGGCCGCGAGTGCTGGGTCGCGGGTCATTATCGCTTGGCTCAGGTCGGCGTTCTGACCGGCCAACCCGACGTTCAACGCGCGATCGGTTAACGTGGCAGAGAGTTCGTTGCATTCAGGCTGGCCCTTAGTTTCTCCGATGCAGCGTGCCACATCGGCAACACTATGGAAATTGGGGTCTTGTTCCAATGCACCGAGCCCGACGCTGAGCGTTTGCTGGCGCAGTTCTAAAGAAATGGTGTCGAGCAGCTCCCTGGTGTCTTCAGTGGTGTTGAAGGAAGATTTGACGGTGGATGGCATGCGATCCAGAAGCGCCTGGTTATCTTGGTTCTCGAATACGGTTATTGCGGCTTGGTCGAATTTGCCCGCTTGGACTGCCCTAAAGACCGACTGCGTGGCCGTGGTATCGGCATAGATCAAAAGGTCTTTTGCAGCGTCTGACGCCGACAGTTCCGACCACTCCGTGATAGAGCCCTCCAGGCCGGATTGCAAAACCTGCTGCCAGCCGATGTCCGCAAGCTCTTCAGGCAAGTCGTCACTGCCAACGCGCATGGCATATTGAAGCAGTGCTTGACCTAAGGCGCTGCGATCACCGCTGTCTTTCACAGACTGGATGAGCTCGGGGTCGGCGGAAAGCTCGGCTTCAATAGATCGCCCTGTCTTGCGATAGCCCTCGCGGAACCAGAGAGTACAAGCGTTGCGAATTGCCGAAGGGTCGCGAGCGTCCACGGCTTTTCGGCATGGCTTGTCGGGCTCGAATTTGAGAGTATAACGCGAACTCGCCCAATCAAAAACATGCTGGTTAAGGGCGTCAGTAGGATTGACCGCTTCCTTGATTGCGTCGGAAGCGGCCGCAGTTAAGCCGAGAGTGTCTAAGGCCTGCAATTCGTCCAACGCTTGGTCGAGGATCGCCGGGGTCCACTTTCCGGCCGCCAACTCAACCGCTGCCTCAAGGGAATTCGTTTGCTCACGGAGCCGAGCCGTGGCGTCATTCCTAGCTTCCTCAAGGGCTTTTTCCAGTCCCCCTTCTTGGTAAGCTTCGATAGAAGCATGCAATAGCGGGTCGCGCGACTTTAGGTCCTTGAGCTGCTTTTCAAGGACGCGGCGCGCAATGGCCTCCGGTGAGGCTGATGATATCTCCATTAGCTCTTTGGTAGTGCCAAACGAGGTTTCGCCAAGGAGCATAGCAACCGAACCGGCCTCGTGGACGACCTGTTTGAGTTTGTCAGGTGCAGCAACTGGGTCGCTAAGCACTTCGGGTGGCAAGCCGCTTTCTTGCGCCGCAATGGCAATGGCTCTCTCGCGTCCTTTGTCGACGAGTATTGTACCGACTTCGGTCCAGTTACCGGCATTGGCAAGTTCGGTGATATCGCCCGCGATCGCTTCATCGAAACCCAAACGACGAGACACCTCACCAGCGGCTTTTTGCTGGAGAACGCCAATGACCGCCTCGCCTGCCGCATCCCAGTTTTTACTGTTTAGAACATCCGCTGGTAAGCCAACGTCAGCCAGCAATTCCGCCGTAGCGTCGCGCGCTGCGTCTTCCACGGCCGTCTCGGCGAGTGCGGTGAGCTTTTCCATGCTGAAATCCGAGGCCATGGATAGAGCCCCTTCAACGTCGATAAGAGAAGGATCGACCCCGAGTTCATCGGCAATTCGACGTTTCAGTTCATTGACCGCGGCTTCCTCGAACTTCGCAGTTGCGAGATCAGCCAAAGCGGCGGCGGCTTGCTCCATACCTTGCTCGACCGCCTTGTCGGCTAGTGCTCCAATGTCACCCATAAAGGGACCCATTGCGTCGAGCAGTTTGTTGACGTCCTGGGCAATGTTGTTCAAGTCGTCGCCAAACGCATCGTTCAGGCCTTCGAGTTGTGCGACGAGATCCTTCACGACATCGCCGGCAAACATATAGACCAGCAACGCGGCCTGTTTGAGGTAAGCCTCCACGCCAAAGTACTGCGCAAGGAGGCGCGCAATCATCTCCAGAACCGGCAAGCTTTGGACAGGAATGGCGCCGCTGCCGCCGCGATCGCCTGTACCGCCTTCATTGGCATCGCCGGGCTCGCCCGATAAAGAGTGACCACCTTCAACCGCAGCGGCCTCTGAGGCGCTTGCTGCCTGGTCACTGGTCACACCTCCGGAGGTATTGGCGCCCGCTTGCTGCAACAGTTCTTCGCCTTTGGCTTCCGCCTCAACTTCATTGGCACCGGCGGCTTGCCCAAGCGCTTTAGCAAGCTCCTGTCGCTCACCTGCTGTCACGCCTTCGATTACAGCTTCGGCGATCTTAATATCGGCTTCGTGGTTCTCGTCTAGTGTTTCCGCAGAACGTGCTTGACGCTCGGCTTTACCGATACGACCAATGATGTCGTGCACTTCCTCCTTGGTCCAGCGATTGGCTTCTGCCGAAGGTTCGAGCTTCGTCGAACGTGCGGATTTACCGATGGCCTGAATCGTGGGCAGATCACCGATAAGACGCTGGGCGATGTCCGCGATCCTCTGAACGTCCTCACTCGAGGCGCCGTTCGCGATCCAATTTTCGATTTCACTTGGATCGAGCGGGACTTCGAGGAGCTTTTCACTAGCTCGCGTCAAAGCAGTCTTGCCGTCGAGTACATCCTGCTCGGGCACGATTGGGTGACTTGCAGCTAAGTAGAAGCGCTGGATCAGGGCCGAACCGATGTCTTTGCTGTCGGGGAGGCTCGCTCCGGCTATGGCGAGCCGCCCACGGATCATTTCGGCTGGTCGGATCGCTCCGTGGCGATCAAGGCGGTCAGCGACACGCTCAAGTTCGCGTTGAGAGGGCGTGTTCGAAAGGATCTGCGCCGGAGATAAGCCCCAACGCCTAGCCGCCGTGGCTGGCAGAATGCGTCCGAGCGACCTAATTGCGATATCGGCTTGTTCGGGCGACAGAGCTTGCGGCGTCCCGCTGGGATACAACGCGGCCCGTATTTCCGTCTCGGCCCAGCCAGCACTTGCGTCCTCGATCCAATCCCACGTCCCTGCGGCGCGGGACGAAATAGCGCCAGACAGGCTATGATACAAGGTTTCGACCTCTATCGCACCGAGACCTTCTCGCTCTAAGGCCTCAATGTCCAAGGTCGGATGAGCTTCTATCGAAAGATATTGGCCCAGTTGACGATCCAAAGCGGTCATAATGTCCGCGTCCAGTGTTTGACCTAGCACACCAAGGGGGGCCTCATCCAGGACTTGGGCATTGCGCGCGGCTATTAGCTGCAGTCGATCGGTATCTGATAAAACTGCTTCGGAGCGGCCTTCGACTTCGCGATTAAGCTGGGCAAGGGCACGATGCGATCGCTCTTTTGCCATTGCCTCCGAGCGCGCCCAGTTTCCCGGTCCCAGTTTTTTTATGCGATTGAGTTGGTCAGGACCGACCAATCGCACCTGAGCGCCCAATAGACTCGGTCGGCTTTGCACCGATCCCATCAGACGCATGAAGAGGCGGTCGCGCTCTAGCTCGGGGGGCGACGGATAAGGACCAAAAAACACATTGTAAGGACCCAGAATGGAATCATTCGTGTAGACAAGGTAGTGCCCGCTCGCCGTGGGCAGTTGCCGCAGCCCCTGGTGTTCTGTTACCCAGCTCTCCCATTGCTCATTCGTATCGAATTCATCCTCCGAGAGCGCCACGAAAGCCTCAAATTCCGCGACAGGAAAGTGCAATGCTTCGGGGGGCGGCTCTGCCGCAAGTGCGGTCGCGCTCCAAATTAGTATAAGTGAATAGACGAGCTGCTTCATTGTGCTGCCCCCTGGAGTGAGAAGTCGGTCTTACTGGTCGGTTCTTGCGGGCGTTTTGGGAGCGGCGGCGATTCTGGTATGCTGCCATAACCGTTGATGAGGGTATGGTGCCCGGACGAGCTGGCAAAACGTTCCATGTTGACAACCCCAGAAGTGAAAGCGCTCCCGCTTGGATTCACCAATGAAATGGCGATGCGGCTTTCGAAATGCTCCTCGATAAGCTCGGGCGAAGTAAAATACCGAAGGTTCGGGTCGGAAGCTGCCGTTCCGATTTGCCCATCGGAAACTAGCACGAGGTGAGGCTTAACTCCTCCGGTCTCGGCTGCATCCAAGGCGACTTTAAGAGCGTCATCAACCCGCGTTCCACTCCCGACACTCGTCAGGTCATGTCGCGAAATGACATCGAACCAACTTAGTTTTTCCAGCAAACCACTTTCCTGCATACTTTGCACGGTCGAGGCCGGAATCCCTTTCGCTTTCAAATTCGCAGCACGCGAGCTCTCGCCATCGCGCACTTCGCCTTCGTACTGATCGACAAGGTCTTCTCGCAAATCGTTCACCCAATCTGCGCGCGTTCTTTCACCGAAATGTATGTGAGTTTGAACGCGATTGGCAAAGTACACGACTGCAAAGTCCTTGATATCGTTCTGCATCACGTACTGCGTGACCAAGTGGCGCTGGGCTCGGCGTTGTGCTTCGTTCGCAAGACTTCCGGAGAGATCGAGCACGAATACGGCTGTCCCCTTCAAGGCAGGCAACGCTTGTACGCCAGCCCACTGAGCGGGACGGGTCGCAGTAACGCTATCGAGCTTTTCAGTCTGCCGTTGTAATGCGAGAACTTTTGTTTGGGCGTCTTGTGATCGCGACTGCTCGACAGTGGCGCGCTCTTGCATGGCAAAAATGAGCATTACAGCCCCTAGTGCACAAAACAGCATGTCGAGCGCCGCAACGGATAGGCCAATACCGTCTACGCGACTGAGTGTCTGAGCGCTGCGGATCTTGGCCATCTATCGAACCACCAAGTAGTCAGAGCGCGCGCAGGCGCCTAATGCAGTACGAATTGCACTTGCGTTCGTATCATCCACAGGGGGCCCTACTAGAAAAAGGGTGGCTTGAGCAGAGATGTCAGCTGTTGGACAGGTGCTTCCGGGCAGTGCATCGGCGATGGCCTTTAACCCATCTACGCTATCCACGATGACCACTATTGGTTCGGCTGGTGTTGGCGATTGGTGACGAGAATCCTCCGATGACTGCAAGGCATCTGCCGCCGCGGAAAGAGGCAGAGCAGAGAGCGCGCCGAAAACGCCAATCCCACTATCAGACGCACTTAGTACTGATGCTAGCCTGCTGTCGGAGGCCGACGCGCTCCCGGCTGTTGAAAAGCTGCGAAAATTAACAAATCCGATCCCGCGTTCACGAAGGATGGCTATCGTTTTGTCGAGCCGGTAAATTTGGCTTAACGGCATCTCGACCAAGACTTCAGCACGCCGAACGCGCTGACTCTCGTCGAGGGAACTCAGACGTTTACCCAAGTACTCAAAGGGCGCGCGACGGCTGAGTGGTGGCAGGCTCGGGTGGCGTGCGATCAGGTCCTCGCTGAGATGAACGTTGTGGTTCAGGGTGTCCTTTGAGAAGTACAGCCGCGCGAGTTCCAAAGCTTCCTGGTGGGTCGCGACAATCGCCGGGGATCTTGATTGGTTTGGCACCATTACGACCAGCAGCAAGGTTGCGCCAAGGCAGATCGTTACGAAATCGAGGAGTGAAATCGTTGTCTGGAAAGTGTTTCCCTCTTGGCGTCGGCGTTTGGACATTGTGCCTACTCCATGCTTACCGTCTCATGTGGCGATTGCACGATCACGGGGGGCACCTGAGCGGGCGTGAGGGCGCGAGTCATTAATCGAGGCACTACGTCGCGCCGGAGAACCTCATCCAAGTGGGTAAACACCTCATCGGCACGATTAAGAGTCACTGCCCGAACACCCATCAAAAGCAGATTCAGTACCAGTGCTGTCAAGGTGGAGTAGAACGCAACGCCAAGATAGGATACGACGATAGGCAGGTCGTCGGCCACCTGAGCCGCGTTCATGGCGGCCGCAATACCGCGGATCGTACCGAGAAAACCAATGCTGGGGATAGCCCACTGTAGATACTGCTCAAAATGGAAACTGCCGTCAAATCGGGTCTGGACTGCCTCGTGTGCACTCGTCGCTGCTTCTAAAGACTGAAGCCGGTCCCCAGTACGCCTGAATACTTCTAGGAGACTGTTGACCATCGCAACCCACGCAAAGCGCTGCATCTGCAGTAGCTTGTTGTCGTCAATCGTCTCATTTGGGAAGATAAGATCCCCTGCGTTCTCGTTGAATTTATGGATAATGCTCTGTGTCGTTTGAACGTCGATTTCATTGTCACCGAGGATTTTCAGATCAAATGCCAAGGCAGTATCGTCGGCGATCATTGCTTCCGCCCTTAGACGGCGCCGGATTGTATATAACTCTCCTAGGCAAAAGGCCGCCAGAAAGAAGCAGACATATTGCTCATAACCAAAGAATACGACGTACCAAGGGATTGAAATGACGTTTCGCGCGGCGCTAAACTCTGCGGCGTTTGCCGCGGGGGGTTCAGCCGCAGGAGTGCCGACTTCTGAACCTATCTCCGACTCGATGGTGTCGGGAGTTGCGGCCGTTTTCCGAAGGTCTTGACGGGCAAGTATTTTGAGAGCGGCGCCGGGAGTATTTCGAAATGTGCTGTTGATCACCCTGCTTGCCTGCAGGTAGGCATCAAGCTTAAAAACGTAGATTGGGTATTGTGACTCAGAGATCAAAGCCTGATAGGCTTTTTCTAACGTTGGGTTTTCTGCTGTAACTGAGAGTACGCCACGCTCATGCAGCAAGGTGGCCATATTGACGCCGAGGCCCTCACTGCGAATATCCTCATCGATGAGCGCAATCACGCTACGCTGCCGATCCGCAATCAAATTACCTATTATTAAGACGACCGCGACCACTATCAGTGAGAAGACGATGGCCGCGCTGTGATTGTGTTTGAGATGCCGCGCATAGTTCATTCTTCGCCTCCCTTTTAAGGTCAAAGATACTCTGTATTGTCAGAATGGACCGCTACTAACCCATTGGGTGATGTTCCCAAAATCGCAATCAACTTACAAGTCATCGCTTACGCTGTTCATTTGAACTAGCCCAACAGACACTCCCCGCCGGAATCTAAACAATCAGAGAGACCAGTGCGTTTGGCCCCCCGAAATCCAACGCCAAATGAGAAGCCAATAAATCTCTACCAGTTTCGACACAGCCTCTCCGCATACCGTGAATCCGACAGTCCTTTGCGTTTGCAACCGCAGTGAATGGCCGACATTCCGTGGCGGGCGCAGTAACTGACAGCCTAGGCAGACGTAGGCCAAGTGTCATTTGTGCCTGGCCGTTTCGACGTCTTGGAAATACGTCGGCGTAGATGAAGCTCAATCAATATTGCAAGAATTAGAATGGGCCCGCCGAAGACAATCGTAGACGCCGATACAACAAATAGAATGTTGATTGCGCTAAGTCCCTCGGAGGGAGGCAAGAGCTCCATCCTCACGCAACACATCAAGTAGATTATCGCTGCGACGAACAGCCCATTGAAGACCGGCCCTGTAAATCGGTCAACGCCCTGCTTTATTCTTTCAAGGACAACCAATTCATGCCGATGCATGTGTGACATATTCGAAAATAGCATACGTTACTCCCTCAGCAGTTCGATCCAAGTGTAGACGTCTTCCATTTGGATTTCTTTTCCGTCGGTTAGAGACCGATACCAACGCGCGACTATTGCTCCACGCTTTTCACTTTTTATGGTGATGCCTTGATCCGTTAGATATCGATCCAAGGAGGTTTCAAACTCTTGTAGGGCTTCGATGTCATGCTCGACCCTGACAGACTTAACGCCCAGGAGAATCCAATTCACGTCCGAATTGAACTTCTCATGAAGAGCGACAAGAGCTTCAATCGGCAATCCGCGGTCACCTTTCTCATAGCTATGATAGGCGCGGAGCGAGACCCCAATCACCTTAGCTAGGTCAGCTTGCGACAAACCCATCTCATTGCGAGTGATCGCGAGCCGCGCACCAATCCCCATAAGAGAATCTGCCGATTTTCGTCCCATGCAGTGTTTCCAATTGTCAATTGCGCAAAAACGTGCGTATACGTGAAATACAGCATGTTTCATTTGTTCTTTTACTTGATCATGCGAAACACGCGAAGACAAGTATCTCGCCATATTTTAGGCACTGGAGGCTAGATTGAAGCAAGAGCGTCTACTTTCACCCAAGCAACTTGGCAGTATGGTTGGGTTGAGTGCTGCGCAAGTTCGCGCACTTATGAACGATGGCAGGTTGGAGTTCGTGGAGATTTCTTCGAAGACAAAAATGCTCACACTGTCGGGTTGGGAGCGGTTTCAGCAAAACGCGACCAAGGTCAACACACCAGAAAGCAATGGCCCGGGAAGGCGTTCAAGCAAAAACTAGTGGAGAAACAACAAATGGCTACGACCAATCTAAACATCAGCGTAGTTGAAAAACGCATGATGAATCCGTCGGAAGCAGCACACTATTGTGGATTGGCGATAAAGCACTTCAAAGTCCTGTGCCCTGTCCAACCGGTGGCGCTACAGCCCTCAAGCCTCCGTTACGACAAATCCGACTTGGATAGATGGTTAGATGAACTGAAACCCGAGTCTGAGTCGCTGTCGCAAAGTCAGATAGTTGAAAGGCTTTAATGACTCACGTTCGTGTTAAAGGCTTCAAGATATTTCGAGATCGGCACGGCAAGATGCGCTGCTATCACCGGATAACCAACATTAAAATAGACTTGGAAAAAGCCCCCCTCGGCACTGCGGGATTCATGGCAGAATGCTCAAAAATATCAGCAGCTTTCGAAGCCATTAAACAGCAGGAACCCAAACCTGGAACACTTGGCGGCCTAATATCTAGATACTTCGAAGAGGAACATTTCCTGGAAAGATCCAAGGCGACAAAGCGTGAATATCGCATGTGCGCCCAAGTATTGCGCCCAATACGGGACACTCCCGTTTCGAAAATCGACACACCTCTTCTTGCCGCAGTCCATGACAAACTGGCGAAGAAGTATAGTTGGGACAAGGCTAATCGAGTGCGCAACTTTCTCATACAAGTTTTTAAATTCAGTATCCCCAAGGGATTGATTCTCCAGAACTTCGCTGAGGATGTCATTAAGAAACCGCGCCCGAGGGATACCCCTGTGGCCTACAGAACCTGGACATATGAAGAGGTCCGAACAGCCCTAGATGCAGCCTCCCCTCAGCTCCGGGCAGCATTGGCGATGATTTTCTGCACGGGACAAGACCCAAGCGACGCGTTGGAGTTCCGCAAAGACCAAGTAGATGACGGAGTGATTTGGAAAGGGCGCAACAAAACAAATGTCGGAGCCGCGATCCCAATCAACAGTGTGTTGGAAGCTGAACTGGCCGATGCTCCAGCACATGACGCCGATACGCTGCTTGCCAGCTCAAAAGGCACTCCATGGACCTACGACGGCTTCGCAAGCGCATGGCAGCGACTTCGCCAAAAACTTGAGAAAGCCGGAAAGATTGCTCCTGGACTTACGCCCAAGGGGTTGCGCCACACAATGGCAACTTGGCTTAGAGAGGCTGGAAGAGACGAGCGCGAAATTTCGGATTTGCTTGCTCAGGATTCGAAGGTCATGGGCCTGCATTACTCTAAGAACGCAGCTCTGGCCCGCAAGAACCGAAAGACAATGCAGTTTTGGGAAAGGGAATATGAGCGCCGCTCTCAGAAATCAAAAGTGTCAAACCCACCTGAAAAACCGTCAAACCCTGACAAAGAGGATAATCCGAATGCCTAAAAATTACTTAATTTTCAGATATTTAAATGGTGCCCGGGGGCGGAATCGAACCACCGACACGAGGATTTTCAATCCACTGCTCTACCCCTGAGCTACCCGGGCACGGGAACGACATTTGTCGTTGGGTGGAGGCGTTCTATGACTTGCTACCGGCAGTGTCCAGAGGCTTTTTTACATTTTTTCAGTGCGGTCGCATTGTATTGTGTTCGTCCGCCTCGGCCTCGGACTCAGGGTCGTCTTCGCGCTGAGACGGGACCGCGTAAGAGCCGTTCAGCCACTTGGCCAGATCAATGTCTGCGCAGCGTTTCGAACAGAACGGGCGGAACTTCTTTTGCGTTTCTTCTCCGCAGATCGGGCAGCTCATTTCAGGACCTCAGCGACAGGTAACCGGCTGCGTTTGCGCTGCAATTCGAAATGGCCCAGAGGTGTCCATCCCGCCAATATCGTCTCGTCCGGATCCGACTTGAAGGCCGCACGCAGGGCGGATTCGAACCCTCGGCGGTCTTTCTTGGGCATCGGAGCCAGATCCAGTGTGATCTGCCCTGCCAGTCCGCGCACACGCAATGCACGTGGCAAAGCTCTGGCACAAGCGAAGTTGGCTTTTGTCCCGGCCGCCAGCGACGTATCCGCGCCTGTGTTCACGTCAACGGCCACCAACGCGCGGGTCGGTTCGATATAGAGGTATCCGCCTCCGGGGAGAGGCTCGGAAACACCAAGGGCGACATCCAGCGCGTCCAGCACACTATGGGTTTCAAAACTGCCGGTTTTCGTCACAACCTCGGCAGGATCGGTCCAGTCGCGCCATGCGAGGATATGCGGGCTGTCACCTTCGCTGAGCAGTTCGACGTCGGAGCCCTCGTCCGTCATCACTTGTTCAGCTTGCGCAAGCATGGCCGAAATGTCGTCGGCAATGTCACCGGCATCCGCATCCATGCAGCAGGAGCGGAGAATCAACCCGTAGGGGCTGTCGCCCATTTGTTCATGCGCGATTTCAAGCAGTTGATCCCGCTTGTCTTCATCCTTGATGCTGCGCGAGATGTTCAGGCCCGGTGCGTCGGGTGTGACAATGGCAAAGCGGCTTTTGAACAGGATACGGTTGGTTACAGGAATGGCCTTGCCGGGCTCGGCATATCCGCCCACCTGCACCAGAAGCGTGGCACCCGGCGCTAAACCTTTGACCTGTCGAAGAAAAGCCGGGCCGTCGGGTGTGGTCAGGAACATACCGCCCTGCCCTTTGACCGGACGATCGGCGCGGGCGCGATAGATGGTGCCGGGCGCCGGCGCGTCGGCGGCAATCAGGAGATCATCAAGCTTTCCGTCAATCATCAATGCCGCGGCCTCGCGGCCTTGGATATGGTCCAGAACGATGGTGCGACCTTTCATGATGCCTCGCGATATAGTGGGTAGCCGATCCCTTGCAGCAAGGCGGCCGTCTCGGACAGGGGCAGCCCCACGATGCCAGTGAACGAGCCCGATATCCATGGGATGAACGCACCAGCAGGGCCCTGGATCGCGTAGGCCCCGGCTTTGCCCTGCCAATCACCGGTCGCCAGGTAGGCGTTGATTTCAACGTCAGACAGGCGTTTGACCTTGACCTGCGAGACGACATCACGTTGCAGGATGCGATCCCCGCGCCGAACGGCGACCGAGGTGATCACCCGGTGGCGGCGACCGGACAGAGCGTACAGGAACTCTGCAGCCTGACCCTCATCCTCGGGCTTACCCAGAATACGCCGCCCCAGTGCAACTGTCGTGTCCGCGCAAAGCGTGATGTCACCGCTATCTGATTGAACTGTCATTACTTTTTCACGCGTAATGCGGTTGCAATAGGGAACAGGAAGCTCACCCTTCAGCGGTGTTTCGTCGATGTCAGGGGGGCGGATGGCGTCGGGCTGCACGCCAAGCTGCGCCAGCAGGTCCAGCCGCCTTGGGCTGCCCGATCCCAGGATAAACGCCATCTCGGCAGGCGTTATTTGAAGCGGTAGTTGATCCGACCCTTGGTCAGATCATAGGGGGTCATCTCGACCTGAACCTTGTCGCCGGCCAGAACACGGATGCGGTTCTTGCGCATCTTTCCTGCCGTATGTGCGATGATTTCATGGCCGTTTTCCAGCTCGACCCGAAACGTCGCATTAGGCAGGAGTTCCTTCACGACACCGGGAAATTCGAGCGTATCTTCCTTGGCCATGTTGTCTCCATCATTAGGTTGCGCCCGCAGAATCTGCGGGGATGTGCGCTTAAATGAGCCTATTTTTCCCTTATTTCAAGGGCGGATTCATCTAAAGGGCGGATAATGTGACCGTTTCGACTCGGGCGTCCTGCTCTGGCCAATGGGTCCGGTTCAGCACATGGCCATCGGCGCGGACCTCGGCGATGGCGGACAGGTCGACATCCGCATAGGTCCAGCCGGGCTGGTTCAGAGCGCCCTCGGCCAGCACTCCGGTGGCCGGAAACCCCTTGTCCGGCGGGCCGAAAACGCCGCCCATGCCGGTGTTCATGTCCACAGCTACGGACCAGTCGTTGGCTCCGACCAGTGACGACATAACTGTAACACATTGATTTTCCAATGCTCTTGACATTGCCCCGATGCGAACACGCCAATACCCTGACAGCGCTTCGGTGCAGGACGGTACAAGGATCATATCCGCGTGGCTAAGTGCGCGGCCCAGCAGGGGAAACTCGCTGTCATAGCAGATCAGAACACCGATTTTACCCAGTGCGGTGTCGAACAGCTTGAGTGGACCACCCGGCGCAATGTCCCAATCCTCGCGTTCAAAGCGGGTCATGATCTGCTTGTCCTGATGGTCGCGGCCACCGTCCGGGGCGTAGAACGCGGCGCGGTTCACCGGGCGGCCGGACCCATCCACAACCGGGGCCGATGCACCCAGAATGTACGTTTTGTATGCACTTGCGAGGCGCGAGTGCAAATTTTGTACATCCTCGAACCGGTCCGAAACCGCGCGGATCGAGCGTTCGAGATCACCCGCCACCTCGGCACCATCGAGCGTCGACACCTCCATCGCGCCGTATTCGGGGAACACCAGCAGCCCGGCCCCCTGCCCGGCAGCTTCGGCAACCCATCGGTCCAGCTTGTCCTCGTACTGCGCCCAGCTGTCGAGCCAGTCGAGATCATATGCGGCGGTTGCGACTTTCATTGATGGGGTCCCCTTGAGTAACATTTTCGCTAGACACTGGTTGATACCGCCCCGGGCTGTATAGTTTGGTCGCACCACCAGATGCGCTAATGCGTCCTTTTTCAAACGAGGCACAGCGCGGCAACTGAACCGAGTTTTCTCCCTGGTCTCACTGAGCAACTAGCCTGTGTTAATTTAGCAGGAATCCACAGTGCTTTTTGAAAAACGCTCTCCTGTCGGAAGGTAAGTTGAAAATTCAAGCTCACCGCCTATTTCGAAAAACCGCCGAGTATCTTTCTTACCACAAAGATCCTTTTTGACAGAGTAAGCCAACTGTTGTTCCGCTGTTCTGCCATCCCTTGTCGGTTCAGTTTTGATGCGTTCAGGAACATTGACTGCAAGTGATACGACTTTACCGTCCGTTTTCGCTCCTCTCACAGAAACTCCTTGCCCCAGAGGCTTACCCGCAATTTTGTTGTATTCGTTGGTCACCAATGTTGCGAATGCACACCGCTCATTACCATCACAGCCTTCTATGGTTTCCCAAACCTCATCTCGACTTGGCCCCTGAGGGGTGCATGCTGCAAACGTTAATAAAACAAACAGTGCGGATGTTGCGCGATAAATCAAATCGTTGACTCCTATTTTCTTCATGCCCCAGCAATTCTGGTCCTTCAATTTGTTTCACGTTCTTCAATGCACTTAAACGCCAAATCAACAACCGGATTCCGCATTCTATGGCTGTTGGTTTTTGGGCACACTCACCAATATCGTCTTCATTCGCTGCCAACTAATAACGACAAAATTTTGGTCACAGCTCCCTGATCCAGAACTGCAACGGCTTCAGCGTCTCTCCCTCCTCCCCGATATCTTTCCACGAGAATTGGGCGATTGCGCCGGGTAAGGGCTTGTATCCGCGGGCGCGCCAGAAGGTGTCCAGCGGGCGGTAGTGGTCGGGGCGCAGGGGGTGGTCGGTGGGGCGTTGCACGCTGCAAAAGGCGCATTTGGCAAAGCCCAGAGCGCGGGCGTGCGCCTCGCGCGTGTCGAAGAATTTGTGGCCGACTCCCTGCCCGCGATAGTCCGGCAGCAGGACGGATTCAGCGCAATAGAAGATCTGCGACAGGTCCAGCCCGGTGCCGTCGAAGGCCGCGGCGAAATCGTCGGCGTGGTCGGTCAGCGGCGCACCGGTCGAGGCGCCGATCAGGCGGTCGCCGTCGAAGGCACCGACCACGATGGCCTTGTCGCTGTCTCGGTAGGATTGCAGGTATTTGCGCTCGTATTCCAGATCGCCGTCATAGAGGTAGGGCCAGGCGTGAAACACCCGGATCCGCAGGCGAGCGACATCGTCCAGAGCGGCCCCAAGCGCCGCTCCGGTCAGGGGGCGGACGTCACTGACGTCAGCCATTCGAGACCTGTTTGGTCCAGTCTGCAAGGTTATAGAAGGTGGTGACGCGGGTGATCTTGCCGTCCCTGAGGTCAAAGAACGACCCGGCAGGCAGGCGATAGGTCTGGCCGTGCGCGTCGGGCAGGCCCTCGTCGGTTTCCAGATAGGTGCCGTTGACGATGAATTCGGCCGCGGCGCGGGTGCCGCCCTGAGCCTCGAACACAACGATCTCGGTCAGGTTTTCTCGGTAGCAGCGGTTCATATGGGCGCAAAAGGCGGCGAACTTGTCCTTGCCGACGCGAATCTGGCCTTCGTTCACGTGATGGGCCACGTCATCGGACAGGCAGGCCAGCATGCCATCGACGTCACCGGCGTTGAAGGCATCGAAATAGGTTTTGACGGTCTGGTTCATGTCCCCTCCGTTGGTTCGCCCCAGCGGTCTTTCAGATGCTGAATGATCTGGTCGCGGGTCTGTCGGTAGTGATGTAGCTTTTGTTCGCGGGTCTCGCCCATCCCGGTAGGGTCCATTATTGGCCAATAATCGACATCGAGGTGAAAAACACGGGTCAGTTCCAGCGCCTGCCGCTGGCTGGCGGGCGACAGCGCCACGACCAGATCGAACGAGCTGAGGTCATCGCCCCATTCCTGCATCTCGTCAAAGGAGCGCGAGCGGTGGCGGGACAGTTCCACGCCGACCTCGTGGCAGACCGCGATGCTGAAGCCGTCGATTTCCAGATCGTTATGCACACCGGCGGACTGGACATAGGTGCCGGTGCCATAGAATTTCTTCATCAGCCCCTCGGCCATCGGGGACCGAACCGCGTTGTGGTCGCAACAGAACAAGACCGACTGCGGCAGAGGCTTCACGCGTCAGCCCCCAAAATGCAGAACGCAGATCAGCGTGAACAGGCGACGGGCGGTGTCGGTGTCGACATCTGCCTTGCCTTCCAGCCGTTCCTGCAACACGCGGCTGCCTTCGTTGTGGATACCCCGGCGGGCCATGTCGATGGTTTCGATCTGGCTGGGCGGCAGCGATTTCACCGCATCGAAATAGCTTTCGCAGATCTGGAAGTAATCCTTGACCACCTGCCGGAAGGGACCGAGCGACAGGTGAAACTCGGCCGCTTTTTCGTTGGCCTCGGTTTCAATGTCGAAGACAAGCCGTTTGTCGCGGATCGAAAGCTGGAGGCGATAGGGGCCCTCGGGCACAACGCGGTCGTCGCGTTTGGGCAGCGAGAAGCTGTTTTCTTCCAGCAGATCATAGATGGCGACCTTGCGCTCCTGCTCGATCTCGGGCGTGGGCGGCGGCAGATTTCTATCATCCAGTTCGATATGCGAGATGCGGGTCATCTTTACAGTCACATTCCTTGCGTCAGCACAGACCTATAGCAATGATATTCAACGGGCAACGCACAGAAACGCCATATGCGCCCGGTCTTTGCGTCATTTCAGCCATTCAGGCGGTTCAGGCGCGCGGTGACCGAGAGGCCATGCGCCTCGAGGCTTTCCGATTGCGCCAGCTGTTCGGCGGCAGGGCCGATGGCACGCAGGGCTTCGGGAGTCATCTGACTAAGCGTGGTGCGTTTGAGGAAATCCATCACGCTGAGGCCTGACGAAAACCGTGCTGAGCGGGCGGTGGGCAACACGTGGTTGGGGCCGCCCACATAATCGCCGATGGCTTCGGGGGTGTACTGACCCAGAAAGATGGCTCCGGCGTGGATGGTTTTTTTGCTCAACGCGCGCGGGTCGGCCACGCAAAGTTCCAGATGTTCCGGGGCAATGCGGTTGGACAGGGCTGCGGCCTCGTCCAGGTTGCGCACAGTGATCACCGCGCCGTAGTCGCGCCAGCTGGCCCCGGCGATGGCGCGGCGTTGCAGGGTTTCCAGCCGTTTTTCGACCGCCTGCGCGACGGATTGGCCGAATGCGGCGTCATCGGTGATCAGGATCGACTGCGCGCTTTCGTCATGCTCGGCCTGGCTGAGCAGGTCCAGCGCGATCCAGTCAGGGTCGTTGTTCTTGTCGGCGATGACCAGAATTTCCGAGGGGCCGGCAATCATGTCGATGCCGACCTTGCCAAAGACGCGCCGCTTGGCCGCCGCGACAAAGGCGTTGCCCGGTCCGGTGATCTTGTCGACCGGCGCGATGGTGTCGGTGCCATAGGCCAGCGCCGCCACGGCCTGCGCGCCGCCGATGCGATAGACCTCGTCCACACCCGACAGCTGTGCCGCCAGCAGCACCAGCGGGTTCACCTGCCCTTCGGGCGTGGGCACCACGATGGCCAGCCGTTCCACACCGGCCACCTTGGCCGGGATGGCGTTCATCAGCACCGATGACGGGTACGAGGCCAGCCCACCCGGCACGTAAAGCCCTGCGGCCGAGACAGCAGACCAGCGCCAGCCGAGTGTTGCGCCCGTCGCATCCGTCCATTCCTGATCCTCGGGCAATTGCCTTTCGTGATAGGCCCGGATACGGGAAGCGGCCAGTTCCAGCGCCGCGCGATCGTCGGCCCCGACCTGCGCCACCGCATCCGCGATCTCCTGTGCGCTGAAGGCCAGCGTTTCGGGCGTCAGCGCCAGCCGGTCGAATTTGGCCGTCAGTTCGATCACCGCCGCATCGCCCCGGTTGCGCACGTCGTCGATGATCTGCGCCACAACCGCATCCACATCCGGGCTGTCCTCGCGCTTGGCCGAGAGCAGGGTCCGGAAGGCGGGTTCGAAATCGGGCGATTTGGTATCAAGGAAAACGGGCATGATCTGGCACTCCGGGCGTTGCGCATTGGGACATATCGCCCGGAGCGCGCGGCCTCAACCCTCAGCCCACGGGGTGCAGCGATTTGTGCATGGCAAAGCAGGACAAATCCCCGTGGCCGCAGCACCGGCCGGTAGCCTGCCAGCCGTGGCGCAGATAGAAATCCTGCGCGGTTTTTGTTGCCTCAAGCGAGGCTGAGGAACATCCCGCCGCGACCAGTTCCCGTTCCAGCCGGTTCAAAACCGCTGCCCCCAGACCACAGCCCGTATGATCCGGGTCGATGTAAAGCAGAGTGATCTCTCCGGTTTCCAACAAACCGCCTACGGCGGCCACCTGCCCGGCCCGTTCAGCCAGCCAGATCTGCGATCCAGGTTTGATCCAGCCCCGGATCGAGGCCGGGTCCTTGTTATCAGTCCATTGCGCGATGGCCTGCGGGTCACCCTGATGATCGGCCCCGCAGAGCTGCGTGATCGAACGGATCAGAACCCGACTGATGTCGAAAACGTCGAAAACGGTGGCGCGACGCAGAGTGACACCTTCGGGCACCTTCGAAAACGCCTGAGATATGCCGCGCTTGTTCTGCATCTATTCGGGATGATACGGGGCCTGACCGGAGGGGGCCTGATAAGGGCGCGTGACGTCCTTGAGGGTGGCATCCAGCGCCTCGACCGTCAGGCGGATCGCGCCGTCACCGGCCAGCGTCAGCAGGACATGGCCCGCGCCATCCTCGCCGGGTTCGAAAACGACCGACATCAGCGACATGATCATGTCGGTGTCACCGCGATCAATGCCCTGACTGGACACCGAGAGAACCGAACCGAAGACCAGCACCGACTGCACCCGTTCAAACGGGCGGTCGCGGCGGGCGGCGGCATCCTTGTCTTCCCAGCGGAAGCGGTTCAGCAGCAAGCCAAAGCGGCGCTGCGCCGGTTGCCACTTCATCTCGGTCACCGGAAACACGGCATCTTGCGCGAGGGTCGAGATCACCTGAAGGTCATCTGCATCCTCGGCCCCCAGATTTAGCGGCGCCTCGCGCCCGTCTTCAAAACTTGCGTCTGTCATTGGCCCTTGATCCGTTCAATCTTTGCACCCACACCTTCCAGCTTGCGCACCACATGTTCATATCCGCGGTCCAGATGATAGACCCGGCTGACCGTTGTTTCCCCTTCTGCCGCAAGCCCTGCCAGAATCAGCGAGACCGAAGCCCGCAGGTCGGTCGCCATCACCGGTGCGCCTTTCAGTCGCTCGACGCCGGTCACCGTGGCGGTGCCACCATGCACCTCGATATGCGCGCCCATGCGCACCAGTTCGGGGGCGTGCATGAAACGGTTTTCGAAAATGCGTTCTTCGAGAACCGAGGTGCCCTCGGCCGTGCACATCAGGGCCATCATCTGCGCCTGCAGGTCGGTCGGGAAGCCGGGGAAAGGTTCAGTCACCACATCCACCGCGCGCACGCGCCCGTTTTTGCGGGCCACTTTCAGGCCGCCTGCGGTTTCCGAAACGCTGACACCTGCCGCATCCAGTTTGGCCGCAAAGGAATCGACCAGTGACATGCGACCGCCCAGCAGTTCGACCTCGCCACCGCAAATCGCCGGGGCCAGCATATAGGTGCCCAGCTCGATCCGGTCGGTGACAACCTGATGGGTGGCCCCGTGCAGCCGGTCGACGCCCTGAATTTCGATGGTCGGGGTGCCTTCGCCCGAAATCTGCGCCCCCATCTTGCGCAGGCATTCAACCAGATCGACGATCTCGGGCTCGCGCGCGGCGTTCTTGAGCACCGTGGTGCCCTTGGCCAGCGTGGCGGCCATGACGATGTTTTCGGTGGCCCCGACCGAGGCAAAGCGCATCTGATGCACGGCCCCTTTCAGACCACCCGGAGCCTTGGCGTGCAGATAGCCGTCCTTCAGCTCAATCTCGGCGCCCAGCGCCTCGAGCCCTTCGACATGCAGGTCCATCGGACGGGCGCCGATCGCACAACCGCCCGGCAGTGACACGACCGCCTGCCCGAACCGCGCCAGCAAGGGGCCCAGCACAAGATTAGACGCACGCATCTTGCGCACGATGTCATAATCGGCGGTCTGGCTGGTCAGGCTGTGGCTGGACATTGCAATCACCTGACCGTCTTGCAGCGACGACACCTCGGCCCCCAGCGATTGCAGCAGCGCGGTCATGGTCTTGATATCGCTCAGCCGCGGCGCATTGGTCAGCGTCAGCGGTTCTTCGCTTAACAATGTTGCGGGCATCAGCGTCAGGCACGCATTCTTGGCCCCCGCAATCGGTATCTGACCGTTCAGCGGGCCGTTGCCCGTTACCAGAATCGAATCCATCTGCTCTTATCCCTCGTCCTTGTCAGGCTTGTCCCCCGCGGCCGCGCGCGCCTTGGCCTGCGCCTTGCGACGCGCCATGTTGGCCTTGAGCGCCGCCTTCAGCCGCGCCTCGCGCGCATCGCCGGGTTTACCTTGTTTTTTGGGTGAATTTTTATCCGTCATGATCTTTCTCTACAGGAGGCGAAAAAAACCGTCCAGACACCCTTGCGCCGCGTTTCGTTTGAGTCTAATCACCCGCCCACAGCGCTGCTGTAGCTCAGAGGTAGAGCACTCCCTTGGTAAGGGAGAGGTCGAGAGTTCAATTCTCTCCAGCAGCACCATCCTTCATATTCCTGCGAAAAAGCGCGCTTTTATCCGGAAGGGTTTGGGTGTTCCGGCGTCTTTGGCTATTGGCGTGTCAGAGACTTTTGTGGTGCGCGTTTGGTTTATGGGCGGTTCGATACAGCCCGGAGGCGTCGAGCGCTGTGCGTGGTAGTACCATGCGCTTGGCAAGGGGAGCCGCTGCGCGCCCGTTGCATCCCCCCGGCCAGTGGCTCTTTCAGGGCATTGAACCCATTCCAGAGCCATAGATCGTTTCGTGGCGGTCGGGCTTAGTTCATGCCCAGCGCTTCTTTGTACAATTCGATGACGGCCTCTTGCTCGGCGATGTCATCCTTGTCCCTTTTTCTGAGGGAAATGATGCTGCGCAGGGCCTTTACGTCATAGCCGCGCGACTTGCTTTCGGCGTAGACCTCTTTGATCTGGTCGGCGATGTCTTTCTTTTCCATCTCCAGGCGCTCGATACGTTCCACAAACTGGCGCAGCTCGCCCGCGGTGACCTTGTAATTTGCTTCTGCTTCTTCAGACATGCTCATCTTTTTTGTTCCCGGTTATGGACCTGCAACCAGAAGAGGTCAGCCTGCGGCTGGCGGTGAACGGCGGTGGCCCGATCATCGGGGGCACCTTCGAAACACGCCTGTCCCAGAGGCTGAAACCCTGGTGTGGAATGCCGGATACAGTGCTGCCGCCCGGGTCGCAAGCACCCATTGGGCCGGCGCACTTGTATGACCCCAACCGATCCGTTAAGCGCGTGATCAGGTCACGAGGATATGCGGGGAACCATGTTTGAATTCATCACCTGGGGCGGTGCAGCCCTGTCTGTGGCCGGGCTTGCCGGTCTGGTCTGGTGCATTCTTCGCGTGATGCGGGCGCGCAAGGCCGGTCTGTCGGATGACGAGCTGCGCGCGGTGGTTCAGGGGGTTCTGCCCTGGAACCTGGCCTCGCTGTTTCTGTCGGTGCTTGGATTGATGCTGGTCATCCTCGGGATTTCCCTTGGATGACCATCCGGTTCACACCGGCAAGTTATCAAACTGCGCTTCAATCGCATCTTCGCACAAGGCCGCATCCAGACGACGCAGGCGCGAAGGCACCTCCATCCCCTGCTGCCGCATCCGGTCAACAATCTTACTCACACTCGGCTGAAGCGCCAAACGCGTTTCCAGACCCGCGTTCACAAGCTTACGTTCAAGCTGCTCGGCTTCGGAATAAAGACCAGTCGGTGTCATAACTATCCTCCCAAGTGGCGCCAGTATCCCCAATATACGTAACGGGATTACGACCCGCAGATAATATCGTAGCCTTGTGCGGGAAATTGCCTGCCATGGTCGAAGTTTCGGCAATCTGACGCGGATAGGTTAAAGATTAAGCCAGGATTTCAGCGGTTGCTTTGACCGGCATCAAATTCAGGTTCGATATTGCATCACATTCCAATTCACATATATGATATGCGTGACCGAAACGGAGAAGATCATGACACCGAAAGTGAAAGCGTTTTTTGACGAGCAGACCTTTACGGTTTCCTACGTGGTTCATGAACCTCAGGGACGGGCCTGTGCCATCATCGACAGCGTACTGGATTTCGACCATGCCTCGGGGCGGACGTCGACAACCTCGGCGGACAAGATCATCGATTTTGTGCGCGCGCAGGACCTTAAGGTCGAGTGGATTCTGGAAAGCCATGTCCATGCCGATCACCTGTCCGCGGCCCCCTATCTGCAACAGGAGCTGGGCGGCAAGATCGGGATTGGCGATCAGATCGTCACCGTGCAGGACACGTTCGGCAAGGTTTTCAACGAAGGAACCGAATTTCAGCGCGATGGCAGCCAGTTTGACGCGCTGTTCAAGGAAGGCGACAGTTTTCACATCGGCCAGATGCGGGGCGACGTGCTGCACACCCCCGGCCATACACCGGCCTGCATGACCTATGTGATTGGCGGTGCGGCATTTGTTGGTGACACGCTGTTCATGCCCGATTTCGGCACGGCGCGCTGCGATTTTCCCGGAGGATCGTCGGCCACGCTGTTCCAGTCGATCCAGAAGATTCTGTCGCTGCCGGACAATACCCGTATCTATGTCGGGCATGATTACAAGGCACCGGGCCGCGACGAATACGCGTGGGAGACAACGGTAGGTGAACAAAAGGCGTTGAACGTCCATATCGGACAGGGGCGCAGCATCGAAGACTTCGTGGAGATGCGCGACGCGCGGGACGCCACGCTGGCCATGCCGCGGCTGATCCTGCCGTCTTTGCAGGTCAACATGCGGGCCGGTCAGATGCCTCCGGCGGATGAACAGGGCGATGTTTTCCTGAAACTGCCGGTCAACAAGCTGTGACGCGGGCACAACAAATCACAAAGGGAAATCCCACATGATTATAGAGTGGATCTGGGGGCTGTGCGGCGGTCTGGTGATCGGTCTGGCCGGGGCGGTTTACCTGCTGGGCAATGGCCGGATCATGGGCGCAAGCGGCATTCTGGGCGGCCTTGTCGATGGCAGCGCCAAGGGGAGCATGGCCGAAAAGCTGGCCTTTATTGCGGGGCTTGTCGGAATGCCCCTTCTTCTGCGCCCGTTGATCCTGCCCGAGGCCCAGACGCATCTTACCAGCAATCTGGGTGTTGTCATTCTGGCCGGGCTGCTGGTCGGTATCGGTACACGGATCGCCAATGGCTGTACCTCGGGGCACGGGGTGTGCGGGATCTCTCGGTTCTCGCTGCGCGGCATCGTGGCCACCGTTTTCTATATCCTTGCCGGGGGCGTCACCCTTGTGCTGCTGCGTCATGTGTTGGGAGTGATCTGATGCGCCTTTTCATTTCATTGATCGCCGGATCGCTGTTCGGCGCCGGGTTGCTGATTTCAGGCATGACAGACACCACAAAAGTTCAGGGCTGGCTGGATGTGTTTGGCAACTGGGATCCGACGCTGGCCTTTGTGATGGCCGGTGCCATCCTGCCGATGCTTGTGGCGTGGCGGATGACAACCGGACGGCAAAACGCCCTGACCGGCGGAGCCTTTCCACCCCCTGCAAAGCCCGAGGTTGATCGCAGGCTGATCGTGGGTTCGGTTCTGTTCGGGATGGGCTGGGGACTGGCCGGGCTGTGCCCCGGACCGGCAATGGCCTCGCTGAGCTATGGCGGGCTGGGCGGGCTGGTCTTTCTGGTTGCAATGGCGGCCGGGATGTTCGTGGCACCACCGCTGGGCGCGCAACTGGACAGGGCGGCAAACGCGGCCTAAGGAATTGGCATGGAGATTCGACAGATTACCCCCCGCTATGCTGTCTCGCCGCAGATCACGGTCGAGGATGTTCCGGCCATCGCCGAGGCTGGCTTTGCCAAGGTGATCTGCAACCGGCCCAATGCCGAAGTTCCCCCGGCCATGCAATCCGACGCGATCGGCGAAGCGGTGCGGGCTGCCGGTATGGAATACGAGGTGCTGGAGCTGACCCACCAGACGATGACGCCTGAGAACGTGAAGCGGCAGCGCGACATGGCGGAAAACGGCAGTGGTCCTGTTCTGGCCTATTGCGCCTCGGGCACGCGGTGTTCGGTGGTTTGGGCGCTGGGCCAGTGCGACCACATGAGCACGGACGACATCCTGAGTGCGACCGGCAAAGCCGGGTATCAGCTGGACAATTTGCGCCCCATGCTGGACCAGATCCGCGGCACTGGTGGCTGAGTGCCCCTCAACCTAGCTGGTGGACTCCGGGGGTGCCAACCCCGCCAGTTGCGTGATTTCAGCGACCATCCGTTCGGAATCGTTCACGATCAGATCGCTATCTGTCAGATCTGACACCCCGGCCGGGACGGTCTGAGCGTGCGCATCATGCACAGCTGGTTCGACCGGATGATCCTGCGGTGGTGTTCCACTTTTGCTGGCGATGAAATCCTGCGCGTCAGCGCCGGTCAGGGCTGGCAATGCAGCGGTTTCATTCAGCCGCACGGCGCGGAGACCACCGCATTGCCCAAGGCGACCGATACCCGCGCGTGTCCGGTCAATCGTCAGAACCTCGGTCCGGTCCAGACGGGCCCCGCGCAACGGCAGAATGTCCCCGATCCGCATTCCGGACAGGTCGGACAGCGGCAACGACATGCGGCACAGCGCGGCGGTCAGTTCCGCCCGCATCACGCCCGAACACTGATCCATGCGCAGATCAGCCTTTTCCCCGGCATCTTCGGCCACGTCCGGGACGGCAGGATGTTCTGGCAGAAAGACCGAGATGCGGCCCTGCTGCTCTCCGTTCGCCAGATCGACGGTCAGTTCGAAAATGCGGTACGCCTCTTCCGTCATCGCCAGTGACAGGGTGCGCAAATCCTTGGCGCGCGAGGTAAATTCCAGCCCTGCAAGGCAAATCTGATCGCTTGAGGCGTCGAACAAAGCGGCGGAACCGGTCAACGCGGCTTCGATCAAGGGGGCTACGATGGCGGCGTCGGTATCAGTAAACATGCGTGCGCCGGGATCACCGGACAGGACCTGACCAATGGTCTGGGCCTGAACAATGGCCGAGACCGCATTCGGGTTGAGACAGGCTGCGGCGCGCCCTTCAGGGCCGTCAAACACCAGCAGCAGCCAATCCTGTCCTGCGGCGTCCCCCGGCACCTCCTGCGACTGGTTGGATTGCTTTGCCCCGATAACCGCCAGCGGCAGGTTCAGCCGGTCGCCCGCAGCCCGTGCGAACCCAAGGCGCAGCGCCCGCAGAACCGAGCGCGGGCGATCCCCCAGATCCTTTTGCCCGACGGACAGTTTGCGCGCCAACGCGGCATTGACATCTTTTGACATGACGCCCGATCACCAATTGTTCCAGAACCTGGCAACCGGTTTACACCCTCGGGCGTTACCAAGTTCTTTATGGCCGCGTCACTGCGCCGCCTGCTGGTAGGCTTGCGGCAGGCTGATCCGGAAGGCCGCGCCGCCCTGCCCCGGCAGATAGGTAATCTCACCCCCCAGCCGCTGCATGATTTCGCGGCAGATGGCCAGACCAAGCCCCGCTCCGCCAGCCTTGTCGCCGCCCACGCGGGCAAACTTTTCAAACACCATCGAACGCGCGCCCGGTGGGATGCCGCTGCCATTGTCGATGAAGTCGACGATGACCCGCCCGCCGACATCATGGGCGGAAATGACCAGCACCGGATCGTCCGCGTCGCAATATTTCTGCGCGTTCGAGATCAGGTTGATGAACACCTGCCCCAACCGATCCAGATCCGTATGCAGGAAAATACGCTCGGCCGCGCGGGTCCGGCGGACGGTGATCTTTCGGTCCGCCCCGGCCAGAGCGCTGGGCACGGCGCGGTCCAGAACCGAGCGCAGGCTGTCATCGCTGAGATTAAGGTTGACCTGCCCGTTTTCAAGCACGCTCAGATCCAGCAGATCATCGAGCAGCCGGGTCAGGCGCAGGGCTTCGTCATGAATGATCGCGGCATAGCGGGTCTGCTCCTGGCGGCTGAGGCCATCGGTGTCGCGCATGATTTCCGAAAACGCCCGGATCGAGGTCATCGGCGTGCGCAATTCGTGACTGACCTGGCTCAGGAAGCTGTCCTTCTGTTCGGAAATCTGGGTGAGCTTGGCGTTGGCCTCGCGCAATTGCCGAGCGGTTCGGCTGAGTTCGGAGGACTTTTCCTCGAGTTGGCCGGAGTATTCCAGCAGTTGCGCGGATTCGTCTGCCACGGCCAGCAGATCCTCGACCGAGACCGACGATCCGCCCACGATCTGGCCGATCATCGCATGGGCCATGGCCGCGCCGACCGAGCCGCTGAGCTCGCGTTCCAGACGGTTCAAGAAACCCGGTGTCGGCTCTGGCAGGTGCGAACGGCCACCCTGTTTTTGCGCCTCGGCCTGAAAGAACTCCTGCGTGGGGCCGGTGCCCAGAATGCGCTGCGTCATGATCATCAGGTCTTCGCTTTGCGCCACCGACCCGGACCACCCGCGCGGCGCGACCGAGTGATCGAAGACGTTGACGAACTGCGCCCCTTGCAACCGCTCCAACGGGCTGGGAAAGCTGAGCAGGGACGCGACGCAGAAGGCAAGCGTGTTCAGGGACAAGGACCACATCACCGTATGCACCATCGGATCGATCCCCTCGATCCCGAACAGGGCATGAGGGCGCAGCCAGCCGAGACCGAACAAGCCGTTTTGCAGCACGGTTTCGGGCATCCACGCCCCGCCCATTCCCGGCAGCAGCAGGGTGTAAATCCACAGCACAAAGCCGACGGTCAGCCCGACCAGCGCCCCGGTCCGGGTCGCCCTGCGCCAGAACAGCCCCCCGACCAACGCCGGCAGAATCTGCGAGATACCGGCAAAGGCGATCAACCCGATCGAGGCCAGCGCCGCACCGCCCCCGGACAGCCGGTAGTAGAAAAAGCCCAGCGCAATGATGGCGGCAATGGAAACACGGCGTGCCATCAGGACAATGTTGCGCACATCGCCCGATACCGAGCCGGTGCCTTCCTGCGTGTTCAGCCAGATGGGCATGACCACATGGTTTGACACCATTGTCGACAGGGCCATCGCACTGACGATGACCATCGAGGTTGCCGAGGAAAACCCGCCGATGAAGGACAGCATTGCCAGCCAGTCATTGCCCTGGGACAGCGGCACGGTCAGCACGAACAGGTCCGGGTTGGCGCCCTGGGGCAGCAGGTCGAGACCGACTACGGCGATGGGCACGACAAACAGGCTCATGAACAGCAGGTAGAGCGGGAAGGCCCAGGCAGCGGTTCTGAGATGGCCTTCGTCATCGTTTTCCACCACCATCACCTGAAACATCCGGGGCAGGCAGATAAAGGCGGCGGCGGACAGAAAGATGAACGTCGTCCAACGCCCGGCATCGACATTCCACTGGCCGATTTCCGAGGCGTCGATCCGGTCCATCATCGGGCCAATGCCGCCCGCGATCCCCCACACCACGAAAACGCCCACGGCGATCAGCGCAAACAGTTTGACAACGGCCTCGACCGCGATGGCCGTGACCACGCCATGATGACGTTCGTTCACGTCCAGATTGCGGGTGCCGAACAGGATGGCAAACACGGCCAGACCAGCCGCGACCCAAAACACGCTGGACCCTTCGCGGTAGAGGCCTGACGGGTCAGCCTCGGCAAAGATCGAGAAGGACAGGGTAATCGATTGCAGTTGCAGTGCGATATAGGGCGTGCCGCCCAGCACCGCCAGAATGGTCACGCAGACCGCCAGCGTGTTCGACTTGCCATACCGGGACGACAGCAGGTCGGCGATCGAGGTGACCCGCTGGCTGCGCCCGACGCGCACCAGCTTGCGCAGCCCCCACCACCAGCCGACCATCACCAGCGTCGGACCGAGGTAGATGGTGACAAACTCCAGCCCCGACCGCGCGGCGTTGCCCACCGCGCCATAAAACGTCCAGGCAGTGCAATAGATCGACAGGGACAGCGTGTAGATCACGGGCGAACGCAACCATTTGCCACGCCCGGCCGCAGCCATGCGATCCGCGGCGAAGGCCACCGCGAACAGGAACACGACATAGCCAAGGCAAACCAGAATCAGAATATTTATGGTGGCCATCACTCAGCGCCCGTGTCCGATCCTTCACGCGCGGCCATGCGGCGGGCGGCCAGCCCAAAGACAAACCCGGCCAGGATCAGCGCGCCCCAGCAGAGGAATATGTAATACATCGCCGAGGACAAGGGCACCGCCGCATCCCCGCCAGACCGATCCGGCCACAATAACGGAAGGGCCAGTAGAGCCGCGCCCAGAAAGGGCAAAATCCGGGCGGCATCCGTCAACCTGTGACGACGATAGCTTTGTCGTTCCAGAAAAAGCGAGGGGCGTGTGCCCGGTGGTTTGGTCTTGTTGCCCTCGCCGGACATCATAAGCGCGTCGCCTGCGCGTGAAGGTCACGCACCGCTGTCAGAACTTCGGCATTGGAAAACGGTTTGGTCATGAAGCGGCTGACGCCTGCGTTTTCAGCCATTTCCCGGTCGCGCGACTGACCCCGTGCGGTCAGCATCAGAACCGGCAAGCCTGCCAGTTCCTCCATTTTTCTGAGTTCCCGAAGGATATCCATACCGTTCTTGCCCGGCAGCATGACATCCAGAATGACCAGATCGGGCTGCGCTCCCTGGATCACCTGAACCGCATCCGTTCCGTCGCCATGCGTTTCGACCTGCCATCCCTCGCGCGACAGCAGGAACCGGATAGCCTCGGCGATGTTCGGTTCGTCCTCAATCAGCAGAACCTTTCGGCTCATATGTTCAGTTCCTCCCATAACCGGTCTTCCATCCCGAGACCGGTTCCCGCCAGATTAAGCGGTCTGTCATGAACGTGTCAAAAACCTTCGCTCAAAATCGACGGCTCGCGCCGGGACTTGCAATCGCGGTTTGGGCAGACACGGCAATTTGGCCCGACCTGAGTGACCGGCACCCCGTCTGACGGGTCCCTGACCGGGCGCACCACCATGACCGAGCGATAAGCCGGGTCCTGATCGTATCCCGACACTGCATGCGGCCAGGCATAAGCGACGCAGTCGAACACGGCCGAGGACCTTCCGGTCAGGACGACCTGCTTGCGCACCGGCACCAGCGGACGGCTGAGGGCCGTGAACAGCGGCCAGAGCGGGCAGACATCGCCGTGTCGGGGCAAGGTAAACCCCTGAATCGGCTTGAGAAACAGGATACTTCCGGACGCGTCGCACAGTACCATGCCGACCGGTTGTGACAGGATGCCATCTGGCAGAAAGGCCAGGCGCCTGAGGACGGTGGCAAAATCAACCGAGAACCGCTGCGCCAGTTCGATGGGGTTCGGATCACCCTGCTGAACAACCGCTTTGACGGCCTCCAGCGGCAGCGCCTGCGCGTCTGCGCGATAGATCCTGAAAACTTCGCGCGCGACGGTGCGCGCCGCCGAGGTATTGAGCCCGCTCAGGTCAACCGCGTCCACATCACCCCCGTCTTCCAGTTCGGAAATCGTGTAGGCGCGGGCTTCAAAGAAGGCTTCGACCTCTTCCAGGGGAACGGCACGCGGATCAACCGCCGAGTCGCTTTCGTCGAGGAAGGTCACCAGCGCCTTGGAACTGCCTGCCAGCCGTTCGGCATCCTGATGCAGGTTCTTGTGGAAACGCTCGCGCCATTCGGCCTCGATATCTTGGGTATCCGCAAGGATCGCGGCGGTCGAGCGTATCGCGGCGGCGGTTGACAGAACCTCGTGCATCGACGCGGCCAGTTGCGGGTCGTGCGTAAGGCGGTCGGACAGGGTTTCGACGTTCCGCTCCAAAGACACGACACGGCGATGCATTTGCGCCAGAACACCGGCCCAGCCGGGAAAACGTCCGGCGAATTCCTCGAGCCCGTCAACCTCGGCCTTCTGTCCGACCGCATCCTCGGCCGCCTCGCGCAGGGCGGAAACCAGAGTTGCCTCGATCCCCTGTGTCAGAACCGAAGGTTCAACGCCCAGAGCCGCCGCGATATCGACCAGCAATTTGCCCCCGATCCTGCGGCGATTGTGTTCGATCAGGTTCAGATAAGACGCCGATATTCCGGCCTGCCGCGCCAGTTCCGCCTGCCGCAGCCCGGCAATTTGCCGTCTTTCGCGAATGCGGCTGCCTGTCAACGTGTCGCGCATGTCTACTTTCCCTGAGTTCAGACCCGTCGAATTTCACGATCGTTTTCTGATTATAGTATCTGTTTCCACAGGTTAATCATTTCTTTTCAGCTGGCATTTACAACGTTCACAATCTGACGCAAACCAAAGCATCCGTTTCGGGCGTCAATCTGGCGCAAGACACCGCATCCCCCTTCATTTCCGCGCGCTTTCCCGGCACCATACACGCATGAGCGACCCCGCCTTTGAATATGCGCCGATCGGGCTTGTTGAGCTGGAAAACCGGATCATCCGGCGCTGTAACCTGCAATTTGCCCGCACCTTTGGCGGAGAAGAAAACGACTATCGCAACATGCCGCTGTTGCACCTTTACCCTTCGGTCGCGGATTGGGAGAGGATCGGCGAACGCAGCCTGCAAGTGATGCGCGGCACCGGGTATTACACGGATGAGCGCGTCATGCGCCGCCGCAGCGGGGATCTGTTCTGGTGCCGCGCCCGGGGCCGGTCGCTGACGCCCGACGACCCGTTCCGCCACGGTATCTGGAGCTTTTCCGACATATCCGAGGAACGACCGCTGGTTGAGCTGACTATCCGTGAACGCGAAGTGGCCATCCTGTCCTGCCGTGGCCTGTCGGCCAAGGAAATCGGAGCAGAGCTGGGCCTGAGTTACCGCACAATCGAGGCTTACCGCGCCCGTTTGCTTGAAAAATTCGGCGCGCGAAAGCTGTCTGAACTGGTCGCCAAATTATCGGGGATGCCCCTGTGACCTGTCCGACCCTTTGAAATACGCGTGGAACGCATGACAGATGGTGCGAGTCGGCGCTTTTCATGCACCGCCGCTTAGCCTATAACCCTGCGTAATTTGATCAGAGCCCGCAAGAAACAGACGGGCCAAAGGGGAACCGTCGAGGATACTCATGACAGACACCAAACACGAAGCGGATGTGGCATTCATCAAGGCTCTGGCCGAATTGCTGCGCGAAAACGATCTGACCGAGTTGCAGGTCAAACGCGAATATGGCGAAGAAGACAGCCTGAACGTGCGCGTCAGCCGTATGACACAGACCGTGGCCGCTCCGGTTCAGATGGCTGTTCCTGCGGCAGCGCCCGCCCCTGCTGCGGCACCGGCTGCGGCCCCCGCGGCGGCCCCTGCTACCGCCGAAGATCCGGCCAGCCATCCGGGCGCTGTCACCTCGCCCATGGTAGGCACGGTCTATATGCAGCCGGAACCCGGCGCGCCCGCGTTCATTTCCGTCGGCGCGACAGTGTCTGAAGGCGACACGCTGCTGATCGTCGAAGCGATGAAGACCATGAACCACATCCACGCCCCCAAATCGGGCACCGTCAAGCGCGTGCTGGTGGGCGATGGCGACGCTGTTGAGTTCGGCACCCCTCTGGTCATCATCGAGTAAGGCGGGCCCATGTTCGACAAGATCCTGATTGCCAACCGAGGCGAGATCGCCCTGCGCGTCATCCGCGCCGCACGCGAGATGGGGATAAAGACGGTTGCCGTCCACTCCACCGCCGACAGCGACGCGATGCATGTGCGCATGGCGGACGAATCGGTCTGCATCGGCCCCCCGCCCAGCCCGCAAAGCTATCTGTCGGTGCCTGCGATCATTTCGGCCTGTGAGATCACCGGCGCGCAGGCGATCCATCCCGGCTATGGCTTTTTGTCCGAAAACGCCGAGTTCGTGCAGATCGTCGAAGATCATGGCATCACGTTCATCGGCCCCACCGCGGAACATATCCGCGTCATGGGCGACAAGATCACCGCCAAGGACACGATGAAGGCGCTGGGTGTGCCTTGCGTTCCCGGTTCGGACGGTGGCGTTCCCACGCTGGCCGACGCCAAGCGCATCGGTGAGGAATTCGGCTATCCCGTCATCATCAAGGCCACGGCAGGCGGCGGTGGGCGCGGCATGAAAGTCGCGATGAACGCGAAAGAGATGGAAAGCGCCTTCATGACCGCACGCGCCGAAGGCAAGGCCGCCTTTGGCAATGACGAGGTCTATATCGAGAAATATCTGACCACGCCGCGCCATATCGAGATTCAGGTGTTTGGCGACGGCAAGGGCAATGCGGTGCATTTGGGCGAACGTGACTGTTCACTGCAACGCCGTCACCAGAAAGTCTTTGAAGAGGCCCCCGGCCCCTGCATCACCGCCGAAGAGCGCGCCCGGATCGGCAAGATCTGCGCCGACGCGGTGGCCAAGATCAACTATATCGGCGCAGGCACCATCGAGTTCCTGTATGAAAAGGGCGAGTTCTATTTCATCGAGATGAACACCCGCCTGCAGGTGGAACACCCTGTCACCGAAGGAATTTTCGGCGTCGATCTGGTGCGCGAGCAAATTTTGGTCGCAGCGGGTGAACCGATGTCATTCGGTCAGGACGATCTGAAGATCAACGGTCACGCCATCGAGGTTCGGATCAACGCAGAAAAGCTGCCGAATTTTTCGCCCTGCCCCGGCAAGATCACGGCCTATCACGCGCCGGGCGGTCTGGGCGTGCGGATGGATTCGGCGCTTTATGACGGCTATTCGATCCCGCCCTATTACGACTCGCTGATTGGCAAGCTGATCGTGCAGGGCCGCGACCGGGCCGAGGCGCTGGCGCGTCTTCAACGCGCGCTGGGAGAGTTGATCGTCGACGGTATCGACACCACCGTGCCCCTGTTCCACGCCCTGTTGCAGGAGCCCGATCTGCACAGCGGCGAGTACAACATCCACTGGCTGGAGCGCTGGCTTGCGGAGAACATGGAAAAATAAGGGCCAAGTGCCAGAGGGCCCGCGCCCTCTGCTCGCCCTATCACCGGCATGAGCCTGACCCCCGAACTGCTGCTGCACGGGTATTCCATCGGTATTTTCCCGATGGCCGAACACCGCGACGATCCTGAACTGTTCTGGGTTGATCCCAAGTTTCGCGGGATATTTCCGCTGGACGGGTTCCACATCTCGCGCAGCCTTGCGCGCCGCATCCGGAACTGCGGGTTCGAGATTTCAATCAATCGGGATTTCTCCGGCGTTGTTGATGGGTGCGCTGACCGGTCCGACACCTGGATCAACGCGGAACTGCACGCCCTTTATCGCCAGTTGCACCAATCCGGTCATGCGCATTCACTGGAAGTCTGGGACGGAGCGGCGCTGGTGGGCGGCGTATATGGTGTGACGCTGGGGGCCGCGTTCTTTGGCGAAAGCATGTTTTCGCGCCGCACGGATGCCTCGAAAATCGCGCTCGCCTATCTTGTGGACCGGTTGCGGCAAACCGGCTTTCACCTGTTTGACACGCAGTTCCTGACCGCGCATCTGGCATCCCTTGGGGCGATCGAAATCCCGCGTGGCGCTTACAAGAAAGAACTGGAAGAAGCCCTGAACCAGAGCGCCGACTTTGCTGCGCCGATCACTCAGTCCGCAGAAGGCGTGATACAACGGATGACCCAAACGTCATACCGCGCGTGATCCAGCGCATTCAGCGCCGGAGAGGTCGCGATCATCCAGCCATCAAATAGCTGATCCGCTTTGCCCGTTTCCCAAATGGTCAGATAGGCGAAGGCATCGCCTGTCGGGTTATCCACCGGATACCGGCAATCCCCCAGCGCCACATCCAGCCCGAACACAGCTTCGGTCTGACCTGTCTGCAATTCGATATCAACCGTCTGGCCACTGACTTTGTCGAGCCCGCGCAGCATGGCGCCGGGGCCAGAGTTGACTTTCTGCTGCGCGGCGGCGCCGGTTCCAGCCAACAACAGGGCAATCAGGGCGGCGCGCATCATTCGCTGCCATCTCCGGCTACGAACTTGACCAGCAGCGAGATCAGGCTGACCGCACCCTGGGTATCCTGAATCTCATCGCCAGGTTCAAAAAAGAAGGGTGAACCGCCGGGCATGACTTCGACAAAGTTTCCACCCAACAGCCCTTCGGACGAGATCACGATGGCGCTGTCATCGGGCACAAGCACGCCTTCGGCAACAGAGAAAGTCGTGTCGGCACGATAGGTGTCCGGGTTCAGCTTGACCCCGGTAACGGTGCCGATTTTCACCCCGGCAAGACGGACATCCGTGCCAACGCCGACCCCTTCCAGCGACCGGAACGAAGCGCCCAGCTCATAGCCCGCAGCACCTTGCGACAGGCCGGTTGATTGGCTGGCATAGACGCCAAACGCAATGGCACCGGCCAAAACGACGCCTCCGACAAGAACTTCGGTCCAGTTATGGGTCGACATCTTCGCCTCGTTTATTCCGGGCTCCAGGCCTCGTAATCCCTGCGCTCAACCGGCTTGGCCCGCCGCAGCGACCCGGCAGGCGCATAGGCCAGCGCCGTACCTGTCAGGTTCTCCTGATGCGGTTTTTCCCAGGCTTTGTGCGGCAGCGGTTTGTCGGTCGGGGGTTCGTCCCAGGTGCGGTGCAACCAGCCGTGCCATTCGGGGTCAACCCGGCTGGCTTCGGCCTCGCCATTGAAAATCACCCAGCGCCTGCTGTCGTCGGCGGTGCGATAAAACACATTGCCTTCATTGTCTTCGCCCACTTTCACACCCTTGCGCGCCGTATAAAGCTGCGTGTTCAGTGTTGACCCGTTCCACCAGGTCACGGCTCGTAAAAGACTGTTCAGGATTCCCATCGGCTGCCTCCGGCATTTCGGTCGAGAGAAGGTATGGACCAAAGGCTCGCCAAGGTCCAGTGCCCCTTGGGCTTCCAGTGTCACTGCGGCAGGAAGGCGGTCACTTCGATCTCGATCCGGTACTTCGGATCAATCAAACCGCATTCGATCATCGTCGCAGCCGGTGGATTGGCGCCAAACGTCTCGGCCAGAACCGGCCAGCACGGCGCGAACTCATTGCGGTCCGGCAACATGTAGGTGACCCGAACCACATCTTCAAAACCCGCGCCCGCCTCAGCCAGTGCCTTGCCGATGATGTCCAGCGCTGACCGGCATTGCGCCACCACGTCGTCGCCCTGCCCGACGGTCCCGGCGACATGAACCCAGCCGCCCGCAACCACCGCACGGCAATAGCCGACTTTCGCCTCAAACTCACCGCCCGAAGAAATGCGCTTCACTGTCATAACCCGTCACCTTTGTTGTTCGAAAGCTTGCTTAAGCTCCCGCTGCCTGATTGCGCATGCCTTCGCGTACGAGCGACGGATCCCCAGCTTCATCTGGCTATAAATATCCCGGGGGAGATGCCCGAAGGGCAGCGGGGGCAGAGCCCCCTGAACCTGTTCAACTGAAGTCCCACCGCCGCCGCGAAAAGACCGGCCTCAACCCGCTGAGGCCGATTCCTTGGCCGCATCGGCATAGATGAACAGCGGCTGCGCGTCGGACATCACCGCCTCTTCGTTCACCACAACCTCGCTGACATTTTTCATGCCCGGCAGTTCGAACATGGTGTCCAGCAGGATATCCTCGAGAATTGACCGCAGGCCGCGCGCACCGGTTTTGCGCTCGATGGCTTTCTTGGCAATCGCCTTCAGCGCGTCATCGGTGAAGCCCAGCTCAACATCTTCCAGCTCGAACAGGCGCTGGTATTGCTTGACCAGGGCGTTCTTCGGCTTGGTCAGGATGGTGACCAGTGCTTCCTCGTCCAGATCCTCCAGCGTTGCCAGAACCGGCAAACGGCCCACGAATTCCGGGATCAGGCCGAATTTCAGCAGATCTTCAGGTTCCAGATCCTTGAAGATCTCGCCCACGCCGCGCTCGTCATTGTCACGCACATCGGCGCCAAAACCCATGGCCGAGCCCTTGCCGCGTTGTGCAATGATCCGGTCCAGACCCGCAAAAGCGCCGCCACAGATGAACAGGATGTTCGTGGTATCCACTTGCAGGAATTCCTGCTGCGGGTGTTTGCGGCCGCCCTGCGGCGGAACGCTGGCCACGGTGCCTTCCATCAGTTTCAGCAGCGCCTGCTGTACGCCTTCACCGGACACGTCGCGTGTGATCGACGGGTTCTCGGATTTGCGGGTGATCTTGTCGACCTCGTCGATATAGACGATACCGCGCTGCGCGCGTTCGACATTGTATTCGCTGGCCTGCAACAGCTTGAGAATGATGTTTTCCACATCCTCGCCCACGTAACCGGCTTCGGTCAGCGTGGTGGCATCGGCCATGGTAAAGGGAACATCCAGTATCCGGGCCAGCGTCTGCGCAAGCAGCGTCTTGCCACAGCCGGTGGGGCCGATCAGCAGGATATTGGACTTCGCCAGTTCTATATCATTGCCCGCTTTCTGGGCGTGGTTCAGACGTTTGTAGTGGTTGTGGACCGCGACCGACAGGACGCGTTTTGCGGTGGCTTGACCGATCACATAATCGTCCAGCACCTCACAGATATCCTTGGGCGTCGGAACGCCGTCCGAAGATTTCAGCCCGCTGGCCTTTGTCTCTTCGCGGATGATGTCCATGCAAAGTTCGACACATTCATCACAGATGAAAACGGTCGGGCCTGCGATCAGCTTGCGCACCTCATGCTGGCTTTTGCCGCAGAAGCTGCAGTAGAGCGTGTTTTTCCCGTCACCGCCTGAATTCGTCGCCATGATCTACCTTTCGGGCCTCATCCCAGCACCCCCGGCGGGAATGCGTTTTCGCCTGTTCGTGCAGCTTAGGCCAGCGCTTTGGCCGCTACAATCTCAAAATGGTTCCTGCACTGGTGGTGCAGGCTCCGAAACTCAGACCTCATCCGCGTCCATTTTTGCGCGGTTTTCCACGATCTCGTCGATGTGACCCCATTCCTTGGCCTCTTCCGGGCTCATGAAATTGTCACGGTCCAGCGCTTTTTCAACCGCCTTTTTTGTCTGCCCGGTATGACGCACATAGATATCATAAAGGCGATCCTTGAGCTTTTGCGTCTCGGCTGCGTGGATCATGATATCGCTGGCCTGACCCTGATATCCGCCGCTGGGCTGGTGCACCATGATCCGGCTGTTGGGCAGCGAAAAGCGCATCCCTTTCTCGCCGCCGGCCAGCAGAACCGATCCCATCGAGGCCGCCTGACCGATCACCAACGTGGAACATTTCGGCTTGATATACTGCATTGTATCGTAAATCGACAAACCGCTGGTCACCACGCCACCGGGCGAGTTGATGTAGATCGAGATTTCCTTGTTGGGGTTTTCCGCCTCAAGGTGCAGCAGCTGCGCCACAATCAGATGGCTCATGCCATCGTGAATCGGGCCGTTGATGAAGATGATCCGCTCTTTCAGCAGGCGGGAGAAAATATCATACGCGCGCTCGCCCCGGCTGGTCTGTTCAACGACCATGGGAACAAGCGTATTCATGTAGGTATCTACGGGATCGAACATTCGTAACCTGCCTGTTTTGCTGTGGATCGGGACATTATCCCAACAAGTGTTACCTGAGTCTTAGTGTTGGCTCCGGGGGGCTGCAAGGGGGTGTCGGTGAGAACGCGGAATGAATGTGGATCGCCGTCAATAAGATTGTCACACCTGCCGCTGTCCCGTAGCAGCACCCTATCCATGATTGCGCCCCGCTAAAGGGGCTGCGGGGAAAACGGCTGCGGGTTCCCCTTTTTTCATCACGGTTTTTTGATTCATACATATAGCAATAATTGATCGAAACATGTACTGAAGTGGCTCGCAGGCGACGAGCTTTACGTAACGGAAACTATGCCCGGTCAAAGGGTTCACAAGGAACACATTCGATGGCACTTCCACAGCTGTCCCAGGACATGCCGCAACACGACCTGGATCGTATGGTCGATAACGCGACACGCGCGTCCAACTTCCTCAAGGCAATCAGTCACGAAGGCCGGCTGATGATCCTGTGCCACCTGGTGTCCGGTGAGAAATCTGTCACCGAACTGGAGGAACTGCTGTCCGCCAGACAAGCCGCTGTTTCGCAACAGCTTTCCCGCCTGCGTCTGGAGGGGCTAGTGATACCGCGCAGAGAGGGCAAAACCATCTTTTACCGGTTGGCAGATGATCGCCCGCGCCGGATGCTTGAGGTGGTGTACGAGCTGTTCTGCGGTGACGACAGAGGCTAGCTCTGGCTTGGTGTCGAGAAAGGTGCTACCGAATCCGTATCGAGCACTGAGGAGACACACATGATCCGCGTAATTCTGATTGGCCTGAGCCTGTTTGCACTGACCGCCTGCGAAACCGCCAAAGGCGCGGGCAAAGATATCGAAAAGGCCGGGGATGCAATCCAGAACGCAGCTTCGGACGTGCAGGAAAGCCTGTAATACGCGCTTATCTTGCGGGCAACCCGGACATTAACGCAATATATGGTTGAAGAGTGCGCCCATACGCAGTAGTCTAGACCTACAGGTGCATAGACGCGGCATTGCATATCTGACACTAAATCGGGGCTCTTTCGCGCACGCAGAAGAGCCCCGTTCCCATTCGGCAGGGGTGCGTGGTAGCCTGTATGAAACCGAATTTCGGCAAAGGAAAAGGCGTCAGGTGCGCAGACGCGGTCTTTGCATGTATCCTTTCGGATACGCCCTGACGCCTTACCGGGTCGACGTACCCCGAGGAGCACTCCGATCCAGTCGCCCCAGCCCCCTGAGAGACTGCAGCCGCCGCTTTGTCCCCTAAGGTCCATCGCGACATGCATTGGCCGTCTGAGAAGATGGCCACCCGACCTGGGTCCAAGACCCATTTCCGGCTGATCACCTACCGGTAAGCCTTTGCAGCTAAACGCAAATCCTAAGACCCGCCCTTCTCTGCTCAGACCCCCTTGGCCTTTGCGTCCCGCCCCGGTTCCGAAGACCCTGTGCGGTGAGATGACTGTTGCACCACGCCCTGCATCCGACAAGAAAATAGCACTGCAGCATGAAAATTAGACGGGGATAAGATGTTGATATCCGGCGGGAGAGTTTTGTGGATAACCCGAGAATCCCCGATCCCGCGAAGGGTTGAGGGCGGAAAAAACCGGACGTGACCCCGGCACCCGAAATTCCTGCGATGCTGCGGGTGCAAAGCGCTCCGCGCGGCCCGTTAGGCCAAAATTGTGCGATTTGTACAACGCTCGGACCCCCAATCTTACGAATCGTACAGACGGAGATTCGCCGATGCGCTGCACCATTTCCTATGCCCGCGCCCATCTGGGGCCGCTGATCACCCGCGCCCAGGACCCGCGTGAGGTGATCATCCTGACCCGACACGGCAAGCCGCTGGCCGCGCTGGTCTCGATGACCGAGGCCAACCGGATCTGGCAGTTGCAGGATGACGACGAGATCGGATGGAAGCACCCGCTGTCGGGGCTGCGCGGGATGTGGTCGAAGGGGCGCAACATCCCCGGCATGGAACCGGGACCGGACGGCCGCTTTGTCACCGCGCGCGAGGCCGCGCTGAAGGTCCGCGAGATCCAGATGACCCGCGCCGAGGAACGCCGCATTCTTGCGCGGGGCGGTCTGGATCCTGTCGCAGGCGGTGAACTGGCCGCCCGGCCTGTCTCCTCACTCTGGAGACGCTGGTTCCGTTTCTGAGAAGCGTTCCGGCCCGGCGGTGATACCAACACCCCCTCCGCCGAAATCCGTGAGCAACGGCGGCTTATACCCCTTAACAACCCGACCGGGCCGGAAACGCTTCGGTTCACCTGACGGGCCGGAACGGGGTCGAAAACAGTCCCGGTGTGCAGGCTACGGAAATCTCTGATCTGATGATCGGCACCCTTCTTTGGGGTGCGGGCCGTGCTGGCCTGTGACTGAGATTGGAAGCGCGCGCGGCGGTTGCAACCTGTCTGAAGGAAACTTCATCAAGGGTTTATGCGCGGGAAAGGTGGGCAAGAAGAAAACCCCACCCTGCCCGGTATCGCGCATTGCGTTTTTCCTTCCAACACCGCGCGCCACAACTTAAACAGGGGTTTCAGGCAACTGCCCTCATCCAGGGGCGTCCGATCCAACTTGAAAAGCCCCAGACAGAACATGCGATTTCCAAAACGACAACATCGAGAGTTCAAGAGCGTTGTGCGCAAGTTCCGCAACGAGTTTTCACTGTTCGTGCTGGAACAAAGCCGCGGACAGGTGCTGTGCGGGCCGATGAAGGGGTTTCGCTTTGTCGAAAACGCATTCTGGGGCGGGCATTCGGATACGGCCACGAAAATCTTTGGCCTGTATGAGCAGCAGAACCTGAAGGTGCTGAGCAGCTCGGACAAGCCGGTGCTGGTGGATATCGGCGCGGCGGACGGCTTTTGGGGCGTCGGGCTGGTGGCCGCCGGGCAGTTCGAAAAAAGCGTGTGCTTTGAGGTTTCGGCAAAAGGCCGGGATGTCATCCGCGAAACGGCGGAACATAACGGCGTGGGCGACCGCGTGACGGTGTTTGGGGATGCGCTGACGGACACGGTGGAAAATATCGCGAGCGTGGCCCCCGACCCGGCGGACATCTTCTTTCTGATCGATATCGAGGGCGTCGAATTCCGCCTGTTGACCGAAGATTTTCTGACGCATTTCCGCAGATCGGAGTTTCTGATCGAACTGCACCCCCAGATGGTGGAGGATGGTAATGCGAAACTGAAAGCGATCGAAGCGTTCTGCGCCGGGTATTTTGATATCACCTATGTGGACGGAAGCGTGCGCGACACGTCCGAGATGGACGAGATCATCCGGTTGGGGGATGATTTCAAATGGCCGATCCTGTCTGAGGGACGCGGCTTTCCGATGCAATGGTTGCATCTGGTGCCGCGCGGGTGAGGTGTGGGTCAGACGGTTGATCCGCAGACCCGAGGGTAGCGACCCGGCCAAAGCCCCAAGGACGCAAGCGCTGATACCAACCCCACCCCGTAGGGCGGGCTTCAGCCCGCCACCGGATACAGCCTTTCCATGCGTGTTGGTTTGGGATCGGGGAGATGGCGGAGTGGAGGATTGGCGGGCTGAAGCCCGCCCTACGACCCTATCGAAACGTCCTGACTAAATAGGCACCGATCTGAAGGACAGTGTAAATCATCCATACACCCAAACCTGCCTCAGCCAACCATACGGGGTTAAAACCCCAATCAGACCGCGCGACATGGTATGAGTTCAAAAAACTTCCGATAACGAAAAACGAAAGAAATGTCAGTGCTATGGTTACGATTGGTCTGCGTTCCAGCACATTTCGATAAGAAAAATTCATCTTGAGAACCTAACTCGGCAACCCAGTCTTGGCCAGACGGCTGATCAGCAGAACAGAGGGACGCGACCGACCCGAGGGGTGGCGCAAACGCGCCGCCCCATGGGGACGGGTCGGCGCGGCCCGGCGGTGCCGCCGGGCGGGTGGGTTAATTATGGAAAACTGGTCGAGATATCTCTATTTCGTTTGGCAACGAAGCTATCAACAAATCGACCAACTCAATTGACCAAACAATTCCCAACTGCACCTCCTCTTCGCCTTTCCCAATTCGCCCGGAATATACGCCAACCAATTTCTCTTCCATTAACTCAGACAAATCTCCCGGCAATCGAGCCAGTTGATCCATATCTTTAGGTTTTCGAACAACAACCGGCGATCCGGACATTCCCTTTCGCGTTACTGTATCAACAAGAAATGCAAGTTTCTCATCATAAGTATTGTCCGGCTCAGAAGCTATTGATGCCCGCTTCCAAACGGGCATACGGCCGTCACCCTGCAGCCCCTTGGGAAAGCCAACAACAAAGCAATCTTCACCAACCGACAGTTTCGCGCCAACATTGAGACTCCAAAACGCGGTATGATCAGCTAGAATCCTTGAATCAGGTATGTTTGGCAGCGATTTAGGGATATCAATCGGTAATACTGCTAAGTCAGCTCTATAAGTTTTTTCTTCTTCCGCTAGCAGGTCCCAATAAAGCGGTGTGTCATCATCCTTCAAAAGGGGAAAGCGTACTGGCATCGACGAAATTTTTACAAACCCTTCTCGATCGGAGGGGACTTCATATCTAAATTCCACATCAACAAAATTTGGAACAAAGGATCCGAATTCTTTTCCTGAAGACGGATCTTTTCCTGCAAAGCAATGATAGTTTGAAATCAGATACCAACACGGATCGTCATAAGACTTCACGATAAATGCCGTCCCAATACTAGAACAGCTATGCTCGCCTCCGGTCGGATAAATTCTTCGAAGCGTGATAGGAAACACAGCATCGGTCGCACGTTTATGACTGTGACGCCTCAAGCGCAGTCGCCGTTCAATACTTTTCAAAACTCTTTCGCGAGTTCGTTTCACGATCCGAAAATCCAATCAACTATTTCTTACAAACGGTTCTACCCTATAAAATGACGTGTGGGCACGCAGTTGGCTGCGCCAACCGCTTTCGCCCACCCACCGTTAAAATCGACAGCTTTTAGCTGTCCATCTTCAACGCTGAAATAAACGCCTCCTGCGGGATATCCACCTTCCCGAACTGACGCATCTTCTTTTTACCCGCCTTCTGCTTGTCCAGCAGTTTGCGTTTCCGGGTGGCGTCGCCGCCGTAGCATTTGGCGGTCACGTCCTTGCGCAGGGCGGACAGGGTCTCGCGGGCGATGACCTTGCCTCCGATGGCGGCCTGAATCGGGATTTTGAACATGTGGCGCGGGATCAGGTCCTTGAGCTTTTCGCACATCGCGCGGCCCCGCATCTCGGCCCGGTCGCGGTGAACCATGGTCGACAGCGCGTCGACCGGTTCGTCATTCACAAGGATCGACATCTTGACCAGCGCGTCCTGACGGTAGCCGGTCATCTGGTAGTCAAAGCTGGCATAGCCCTTGGTCACCGATTTCAGGCGGTCGTAGAAGTCAAAGACAACCTCGTTCAGGGGCAGGTCATAGACGACCATGGCGCGCTGGCCCGCATAGGTCAGGTCCATCTGGATGCCGCGGCGGTCCTGGCAGAGTTTCAGCACGTCGCCGAGATATTCGTCGGGCACCAGAATGGTCGCCTTGATGCGCGGTTCCTCAAGGTGGTCGACCTTGGACAGGTCGGGCATGTCGGCGGGGTTGTGCAGCTCGATCATCTCACCGTCTTTCATGTAGACGTGATAGATCACGCTGGGCGCGGTGGTGATGAGGTCGATATCGTATTCACGCTCGATCCGGTCGCGGATGACCTCGAGGTGCAGAAGGCCCAGGAAGCCGCAGCGGAAGCCAAAGCCAAGCGCGGCCGAGGTTTCCATCTCATACGAGAATGAGGCGTCGTTCAGCGCCAGCTTCTCGATCGCGTCGCGCAGGTCTTCGAATTCGGCGGAATCCACCGGGAATAGGCCACAGAACACCACCGGCTGTGCGGGTTTGAAGCCCGGCAGCGCGACTTCGGCGCCGCCCCGGTCATTGGTGATGGTATCGCCGACGCGGGTGTCACGGACCTGCTTGATCGAGGCGGTAAGAAACCCGATCTCGCCCGGGCCGAGGCTGTCGATCATCTGCATTTGCGGGCGGAAGACACCGACGCGGTCGACATGGTGCAGGGTGCCATTCGACATGAACTTGACCCGCATCCCCTTTTTCAACGTGCCGTCCATGATGCGGACCAGAACGATGACGCCCAGATAGGCGTCGTACCACGAATCCACCAGCATCGCCTTGAGCGGCGCGTCCAGAGTACCCTGCGGCGCGGGCAGTTTGTGCACGATCGCCTCCAGCGTTTCGTGGATGCCCTGCCCGGTCTTGGCGCTGACCCGGATGGCGTCGCTTGCGTCGATACCGATCACGTCCTCGATCTGCTCGGCCACGCGGTCACAATCGGAGGCGGGCAGGTCGATCTTGTTCAGCACCGGCACGATCTCATGATCGGCGTCGATGGCCTGATAGACATTGGCCAGCGTCTGCGCCTCGACCCCTTGGGTGCTGTCCACAACCAGCAGCGAGCCTTCGACCGCGCGCATCGACCGGCTGACCTCATAGGCGAAATCCACGTGGCCGGGGGTGTCGATCAGGTTCAGCACATATGTCTCGCCATTCTCGGCGGTATAGTCGATGCGAACGGTGTTGGCCTTGATGGTAATGCCACGCTCGCGCTCGATATCCATGCTGTCGAGCAACTGTTCCTTCATGTCACGATCCTGCACTGTCCCGGTCTCCTGGATGAGCCGGTCAGCAAGGGTGGATTTGCCATGGTCGATATGCGCGACGATGGAGAAATTGCGGATATGAGCGAGGTCTGTCATGGAGTGGGGATATGCGTCGGAAATGGGCTGTGGTCAATGGTTCAAGATGATCTGCCGCGACCAATACAACTTCATTGCCAATCGCATACAAATCGCTTCAAGGATTGTACTTAGCACCAAACTTGATGCAGGAGATAAACTTGCATTGCGGCGAAATACCGTTTCAAGGCCAATGCGCTCGCTGAAGGGCCTGCATGTTGGATGTAAAGCACTGATTGTACGTATACTCTGAAGCAAACTCCACATCCCGGATGTCAAGAATTGAACGCGCAACGTCGCCTTCAATGCGATCACTCGACCAATAGTCTTCATTGGCGATCAAGCTCTGTAGCGGGCTTCTTGGAGAATAAGGTGAGGCGAGCAACGCAGCTGCAGTGACGGTGCAATCGGGAACCTCTTCCGCACAGTAGTCACTACAAAAGTTACGAATGGGGGTCCAAGCTACTACCTCCGCGCTCAATTCAGCCGCTGCCTCTCTGATGTCGGTGTCATTTATCAATTCTCTTGGAGTGAATATGCCCCAAGCTAACTCAGCCGCTTTGAAGCGATCATCTCCAGTATTAAGCCAGGCCAGCGATGCCGAACCTCCATAATTTGGACCATCCGAACTATGTGACTGCAGGTACGACGCCCAGTACAAGAATATGCCAGCTTCTTCAGGCAATTTGCGATCCAGGCCTTGCAAAACCTCAACCAAATCAGCCCCTCTTCCATCGTAAAGCATGGATTGCGCGGCAAACATTGCTGTTATTGGCTCACCAAGTTCGACTAGCGCTGCGATAGCGGGCGCTTTATCTTCGAATTTGGCCACTTGCAGTAAAGCAAGGGCCAATGGTTCAGAGTTTTGTGCCTCTGTGAGCCATGACTTGCCCGATAGGCCACCGGGTTTTCGTAACAGAGCAATGCGGTCCTTGCGATCCATTTCAGAAGTTACATGCGCGTGAAAACTACTCTGGCTTGCAATGCTCGATAGTAATATTTGAGCCGCTGCGTTCCCCTGTTGCGCCTGTTCAGAGAAACTTTGCAATGCTGCCAAATCATCACCGTCCAACCAGGCCTTAACCGCCTCCTTGAATTCCGGCGCATCCTCGCCTTGCAAAAAAGACGTATCCGACAAGGCCGCTATCGGAGACAAACAAAGTAGCACTGACATAAAAAAAGATTTGATAGAAATCACCATCCTATCCCTTGAATTGACTGCTCATATTAACTTCCGAAGTATTTTAGTGCGTTGTTTTTATCCTCGTCAATTCAGCACCGCTTGAATTGACTGTCAAAACAATTGATCCCACCCCCCGTTTGATTCATACTCCGCCGCAGACCGAGAGGGGCGCCAGACCCGTCCGGGCAGGCAAAAACGAGGCTCGAGTATGAAACAGTTCCTCATTATCGCATTTTGTGCGGCATCGCTGACGGCGGTGGCTCAGGTCGCGGATGCGGCGCAGATCAGGCAGGCGTGCATGGCGTCGGACCGCTCGGCGGCGACGCGGGACCGGTGCAGCTGCATTCAGCGCGTGGCGGATCAGGCGTTGACGCGCAGTGATCAGAAGACCGTGGCGAAATGGTTCAAGGACCCCCATCAGGCGCAGGTGCTGAAGATGTCGAAATCCGCGCGCGATGATGCGCTGTGGGATCGGTACCAGAACTTTGGCCAGATGGCGCAGGCGATCTGCAGCTAACCCGTTCAGAATGCTTGACCTGATCCACGCTGCGCCCCAGAAAGGCGCAGCGAAAGGTGTATTGCATGGTAATGAAAGGGCTGACCCTGCGGGGCCTTGAAGTGTTCGAGGCATTGGCGCGGACGGGATCGGTGGCGCAGGCTGCCGAGATCACGGGGCTCAGCCAGCCATCCGTTTCGCAGCAATTGCGCAATCTGGAAAACGCGCTGGGGACCGAATTGGTCGATCACGGGCGGCGACCGATGCGGCTGACGCAGGCGGGGCGCAGTTTCCTTGCGCGGGCCGAGGCGGTTCTGTCCGAGCTGCACATGGCCCAGAGCGAGCTGTCGGTCATGGATCTGGGGCATCTGACCACGCTGTCGATCGGGCTGATCGACGATTTCGACAATGATCTGACACCGCGGCTGGCCACCTTGCTGGCCGACAGCCTGACCCGGTCGAAATTCAAGCTGATCACCCTGTCGAGCCTTGATCTGTTCGAGGCGCTGGCCGAGCAGCGCCTGCATATGGCGGTCACCGCCCATAGCGGCGAAGTGCTGGAGGGGGTGGTCGAATACCCGCTGGTCCATGATCCGTTCATTCTGGTGGCCCCGCAGGGATCGGGGGGCGTCGAGGCCGTGCAGGAGCGGCTGCCGTTTCTGCGCTATGCCCGCGAACAGCTGATCAGCCGCCAGATCGAGGCGCATCTGGCGCGCCGCTCGCAGGTGTTCGAGGAACGGTTCGAGATCGGCTCGCACATGGCGCTGATGGCCATGGTGGCGCGGGGTCTGGGCTGGGCGATCACCACGCCGCTGGGCTTCATGCGCGCGGCGCGGTTCCATGAGGGGCTGGAGGCGCACCCTGCCCCGTTCGGGGATTTCTCGCGCAACATATCTCTGCTGGCGCGCACCGAGTGGTCCGATCAGGTCCCGCAGGAGGTTGCGGGCATGACCCGGCGTCTGATGCAGAACCAGATCGTGGACCCGGCGCTTGCCAAGCTGCCCTGGCTGAGTGGCCAGTTGCGGGTGACCGGCGGCTAGGTGTCCAGATGGGTGGCAAGCCCGTCAACTGCGGCCTCGATCAGGTCCAGCGCGCCGTCGAAATCCCGCGTGTAATACGGATCGGGTACGTGATCGGCACCGGTATGAGGGGCGAAATCCGTTAACAGGCGAACCGGTGTGCCGTTGCCCGGTGGGCGCAGGTCTTCGATATCGGCGATGTTTTGGGCATCCATGCCGATGATCAGGTCGAACCGGTCGAAATCCGCGGCGGTGAACTGGCGCGCGCGCAGGTCGCCGAGGTCGACGCCTCTGCGGTTTGCGGCCTTCTGCATCGGGCCATAGGGCGGATTGCCCGCGTGCCAGCCCATGGTTCCGGCACTGTCGGTTGCATGATGCGGTGCGCGGGCGCGAAAGGCGCCTTCGGCCGCGGGAGAGCGGCAGATATTGCCCAGGCAGACAAAGAGGATACGGTGTGTCATGGCCAAGGTGTAACGCGCGGAGGGGATATGGGAAAGATCGTCATTCTGACCGGGGCCGGGATTTCGGCTGAAAGCGGGCTGAGCACCTTCCGCGACGAAGGCGGGCTGTGGGCGCAGCACCGGATCGAGGATGTGGCCACGCCCGACGGCTTTGCCCGCGATCCCGCCTTGGTGCAGGGGTTTTACAATGCGCGCCGCGTTCAGGCCGCCGCTGTGCAACCCAACGCGGCCCACATGGCGCTGGCCCGGTTGCAGCAGGGCTGGCCCGCAGAGGTCGTGATCGTGACCCAGAACGTCGACAGCCTGCATGAAGCGGGCGGTGCGAGGGGTGTCATCCACATGCATGGCACATTGGCGGGTGCCCTGTGTTCCGGGTGTGATCATCGCTGGCCCGCCCCGCCCGAGATGGCCGTCGCCGAACCCTGCCCCGCCTGCGGCCAGCCCACCGCCCGGCCCGATGTGGTCTGGTTCGGCGAGATGCCTTATTACATGGACGACATCTACGACCACCTTGCCAACGCATCGATCTTTGCCGCCATCGGCACCTCGGGTCAGGTCTATCCGGCGGCGGCCTTTGTCCACGAGGCGCAGGCGGCGGGTGCGCGGACGGTCGAGATCAATCTGGAGCCGACGTCCGGGGCGTCGGGCTTTGACGAGCGCATTGTCGGCAGGGCATCCGAAACGGTTCCGCGATGGGTCGGTCAGCTTCTTGCGGAAAATTCTTAAGCTACAGACAACGCTGGCTTAATTTGTGTACACTATCTGCGATAGCGACTGGAGGATGCGCCATGACTGATCAAGACCCCCGCACCGGTGAAATCCTGGATGACGGCAGCATGGCCGGGCGTGACATGCTGGGGGAACAGCTTTCCAGCCTGTGGTGGACTTTTCTGCTGCGCGGGGTGCTGGCCGGGCTTGTGGGCATCGCGGCGCTGTTCTGGCCATCGGGCAGCATCGCGCTGCTGCTGCGGCTGGTCGGTGTTTTGCTGATCCTCGACGGTGGGCTGACGCTTTTGGGTGTTGGTCGTCGCGGGGTGCTGGGTGGTGCCGCGATCGGCGCGCTTCTGATCGGGCTTATCCTGCTGATCTGGCCGGAAGGCACGGTGAAACTGGCGTTTTTCCTGTTGGGCGGATGGGCGCTGATCATCGGGATCGGATCCCTGGCGGCTGCCGGGCAGATGCATCCAAATGACCCGCAGCGCGGTTCCATGCGCGTCTCGGGATTTGTCGCGCTTGTCGTCGGGCTTGTCCTGATGATCTGGCCAGCGGTGGCGCTGGTTGCGCTGGGATGGGGTATCGCATTCTCGGCGCTGGCCATGGCCGCTGTGATGTTCTGGCTGGCTTCGCGATTCCGGCAGGCGGGCGACCGCGTCGGTATGAAAACCATCAACAAATAGCACTGTCCGCAGCCGCGTGGAAAACAGGCCGGGCAGAGCCCGGCCTGACGCATGGATGAGGGCCGCAGCGCAGCCCGAAGACAGGCGCTGCCCTAGTTCGAATGTGATCCGTGGCCGCCTTTGTCCTGACGCTCCAGATCGACGGGGATCTCGATCTCGACCTCGCCTGCCTTTTCAAAGATCAGCGTGACCGGCACCATGGCGTCCTGTTCGAACGGGGCCGTCAGACCCATGAACATCACATGGTCGCCGCCGCGTTTCAGCATGTGGGTTTCACCGGCCGGAATTGCAAAGCCTTCTTCGACATGCACCATCTTGGCCACGCCGTTTTCATCGACCTTGTGGGTGTGCAATTCCACACGCGCTGCCGCGTCCGAGGTTGCACCGATCAGCCGGTCATCGGCGTCGCCCTGATTGTGGATCATCATGAACGCGGCACCGGCGATGGCGGTCTTGCCCGAGGACCGGGCATAGGCGTCGTCAACCTTGATGGGGCCTTCGGCAAAGGCGGGGATGGCCAGCGACACGGCGGCCAGAGTTGCAAGCAGAGTGGTTTTGAGGGACATCGTGCCTCTCCTGTATAAAGGTTTGAAAAGGGTGGTTTTCAAACGCTGACAGGAGGCGCGCGGGCCGGGGTTGCGGGAACCGGCAGGGCGATCTGGTTGCCCAGATGCCGCAGCGGAGCTGGCTGCGCCCGTTCCGGCGCGGCTGGCAGTGCTGGTTGCGCGACAGCCACGGCCCCCAGCAGGGATATTGCATAGTCCGGGCAAAAATGCGGCGGTGCAGTGGGTTGCCCGTTTTCGTCAATATAGACGACGACCGGTCCGGTGCCCGTACACAGCACCATCTGACCCACGGCCTTGTCCATGCCGCGCGACATGGCCAGCCCCTGCCCGGTCAGAACCAGCAGCAGGGACAGCGCATAAGGCAGAAATCTGGTAACAACAGGTCTCATCCTGACCCAGCTATAGGTCAGCAGCGGGAAAAGCTTCAAGCGCCAAAGGGTCGCGCTTGAAGCTGTTTTTCAGTAATCCAGTCCGGGTCTTTTTACCGTGTCTGCCGTGAAGCTGGTATGGGACCGGTTCACCCAGCGCTGCATCCGCGTGCAGGTTGCAATCGCCTTGCGGAATACCGCGGCCAGAAACAGGAAAAGATAAAAACTTTTTAACGTCATAATGTGGCCCCCGCCTGATGAATGACAGTGACGTTAGGTCAGATTCGGAAACCTGTATGTGAAGAAGTTCACCAATGGCGAAAAATTAGTTCCAGATTGAGAACAATGGGGGCCGAAAGGGGCTGGCCCAACAGAAAAGGCCCCGCACCGAGAGGGTGCAGGGCCTGAAATTCTGTTGGTTGAAAGACCTTAGGCCGAAGCTTGCGCCTTGGCGATTTCTTTCTTCACTTTCAGAGCGTTTGCCGACAGCTCATCATCCTTGGCTTTGGCTAGGAACGCGTCCAGACCACCGCGGTGGTCAACCGAACGCAGCGCAGCCGCCGAGATGCGCAGCTTGACGCCACGGCCCAGAGTTTCGGACTGCAGGGTAACGTCATTCAGGTTCGGCAGAAAACGACGACGAGTTCTGTTTTTGGCGTGGCTGACATTGTTGCCAGTCATCGGGCCTTTTCCGGTCAGTTCGCAACGGCGCGACATGGTTTCTTCCTTTGTTTCTGGAGGCCGGGCTGGATACCCGCGGCCAAATCACAAGGGGCGCAACCCGAAGTCGCGCCCGAAAACTGGTTGGATGCGTGTAGTGGGAATCGCGCGGGGGGTCAAGACGGGCTGCGCGAAATCTTTCAATTTGCCTGCCATGCAGGAATGGCCCGGATGGGCCATGCCGTTGGCAAGAGTATTTGGCAAAAGGTGAAACGGCCATGACGGCCCTTCAGCCGAGCGTGTCCAGAAGCTGACCGGCAGCGACCGCCGGGCTGAGTCGCCCTTGCGAGACTTCGTCGTTCAGGCGCTCCATCTCGGCGCGGGCCTGCGGTGTGTCGAGGCGGGCGAGAAGGGCGTGGCGGACCTCCTGATCGAACCAGTAGCGGGCCTGGGCGGCGCGGTTTGCCTCCCAGATACCGGTGTCGCGGCGCCATTGGGTCAGGGTTTGCATTTCGTCCCAGGCCTGTTCCAGCCCGTGTTCTTCGACAGCGGAAACGGTCATCGCCTTGGGGAAACCTTCGGGATCCTGCGGGCGTTTGCGCAGCAGCCGCAGGGCGCCGGCATAATCCGCGCAGGTGCGGGTGGCAGTCGCTTTCAGGTCGCCATCAGCCTTGTTGACCAGAATGATGTCGGCCATTTCCATGATGCCGCGTTTGACACCCTGCAACTCGTCCCCGCCCGCCGGGGCCAGCAGCAGCAGAAACAGGTCTGACAGTTCGGACACCACCGTTTCCGACTGCCCCACGCCCACGGTTTCGATCAGCACCACGTCATAGCCTGCGGCCTCGCACAGGGCGATGGCCTCGCGGGTGCGGCGGGCGACCCCGCCAAGGTGGCTCTGGCTGGGAGAGGGTCGGATGAAGGCGTTCTGTTCGCGGCTCAGGCGTTCCATCCGGGTCTTGTCGCCCAGGATCGAGCCGCCCGAGCGGGCCGAGCTGGGGTCGACCGCCAGAACCGCAACGCGCAGCCCCTGCCCGGTCAGCATCATGCCAAAGCTTTCGATGAAGGTGGACTTGCCCACACCGGGCGTGCCGGACAGACCGATACGCATCGCCTGACGCCCCGAACCGGCAAGCTGTGCCAGAAGGTCGCTGGCCTGTGCCCGGTGATCGGCGCGGTTGCTTTCAACAAGGGTGATCGCACGCGCCAGCGCCCGACGCTCGCCCTTCAGAATTCTGTCGCTCAGGCTGTCTGTCTGCATTCTTGTCCCGATCCTAGAGGCAGGAACAGTTGCCGTGCTTGGAGGGTGTTTGTCCAGACCGGAGGCGGCAGGAAATGCGAAGATCGCGCAGCCTGCGTCATTTCGTGCGGGGCGATTTACTGATGTGAGCGCGGAAACTGGACGCCACCTGCGGGATCGCGGATAAGGGCCGGATGACCCTACGCCTGCCTATAGACGATGCCATACCCGGCCTGCTGGACACCCTGCGGGCGCAGGGCCGTGCTGTGCTGCAAGCACCGCCCGGTGCGGGCAAGACCACGCGGGTTCCGCTGGCGATGCTGGAGGCGGGTCTGTGCGGCGGCAGGATCGTGATGCTGGAGCCGCGGCGGCTGGCGGCACGGGCCGCGGCAGAGCGGATGGCAGAGACGCTGGGAGAGCGCGCGGGCCAGAGTGTTGGCTACCGCGTGCGGGGCGATGCGAAAGTGTCAAAAGACACAAGGATCGAGGTGGTGACCGAGGGCATTCTGACCCGAATGCTGCAATCGGACCCTGACCTGCCGGGCATCGGGGCGGTGATCTTTGATGAATTCCACGAACGCTCGCTAAACGCGGATCTGGGGTTGGCCCTGTGCCTTGAGGTCACGGGCGCGCTGCGGGACGACCTGATTCTGCTGGCCATGTCGGCCACATTGGACGCGGACCCGGTGGGGCGCCTGATGGCCGCGCCGCTGGTTACGTCGGAAGGCCGGAGTTTTCCTGTCGAGATGCGCTTGCTGGACCGGCCCTTGGGGCCTCAGGCACGGCGGCTGGATGCATTGGTCGATCTGGTCGTTGAGGCCGAGCGCGAGACCCGCGCCATCGGTGGCGGAATCTTGGTGTTTCTGCCCGGTGAAGGTGAAATCCGGCGGGCTGAAGCAGCCCTGACCGGACGCCTGCCCGCCAGTTGCACGGTGCGCCCGCTGTTCGGAGCCATGCCCTTTGCGGCCCAGCGCGCAGCGATTGCCCCGGTTGAGACCGGGCGCAAGGTGGTGCTGGCGACGTCGATTGCCGAAACCTCGCTGACGATCCCCGATATCCGGGTGGTGGTGGATATGGGGCAAGCGCGGCGGGCGCGGTTTGATCCGGGCTCGGGCATGTCCCGGCTGGTGACCGAGCGGGTGACACGGGCCGAGGCCACGCAACGCGCGGGTCGTGCGGGCCGTGTGGCAGAGGGGCTGTGTTACCGGCTGTGGTCAAACGGGGAGGATGGCGCGCTGGCCGCGTACCCGCCTGCCGAGATTGAAGCCGCCGATCTGACCGGGCTGGCGCTGGAGCTGGCGCTGTGGGGCGCGGATGCCGCCGATCTGGCCTTTCTGACCCCGCCACCCGAAGGCGCGATGGCCGAGGCGCGCGCCCTTCTGGCGATGCTGGGCGCGCTGGACGGCAAGGGGCGGATCACCGAACACGGGCGGGCGCTGGCGGCGCTGCCGTTGCATCCCCGGCTGGGGCATATGCTGGTGCGGGCCGGACCGAGTGCCGCGCCTTTGGCCGCCTTGATGGCCGAGCGCGACCCCCTGCGCGGCGCGCCGGTGGATATCGCCTTGCGGCAAGAGGCACTGCGGGATGTGCGCACCTTTCAGCGCAACCGGGTCTGGCAGGTGAACATGGGCGCCGTGGATCGGATCAATGCCGAGGCCAAGCGGTTGAGGAAACAGGCCGGAAGCAAGACGGATGATCTGAGCGCTGCCGCCATGGCCGCCCTCGCCTATCCCGATCGTATCGGACAGCGGCGCAAGGGCGATGCGCCGCGTTATGTGTTGTCGGGGGGCAAAGGTGTCGTGCTGGACAGCGGCGATTCGCTGGCGGCGGCGCCTTTTCTGGTTGTCACCGACACCGATGGAAACCCGCGCGAGGCAAAGGTGCGGATGGCCACCCAGATTTCGGAACGCGAGATCCGCGAACTGTTCGCCGACCAGATCCATTGGGCCGAGGTTTGCGCCTGGTCAAAACGTGAGCGGCGGGTTGTGTCACGACAGCAGGAGCGGTTCGGAGCGATCACGCTGGACGACCGCATCTGGAAGGATGTTCCGGACAACGCCGTGGCGCGCGCGATGCTGGACGGGGTGCGCGATCTGGGGTTGCGGCTGGACGGGGCCGCCGCACGGCTGGCCGCGCGGGTGGAACTGGTGCGTGCCGACGGCGTGGACCTGCCCGACTTTTCGGTCGAGGGTCTTATGGCCGAGCTGGACGACTGGCTGTTGCCGATGCTGTCCGGTGTCAAAAGCGCGGAGGACTGGAAACGGTTTGACCCGCTGCCCGCCTTGCGCGCGCGGTTGGACTGGGCCCAGACCCAGGAGCTGGACCGCCGCGCGCCGGGATCGTTTGAAACACCGCTGGGGCGCAAGGTGCCGATCGACTATAGCGCGGCGGTCCCCGAAGTATCGGTTCGGTTGCAGGAGCTGTTCGGCGTGACCCGGCATCCGGTGGTAGGCGGACAGCCCCTGAAGATTACGCTGCTGTCCCCGGCGCAGCGCCCGATCCAGATTACCCGCGATCTGCCGGGGTTCTGGGCCGGGTCTTATGCGGATGTGCGCAAGGATATGCGGGCGCAATACCCCAAACATCCATGGCCCGAAGACCCGACACAGGCCGACCCGACGCTGAGGGCCAAACGCAGGCAGGAATAGACCCATTGCCGCGTTGCTTCCGGCAAGCGGCTCAGGATTTCGGGGCTGTTGCACGAAATCTCACAAATCACAGTAAATTGACCGAAGAACCGGTCATAATCAGAAATAAGCGGACATTTCATTGAAGTCTGGCATTATTGTTGTTACGTCACACAGGTTTCGAAGACAGAAACAGGATTTGAAGAACATCACATGAGCGCTTGGCTGCGAAATATCTGGGAAGAGGTCGGACGCCCCTTGTTCCTGCGCCCCCAAAGGGTGCAGTTTGCGGCCCTGTGCACGCGCAGGCATGAGGATCAGGACGAGGTTCTGCTGATCACCAGCCGCGAAACCGGGCGCTGGATCATCCCGAAAGGCTGGCCTGTCAATGGTCTGGACGGGTTGGAGACGGCGCTGCTGGAGGCGTGGGAAGAGGCTGGCGTGCGTGCAGATGCGGTCGACAAGGAGCCCGTCGGCCAATTCACCTATGACAAGATCTTCAAGGGGGGAACGGCCCAATCGGTCCTGACCCGTGTCTACCGGGTTTCCGTGCGCGAGCTGGCCGATGATTTTCCCGAAGTGGATAAGCGAAAACGTCAGTGGTTTTCACCGGCAGAAGCCGCCAAACGGGTGCAGGAGCCCGAGTTGCAGGCGCTGCTGCGACAGATGTAGCCGTTTCGCAACAAATTGATGACGGTCAGCTTGCCCCTGCACCGGGAAACCGTTAGCTGCGGGCGATCTGCGAAACTTTGACAAAGCCCATGTCTGACACAAACTCAAAACCGCGCTGGCAGGCGCTTGACACCGACCTGCAACGCATCTCGCGCGTCGAAATTGCCAATCTTCATGTCGCCCGCCCGCTGCTGGCGCCAGGAATTGCACTGGCGTTCATGGTGCTTGCCGGATTGATGGCGGCGGTGCTGTTTGGACGGGCCGACGGCACCTATATCGTCGTGGCTGCGGCCGCGTTCGGGGCCTATATGGCAATCAATATCGGCGCCAATGACGTGGCCAACAACATGGGTCCCGCGGTGGGTGCAAACGCGCTGACCATGGGCGGTGCCATCGTGATTGCCGCCGTTGCCGAAAGCGCGGGCGCGTTGCTTGCGGGGGGCGATGTGGTCTCGACCATCTCGAAGGGGATCATCGACCCGGCCTCGGTGCAGAACAGCAACGTGTTCATCTGGGCCATGATGGCGGCGCTGATCTCGTCCGCCATGTGGGTCAATCTGGCGACCTGGATCGGTGCGCCGGTGTCGACAACACATTCGGTTGTGGGCGGGGTCATGGGCGCGGGGATTGCCGCTGCCGGTCTGAGCGCGGTGAGCTGGGGCACGATGGGCGCGATTGCGGCCAGCTGGGTGATATCCCCGGTTCTAGGCGGCGTGATTGCGGCGGCATTCCTGGCGCTGATCAAGAACAAGATCCAGTATCAGGACGACAAGATCGCCGCCGCGCGGCGTTGGGTGCCGATCCTTGTGGCGGTGATGGCGGCGGCGTTTGCCACCTACCTGTCGGTCAAGGGTCTGAAGCGGATCGTCAAGATTGATCTGCAGATGGCGCTGCTGATCGGTCTGGGCAGCGGTGTGCTGGTCTGGGCGCTGACGGTTCCCTGGGTGCGTCGCAAGTCCGAGGGACTGGAGAACCGGACCCGGTCGCTGAAAACCCTGTTTGGCCTGCCATTGGTGATATCGGCCGCGTTTCTGAGCTTTGCCCACGGTGCCAATGACGTGGCCAACGCGGTCGGCCCCCTGGCGGCGATTGTCCACGCGGCGGAGTTCGGGGATTTCGCCCAAAAGGTTTCGATCCCGCTATGGGTGATGATCATCGGCGCGTTCGGGATATCGTTCGGCCTGTTTCTGTTCGGGCCCAAGTTGATCCGGATGGTCGGCAGCCAGATCACCAAGCTGAACCCGATGCGGGCCTTTTGCGTCGCACTGTCGGCGGCGATCACTGTCATTGTGGCCAGCTGGCTGGGCCTGCCGGTCAGTTCCACGCATATCGCCGTTGGCGCAATTTTCGGCGTCGGGTTCTATCGTGAGTGGCAGTCGGATCGCAGGCGGAAACAGAACAATGGGCGAAACGCGACAGCGCAGAAGCTGGCCCCGGAAGAATACCGGCGGCGCAAGCTGGTGCGGCGGTCGCATTTCATGACGATCATTGCGGCCTGGGTCGTGACCGTGCCTGCCGCAGCCGCCATGTCGGCCGTGATTTTCTGGATATTGACCAGATTCGTCTGACGACTGCGATCAAAGCCTGATCTGTTCCGGGGACAGCGGATGATCGGGCGCGTGTTTGATCAGGTCTGACACTTTCGTGCAAAGGGGGGTGGGCACCCCGGTTTCATGCCCCAGCCGAATGATATGGCCCTGAAGGCTGTCAATTTCCGTTTGCCGCTCGGCCATCAGGTCATAGGCCATCGAGGTCCGGGCGGTGGGATCGATGGTGAGCATCCGCGCTGCGATCCGGCTGAACAAGGGTGTCGGCAAGCGTAGGATATGCGGCGTCATCCACGCCGGAAGCGGCGTTGTCGAGGCCACCGGATGCCCGGCCGCCTTGAGAACCAACAGCGCCTCGGCCATCTGGTCGGCCATGAGGTTGCGCCAGTCACGGCTGAGCAGCTGATCCACAAGCGGCAGGCCCGACAGCGCGTTCAGCGCATTGTTCAGATTGATCACCAGCTTGCCCCATTGCACCGCCTCGATCCGGTCAGTTGCGATAACGGGCAGGTCCGGGCTGCTGAGGGCGGTGGCCAGATCGCCGGGGCCGTTCTGGATGACAATTTCGCCTGATGTGGCCCGGTGATAGGTGGCGGGGCCGTTCGGGACCACGTTAAAGGGGACCATACCCGCGCGCACATCCCGACCGGGCAGCGCCTTGCGCAGGGTTGCCGCGTTCTCGATCCCGTTTTGCCAGGACAGGACGGGCGCGTCCCGACAGGCGGCGTCCGCGATGTGACCGGCCATATCCGCCGTCGCCCCGGATTTGACGGTGACAATGACCAGCTCGGCTTGATCCAGGCAGGCAGGATCGGTGCTGAGTGTCAGGGCTTCCGCCGCAACATGGGCATTGAGGCCATCGTAATCCGTGACCGCCAGCCCATGTTCGCGGATGGGGTCCAGTACACGGGCACGGCCCAGCAAGGTCACCGCATGCCCCGAGCGGGCCAGTAAACCGCCGCAGTAGCAGCCGATGCTGCCCGCGCCTGCGATGACAAGTTTCATGATACCCCCTCTGGTATACCAGAAAGGATCACCGCAAACGGACGGTTACACAAGCCCACTCGCCCCTGACGCCGCTCGCGGGCGGGCCAGCCGGGGCTTTGTGCGCTCAAACTGTTCCGAAATGGCAATAAATTCGCGGTTATCCCCTGTCGGAAGATGGAAGGCGCCATTGACCCAATCGGCGCTTTTCCACTCATGAATCGCCGTCTCGATCTTTTCTTTCGAGGATGAGACGAAATTCCACCAGATATAGCGATCCTTGTTCAAAGTGGCGCCGCCCAGCAGCATCAGCCGCGCACCCTGCGGACCCGCTCGGGTCGACAACCTGTCACCGGGGCGGAACACCATCATGCGGCCTTCGTCGAATGTGTCGCCAGCAATCTCGATTGATCCTTGCGTGACATAGACACCGCGATCCTCATGGTCGTCGGGCAGCGGGAAAGTCGCGCCGGGGGCGAGTTCAACATCCAGATAAAAGGTCTCGGACAGCATCGTCACGGGGCTGGATTCGCCATAAGCAGTGCCGAGGATCAGCCGTGCGCTGACGCCCTTGTCTTGGATATGGGGCAGCGCGCCTTGCTTGTGGTGTTCGAACTCGGGGGTCATATCCTCATGCGTTTCGGGCAGGGCAAGCCAGGTCTGAATGCCGAACAGCTTGTGGCCTTTACCGCGCGTTTCTTCGCTGGTGCGCTCGGAATGGGTCACGCCACGGCCTGCAACCATCCAGTTGACCTCGCCGGGGTAAATCATCTGGTGAGTGCCGAGGCTGTCGCGATGTTCGAATTCGCCCTGATAGAGGTAAGTGACGGTTCCCAGCCCGATATGGGGGTGCGGACGCACGTCAATGCCGCCTTCGGTGACAAATTCTGCCGGGCCGACCTGATCGAAGAAGATGAACGGGCCAACCAGTTGGCGTTTGACCGATGGCAGCGCGCGGCGCACCTCGAACCCGCCCAGATCGCGGGCGCGGGGAATGATGAGCGTTTCCAGCGCGCCGTTTTCAGCTGCGTCGGGGGTGTGGGACGGGTTCCAGCTCACATTCGTATCCTCGGCCTTTTTGATCATCCAAAGCAGGTCTGCATTCGCTAAGTCAAAATATATGCAGGCCCGGGCCCGGCGTCAGTGCAGCCCTGCACGGGGGACGTGCATATTTGCGGCATTCGCGCGTGGTGGTGCATATTGATATAACCCCTAACTAGGGATAAATGATTGCCATGACACACGAGACTCAAAACCGAGAAAATCAGGCCCTGGTATTGGCCCTGTTGCGCAGCCAGCAGTTGTTCATGCGTGCCATGGGACCGGTGTTTCGCGCCGGGGGTCTGACGGCACCTCAGTGGGATGCGCTGGAGACCCTGAACACCAAAGGTGCGCTGTCGATCAATGACCTGTTGCGCCTGACGCTGTCCACATCCGGCAATCTGGATGTTGTCGTCAAAAACCTGATTCAGGCCGGTCTGGTGGAGAAGACCGTTGATGAAACCGACAAGCGCGCCCGCGTTTTACGCCTGACAGAAGCCGGAAAACAGAAAGTGGCCGCGTTCATGCCCGTCCACAATCAGGCGCTGGAGCAGATATTCGGACGCCTGAGCACCGAAACCAGACGCGAGACAATCAGAACGCTCAACCAGCTTCGCAAAAAGCTGCCCCAACCACAGAAAGGCGAGACATGACCAACAAAACCTTCCTGACCGCGCATGGTGTGATCTACATGTTTTTCGCATTGGCGCTTTTATTTGCGCCAACCATCCTTTGGCCCAATTATGGACTGCAACTGAACGATCGGTATGCCGTGTTTCTGTCGCAGCATAATGCGATCTTTCTGGGTGGCATCGGCCTAATCAGCTTCCTGTTTCGAAACACTGAAACCGGTACCGAGACGGCACAGAACATCCTGAAAGGTCTGATGGGGACCAACATATTGGGCGTTGTCATCACGCTTTATGCCTGTCTTACCGGGGTGTTCACCGGCTTTGGCTGGTCCGACCCCATCTTCTTTGCGCTGCTTGCCATTCTGAGCTTTGTGCAGCTTGGCAGGAACCGCTGACCACACCCCCTACCCCTGAACGTGGAGCATTTGACCATGAGTACGATGAAAATCTGGGATCTGCATCTGGCCTATGACGGACCCGTAACCGCAGAATTTCTGGCCGGAACAAAGGAACTGGCTGAAAGCATCGCCCAGGAACCCGGTGTCGTCTGGAAGATCTGGACTGTCGAAGAAGGCACGAACCATTTCGGATCGACCTATCTGTTTCGCGATCGCGCCAGTCTGGAGACCTACAAGGCGATGCACCTGAAACGCCTTGAGGCCATCGGGGTCGCAGTGACCTCGGATCATGTCTTTGACATCATGGAAGACCTCAGCGCGATCAACAACGCGCCGATACACGGCTGACGGACCCGGAGAGTACCCGCGCCATCAACCAGCCAAACGCTTTGCATAGGTGGCGCGGGTCATCTCGACATCCTGCACGGTGATGCTGCCGACCTCGGGCAAGGTTTGGGCCAGAACGTCCAGAATGATGGCGTTAAGCTCGGCCCGTGTGGCCTCATCCCGGCCACGCATCAACAGCAGCGTGGCATGCACGAAGGTCTGCGGTTGCGTGCCGATGAAGGAATAGGCAATCGGTGCGGCGCGGATCTTGAGCGCTGAGGCGTCGATTTCATCATGCTTTGCGAGAACAGCATGCAGCCGCTCGCAAATCATCTGGAAATCATGAGTGTCGTCCAGAGATTTGGAAAATTCCAGTGTGACGTGAGGCATTGAATGCTCCGAAGGTCATGAGAGAGCCTGATGGCCCTCTCGAAACTGCAAGGTGATCCTAAACGCCAAGACACCAGCGCATTACGGCCTTTTGTGCGTGCAGGCGGTTTTCGGCCTCATCGAAGATGACCGAGTTCGGGCCGTCCATGACCTCGGAGGTTGCTTCTTCCTCACGATGCGCGGGCAGGCAGTGCATGAACAGCGCGTCGGGTTTGGCATGTGACATGAGTTCCGCGTTGACCTGATAGGGGCGCAGCATGTTGTGGCGGCGTTCCTTGGCGGATTGGCTGTCATGCATCGAAACCCAGGTGTCGGCCACCACCAGATCAGCGCCCTCGACCGCTTTGTGCGGGTCCCGTTCGATGACGACTCGGGACCCCTTCTGGCGGGCAAACCCCATGAACTCTTCTTCCGGATCAAGCTGGGCCGGGCCGGAGAAGGTCAGATCGAAGCCGAACTGACCGGCGGCGTGCAGGAAGGAGGCGCAGACATTGTTGCCGTCGCCGGTCCAGACCACTTTCTTGCCCGCAATGGGGCCGCGGTGCTCCTCGAACGTCAAAACATCGGCCATGATCTGGCAGGGATGGGTGCGGTCGGTCAGGCCGTTGATGACGGGCACGTCGGAATATTCGGCCATCTCGGTCAGGATGGTTTCATCGAAGGTGCGGATCATGATCATGTCGACATAGCGCGACAGCACACGGGCGGTATCGGCAATGGTTTCGCCGTGACCGAGCTGCATGTCCTTGCCCGACAGCACCATGGTCTGGCCACCCATCTGGCGCACACCCACGTCAAAGGACACGCGCGTCCGGGTCGAGGGCTTTTCGAAGATCAGCGCGACCATACGGTCTTTCAGCGGCTGTTCGTCGTCAGGGGCGGCCTTGGGACGGCCCAGACGCGCCAGTTTCATCGCGCCCGCCTGATCGATCATGGACCGCAGCGCGGTGGCATCAGTTTTGTGGATATCGAGAAAATGGTTCATATCGCTTCGCTTTTGGCTGGTCGGGCGGTGGGGGCCAGCCCCCACACCCCCGGAGTATTTGGGAAAAGATGAAGCTCAGGCAGTTGCGAGCTGGGTTTCGATCTGATTGGCGGCCTTTTCGAGGCGGATCATGGCCTGGGCGATGTCATCCTCGGTCAGGGTCAGGGGGGGCAGCAGGCGGATGACGTTGTCGGCGGCGGGGACGGTGATGACCAGATTGTCATAGCCCGCATTGACCACATCAATATTCGGCGCCTTGCATTTCAGGCCGAGCATCAGGCCCGATCCGCGCACCTCTTCGAAGACCTCGGGGTGATCGGCGACCAGGCCTTCGAGTTTCTGGCGCAACAGGCCAGCCTTGCGGTTGACACCTTCGAGAAAGGCGGGTGTGGCGACCTGATCGATCACCGCACAGCCCACGGCGCAGCCCAGCGGGTTGCCGCCATAGGTGGAGCCATGCGTGCCTGCGGTCATACCGGACGCCGCATCTTCGGTTGCCAGCACAGCGCCGAGGGGGAAACCACCGCCGATGCCTTTGGCGACCATCATGATATCCGGGGTGATCCCGGCCCATTCATGGGCGAAGAGCCTGCCGGTCCGACCGACGCCGCATTGCACCTCGTCCAGGATCAGCAGCAGACCGTGTTCGTCGCAAATGGCGCGCAGGGCCTTGAGTTCGGCATCGGGTACGGGGCGGATGCCACCCTCGCCCTGAATCGGTTCGATCAGGATGGCTGCGGTATTTTCCGTGATGACGTCGGTGACACCGTCGAGATCGCCAAAGGTGACGTGGACAAAGCCCGGCAAAAGCGGGCCAAAGCCTTTGGTCATCTTCTCGGACCCGGCCGCAGCGATGCCCGCCGACGACCGGCCATGGAAGGAGCCATCGAAGGTGATGATCTCAACCCGTTCGGGCTGGTCTTTGTCATAGAAATACTTGCGGGCCATTTTCACGGCCAGTTCACAGGCTTCGGTACCGGAATTCGTAAAGAATACCGTATCCGCAAAGGTGTGTTCGACCAGCTTGTCTGCCAGCGCCTGCTGTTGCGGGATGTTGTAGAGGTTCGAGACATGCCACAGCGCATGGGCCTGTTCCGTAAGGGCGGCCACCAGCGCCGGATGGGCGTGGCCCAGCGCGTTCACCGCGATCCCTGCGCCGAGGTCCAGAAAACGTCGGCCATCCGCCTCGGTCAGCCAGGCGCCTTCGCCCTTTACAAATGACAGGGGCGCGCGGTTATAGGTCGGCAGAACGGACGGGATCATGGGATCATCCTTTTCGGGTCGTTTGAGCCTCGTGAGTGATACACGAAGGCCCGGTTCGTCAACAGATTTGGTGAGATTTGTGCCAATTTGGCAGGCACATGGGATCAAACAGGCCGATTACGCAGAGAGGCGTCGGCGTCGGAGCAGCTGGATATGTGCGCGTTTGATCATGGCCGCTCTATAGACGTGAAAAGACAGCCTGAAAACCCTATTATTGCCGCAGGGTCAAAATTACCGCCGGAGCATTACGCCGAGCGCCAGCGGTCGAGCTTGCCCATGCCGCGGGTGAAAGCCCAGGCAAGGATGCGGGGCATGCCTTTTGCGACGAGGGCATCGACGCAATGAGACTGGAACTCTTCCAACGATGCGTCGGGGTGGCGGAACGCACCGTTTTCGTAACACAGCGAGCAGTAACGCGTGCTGCGCCCGCCGTCAGCTTCGGACCCGCCGCCCTGGGGATCTTTTGACAGCGGCATGCCGCAACTTTGGCATTTGGGACCCATGATGCATGTCCTTGCAGAGAATGACTGTCTGACATAGGATCAAAACCATGGAGTTGAGTCAACGGTTTTGAAACATGCGGATCGGGGAACTTGCGCGGCGCAGCGGGCTGAGCCGCGACACGCTGAGGTTTTATGAACGCCAAGGGCTGATCCGGTCAGGCCCGGGGCCGGACAACACGAACAGCTATCGCGACTATCCCGAAGACGCGCTGATCACGCTGGAGCAAGTTGCCGATGCACAGGCGGCAGGCATCAGCATTGCAGAACTGGTCATGTTGCTGGGGCAGTTGGAAGCCGCCGATCCCGACAGCTTTGACGGCGAGGCGTTTTTGCAGGACCGGATTGACGAGGTCGAAGCGCGGATTGTGCGGGCGGAGCGGTTTCTTGACAGCCTCAAACAAGCCAAGGCGGCGCTGGCGGCCCCACCGGTTTTGCGCTGAGCGCTGAATTGCGTCTTGCCAAGGCCCCCGTTTTGGCGCACCGCTTTCGCCCATGTTCACCCCGAAGGCGCAAAATCCTGCTTTGGCCGCAGGGCTGATCTTTGTCGCGACCGCCTTTATCGCGGCGACGACGCTGTTGGCCAAGGCATTGGGGACGGATACACTCGGGCCTCCCTTGCACGCGATGCAGATCAGTCACGGACGGTTTCTGTTTGCTCTGCTTGCCATCCTGTCGGCAGTCGCAGTGCTTCGTCCCCGGCTGGGGCGGCCCCATTGGGGGCTGCATATCGGGCGAACCAGCTTTGGCTGGGCCGGGGTGACGTTGATGTTCGCGTCTGTTGCGTTCATTCCGATGGCGGATGCGACGGCGATCTCCTTTCTGAACCCGGTCTTTGGCATGGTCCTGGCCATTCCGCTATTGGGGGAACGCGTCGGCCCGTGGCGCTGGCTGGCGGCGGCCGTGGCCCTTGTGGGTGCGGTAATCCTGCTGCGCCCGACACCTGCAAGTTTTCAGCCCGCCGCCCTTCTGGCGCTGGCTGCGGCTGCGTTTATCGGGATGGAGCTGATCTTTATCAAGAAACTGTCGGGGCGTGAGGCCCCGATCCAGATTCTGCTGATCAACAACACGATGGGGCTGGTGATCGCCACGGTCGCGGTCAGCTTTGTTTTTCACATGCCTACGCCACAGCAATGGGTTGCGCTGGTGGGGATCGGCCTGCTGATGGCCTGCGCGCAGGTTTGTTTCATCAACGGCATGGCACGGGCGGACGCCTCATTCGTGGCCCCGATCAGCTATGCCACACTGATTTTTGCCGCGCTGTACGATTTTGCGGTGTTTGATGTGATCCCCGACCGGATCAGCCTGATTGGTGCGGTCACGATTCTGACCGGAGGGCTGATCCTGGTCTGGCGCGAGGCGGTAAACCGCCGGACCTGACTGAAAAATCCGCCCCGGCGGTTCAGGGGCGACCTTTGTGTCGCAAATCCCCATGAACGGCAACGTGACCGACGCATTCTGGGCTGAGTTGATTTGCGAGTTTGTTATGCATGAACGCCGAATACCTGAATGGGTACGCCACGCGCCTGCCCCATCGGTGCGCGATTTCGGGATTCTGGCCGGAATCGAAGCCGTGGTGCGCGGTATTCTGATTTCGGTCTTTCCGCTGGCGATGTACCGGGCGCTGGGCGATGCCTCGTCCGTGTCATTCCTGTATTTCCTGATTGGCATCCTGTCCCTGCTGGTCGGGTTGATGGTGCCGTTCCTGATCCGTTTTGTACCGCGCAGATGGGCCTATTCCACCGGTTGCGTCATGTTCATCTGTGGTGCATCGCTGGCGATCGTGGGCAGCCCCGAGGCCGTTGTCGGCGCATTGGCCCTGAATACCATGGCCGCGGTTGTCACTTTCATCTGCTTCAACACTTATGTGCTGGATTACATCAGCAAGATCGAACTTGGCCGGTGCGAGACCAGCCGCATGTTCTACAGCGCTTTGGGATGGACGGGCGGCCCAATGGCCGGTGTTCTGCTGATGGAGCTTTGGCGCCCTGCCCCGTTTGTCATCAGTGCCGGAGCGGCGCTGGTCATGCTGGCGCAGTTCTGGCGCATGCGTCTGGGCAATGGCAAGCTGATCACCAAGGCCCGTGGTCCGGCCAACAACCCGTTGGCCTTTCTTCCCCGGTTCTTTGTCCAACCCCGACTGGTTGCCGGATATCTGTTTGCAATGATCCGGTCCTGCGGGTGGTGGATATATGTGGTCTACCTGCCCATTTTCGCCATCCAAAACGGGCTGGGAGAACAACTGGGCGGCATCCTTCTGTCATGCACTAACGCCATGCTGCTGGCCGCCCCGTTGATCCTGCGCTGGGTCCAGACGCGGTCGCTCAGGTCGGCTGTTCGCATCGGGTTTGCCGCCGCGGGGGCCTGCTTTTTCGCAGCCGGATTGGTCGCGGGATGGCCGGTTGCCTCGGTGGCTGCGCTGGTTCTGGGGTCTGTCTGGCTGATCGTTCTGGATATCTGCGCCGGATTGCCCTTCCTTATGGCCGTTAAACCGTCTGAGCGAACTGAGATGTCGGCGATTTATTCCAGTTACCGCGATGTCTCGGGCATTCTGACGCCCGGTGTTGCATCTCTGGTCTTGCTGGTGGCGCCGGTGGCCGGTGTGTTCGCGGCAGGCGGGATTGCTTTGTTTGGGGCATGGGCTGTCTCGGCCCGCTTGCATCCGCGGCTGGGCGAACCCAAGCCTGCCCTGTCGCCCGATAGGCTGGCAGAGCCCGGTTAAGCCTTAAGCCGATAGCCGGTGCGCAGCATTTGCCAGGTGATCAGCCCGATGGCCAGCGTGGCAAAACCACAAACTGCCATGCCCAACCACGGTGAGCTGTCGGACACGCCGATCATGCCGTAACGCAGCCCATCGATCAGGTAGAAGACCGGGTTCAGATGGGTCAGACGGTTCAGGACAGGAGGCAGCGCCTCGACCGAATAGAAGGTGCCCGACAGGAAAGCCAGAGGTGTGACGATGAAGTTGGTGATCGCGGCCATCTGATCGAATTTGTTTGCAAAGATCCCGGCAAACAGGCCCAGTGCGCCCATGAAGGCGCCCCCCAGAACAACAAAGATCAGTGCAATCAACGGGTGCTGGGGCGCGATGGACAGCAAAACCAGCAACGCAACTGAAATCACCAGCGCGATCATCAAGCCACGGGCAATGCCACCGGCGAGATACCCCAGAAGGATCTCGAGCGGGGACAGCGGCGGCATCAGCGTGTCGACGATATTGCCCTGCACCTTGGCAATCACCATCGAAGAGGAGGTATTGGCAAAGGCGTTCTGGATCACCGTCATCATCAGGATTCCCGGTGCCAGAAAAACCACAAACGGCACGCCCATGACGTCAGGGCGGCTGGGCCCGATGGCGATGGTGAAGATCAGCAGGAACAGGCCAGCCGTGACCAGAGGCGCCAGAACGGTCTGCGTCCAGACCGAAAGAAAGCGTCGGATTTCGCGCTGCGCCAGCGTGTAAAGCCCCATCCAGTTGACCGCCCCAAAGCTGCGTTCGGTCTGTTCTGCGGGATTCTGCATGCTTTGCCCTCAACCTGATTCGAAGACAGCTTGTAACTCGGGCCGCAGTGTTTAGAATAGGGGGCTGAGACGAATTCCCAAGGCGGCCCGAATCCGGGGCCGCTTTCCGCTTTTGAAAGGCTGACGATGTCCTGGACAGACGAGCGCGTAGAACTGCTGAAGAAGATGTGGGGCGAAGGCCAGTCGGCCAGCCAGATCGCCAAGGAACTGGGTGGCGTGACCCGCAACGCGGTGATTGGCAAGGTCCACCGCCTGGGTCTGTCCAACCGGACAGCAGGCGCAGCCCCGGCCAAGTCCGAACCGAAAGAGAAACCGGCACCCGCGCCCAAGGCCGAAGCCAAGCCCAGGCCCACGCCAAAGACAGAGCCGGCGCGCCCGGCTGCTGCTGCCGAGGCGAAACCCGCCGTTCCGGCGCGCCGCCAGATCATCCCGGCCGGCCAGCCATTGCCGCCACAGCCCTCGGCCAACGAGATCAGCCCCGAGGCGCTGGCCAAGGTCAACGAGATCGAGAAGAAAGCCAAGAAGCTGACGCTGATGGAACTGACCGAGAAGACCTGCAAATGGCCTGTGGGCGACCCCGCGACCGAGGATTTCTGGTTCTGCGGCCTGCCGGTTGAGGCAGGCAAACCCTATTGCGAGGCGCATGTGGGCGTGGCTTTCCAGCCGATGAGTTCGCGCCGCGACCGGCGGCGGTAATAGCGAACACCAGAACCTAAATCATGTCTATAGAACGTGAAAAGGGCGCAGGCGTTTCGCCACGCCCTTTACCGGAGGCGTTGTATAGTCAAGAACGACGCAAGACGTAACGAGCTCTTACAAAGAAAACACCCTCGCTGAATGCTGCGAGGGTGTTTTAGTTCGGAGCGTCAACTTTGCGGATGGGGTGGATGGCGTCTGCAGCCAACCGTCGCGCTTTGCGGCAAACTGCAGAAGACATCTTCTGCAAGGAAAGGAGCCCCACCATGGAAGTCACGAC
>NZ_JBQFYZ010000017.1:0-67689 GCF_056541905.1 Ruegeria sp. AF5
ACCTTGCGCCACCTGCCTCGGTCCCATCATCGCCGCACCTCCGCTCATAAAACGAGTGAATCAGCGACAGACCGACCAATCAATGGACTTTTTCAACACTATCCGGACGAAGCTGGCATCGCCGACACTAGACGCATCATTCCTTTCCAGGCTGTGCCGTTGGCTGATGCCCTCGATGATTTTACTATGTCGGCGCGGAAAAGCGGAGTAAGCTGCCGATCTTTATTGGGCATGAAAAGAGGTCGGTATGGAATATCGGATAGCTTCGGTTACCGAAGTAGACGACAAACCCGCATTCGAAGAACTTCTGACCGAGTATTACGCCGTCGTCTTTCATAAACTGGCCTTGGCAGGCGGGTCTGCGAGAAAAGAACCAAAAGATATGGCATCATCCGTTCTGGCAAATATTCAGACGTTCTTGCCGCCAACCGGCCGCCTCGTTCTGGCATATGGTGAACAAAACCGCCTTGTGGGGTGTGGTACGCTGCAACAGGCCCGACCAGATGCCGGAGAGCTAAAGCGTCTTTTTGTTCGACCGGAAGCAAGTGGAAACCGCCTTGGCCGAGCTTTGGTCGATGCACGGATGGAGGCCGCTCGGGAGATGGGTTGGCGCACCCTTTTGGTGAATACTGTAAAAGGCAATCAAGATATGCTCCGCATCTATGAGCGCATCGGCTTTAGATTCATCGAAAGATACCCGGAGTGTTCCGATCCCATCGAGCTAACTGACTACTTTGATTATATGCAATTCGACTTTTATTAAGTTCTGCTCTGCCCGCTTCGGGCTCGAACCTGACATTGAAGTGCCGGTGATCTTGGTGTCAGTGGCACATGGTAGCCTTTCACTGCGCGGGATGTGTCGGCAGGTTCGGCATCGCCACCCAGCCCGGCAATTCATCCGGCACGACCGAGACATGCAGGCGTTCTGACTGATCCCGCCCGACCTTGCGGTGTTTGCGCAGCAGAAAGATCTTGCCCCAGCCGCGCCAGGTTCCAACCGATTGCGCATGGGCATCCGTCGGGAAACGGGTGCGCCAGCCTTCGGGCATCGGCAGCCCGTGCATCTCGGCCTTGTCCAGCATCCAGATCAACGAGATATTGCTGAGCGGCCGGGCCTCTTCATAGCCGTTCAGCTGGCCGCCGATATCGCCGTGGGTGCCACGGAACCAGACCTGTTCCACATGACCTTTGAAATCGGGCTTGCATCGCCACAGAACCGGCTCGAACACCTCGCGCGTTTCGTCGAGGGCCAGCGCGTGATAGCCATGCAGAGTGGCCGGGCCCAGCTGGTGGTTGTGAAAGGCATGGCGATCCTCGGCCCAGCGCCACAGCAGCGGCAGGCGCAGGCCCAGCGCCTTGACCGTATCCCAGACTCCGACCATCTCGATCTTGACATTGTCATGGCAGAACTTGCGGCGAAAATCGCGGGCGGCGGTGCCGCTGACATTGCATTCATAATGGCGGTAGGCTTGCAGGATGTTCCGCTCGGTCGCGTGTTCGGCCTTGAGCAGGCCGATCATGTCGATCACCCCGGCAAGGCTGCGCACGCCGTAGGCCCCACGGGAATAACCGATGAAATAAATCCGGTCACCGGGCTTGTAGCGGGACGCCAGATAGCCATAGGCGCGGCGGATCTGGCGGTTGATACCCCGGCCCATCATCACGTCCATGGTGGATTTCCAGCTTTCCCACTGCACACCCGCCTCGTAGAACACCGACACCTTGCTGCCCATTTCGCAACACAGGCGATAGGTCTGACCGGCATGGGTTTCGAACCCCGGTTCGAGGGTGGACATGGTGCCATCAAGGATAATGACGTGGCTGATCGGCTCGCGGTGCCGCGTTTCGGCGGAGTGCTCGGACCGCAAGGGCCGCCCGAGCCATCCCAGAACCTTCCTACTGAGCCGCGACAGTTCCATGCGTCAGCAATTCCCAAACTTTGTGAGGTGTGAAAGGCATATCCGCCTGCCGCACCCCGTGATCCCAGAGCGCGTCCTGAACCGCGTTCGCCACAGCGGCCAGAGCGCCCACCGTGCCGGCCTCGCCGCATCCTTTCATCCCCATCGGGTTGGAAGTTGACGGCACCGGCGCCGAGGTAAACTTTATCATGGGTACGTCCACCGCGCGGGGCAAGGCGTAATCCATAAACGATGCCGTGAGCAGCTGTCCGTGATCATCATGCACCACATGTTCCGACAGCGCCTGCCCGATGCCCTGAACCACCCCGCCATGCACCTGCCCTTCGGCCAGCATCGGGTTGATAAGATTTCCGAAATCATCAACCACGGTGTAGCGGTCCACACGGGTTTCGCCGGTGAAGGAATCGATCACGACCTCGGCAACATGCGCGCCGTTGGGATAGCTGCGGGCATCCAGGTGCGTGCGGGACTCATGCGTCAGCAAGTCCAATCGCCCGTCGGCGCGGGCCATGGCCGCGGCTTCGGTCAGGGTCGGCGTCAGGTTCGAGCCCGGCGCGCGGAATGTTTCATGGTCAAATCGCACATCACTGTCCTCGACCCCCATCTTATCGGCCAGATAAGGCGTGAATGCGGCGATCATCTTGTCAATGGTGGCGAGGGTCGCGGTACTTTGCACCGTCACCGAGCGTGAGCCACCGGTTCCGCCGCCATGGCCAAGCCGGTCGGTATCCCCCTGAATGACGGTGATCCTGTCCATCGGAACGCCGGTCTGATCGGACAGGAACTGGGCATAAACCGTTTCGTGCCCCTGCCCGTTCGATTGTGTGCCGACATAAAGGTTCACCGTGCCATCCTCGCAAAACTCGACCTTCGAGTTCTCGGAAGGGTCGCCCAAAATACTTTCGATATAGTAACAAAGACCCTGCCCCCGGATCAGACCGCGTTCGGCATCGGCGGCCTTGCGGGCCTCGAACCCGCTGGTCTGGCTGGCCGCACGGCGCAGGACCATGTCGAAATCTCCGACATCATAGGTTTCACCCGTGGCAGAGGTGTAGGGGAAATCGCCGGGCCTGATGAAGTTTTTGCGCCGCAACTCCCACGGGTCAACGCCCAGTTCGCGTGCCGCGCGGTCCATCACGCGTTCCAGCACATAGATCGCCTCGGGGCGTCCGGCACCGCGATAGGCGTCGACCTGTGTTGTCGTGGTATAGAACCCCTCGACCCGGAGATAGGTGGTCTGAACGTCATAGACCCCCATCAGCACCTTGCTGAACAGGCTTGTCTGGATCGCCTGCGCGAAATGGCTGTTATAGGCACCAAGGTTGACTTTGCTGTGAACGCGGTAGGCGGTGATCCGGTGATCTGCATCAAAGGCCAGCTCGGCCAGCGAGGTCAGATCGCGGCCGTGGTGATCGGACAGCATCGCCTCGGACCGGTCGGACATCCAGTGCACGGGCTGGCCCAGCTTCATCGCGGCCACGGCCACACAGAAATATTCGGGATATGGCATCACCTTCATGCCAAACCCGCCCCCCACATCCGGGGTGGTGACACGGATCGCATCCGCATCGAGCTTCAGCTTTTGCGCCAGTTGTGCCTTCATCGCCCAGACACCCTGCCCGCCATAGGAAAAGTGCAGACGCCCGCCGGACCAGTCGGCCTGACAGCCCCGCGGCTCGAGCGAGCTGATGATGACGCGGTTGTCGTGCACGTTCAGCGAGACGGTATGGGCGGCGGCCTGAAAGGCGGCTTTGGTCGCGGCTTCATCACCCAAGCCCCAGTCAAACGCGCGATTGTCCGGCGCTTGCGGGTGCAGGGCCTCACCCCCCGCGTTCACGTCCAGCTTGGCAGCGCGTTCCCGGATATCTATCCAGATCAGCTCGACCGCGTCCTGCGCCTGCGCCAGCGTATCCGCGATGACAACGGCCACGGGTTCGCCCACAAAGCGCACACGGTCCTTGGCCAGCATATGCCGATCCGGCGCGGCAGAGCCGGTCCCGTCGCGGTTGGTCAAGGTTGCTGCATTCATCACCGTGTCGATGCCCGAGGCGGCAAGATCGTCCAATGTCATGACCAGCCGCACCCCGTCGGCGCTCCGCGCGGCCTCAAGATCCAGCGCAGTGATATCGCCATGGGCCACTGGGCTGCGGAAGAAAGCGGCAAACAGCGCATTGCCGGGCACGGCATCGTCCATATAGCGCCCCTGCCCGGTCAGGAACCGCTGATCTTCGGTCCGTTTGACGGGCTGGCTTTTGCCGAATTTTTCCATGGGATGCTCCTGTCGCTGCCTTGATGGCGACACTAGCCCTGTGCTTGCTTATGTCCAGCGCCTTGCTTGAAAGCGTGTGGCGACACCGATGTCGTAAACAGGATTGCGGGGGCCGCAGCGGGATTCGTAGGCTGTTTGAAGATACAGCCTGCCGGAGGTCCCCCATGCCCGAACCTATTTCCCTGTCACAGGGCCGTCTGGACGCCCCATCGGTCGACGCGTATTGGCAAGACGGGTTTGCCTTTCCCATTACAGTCTTCTCACCGGATGAGACCGAACAGTTCCGGGCCGAGCTGGAGCAGATCGAGGAGACCTGGCGCGTGGCTGACCTTCCGCTGCCGCTGAACATGTACAAACGCCTGAACGCCCATGTGGTGATGCCGCTGGTCGCCCGTATCGCACTGGACCCCAGGGTTCTGGACATCGTCGAAGGAATACTGGGACCGGACTTGCTGCTGTGGTCTGCGGAACTGTTCATCAAAGAGCCACGCACGACACAGGTTGTTGGAATGCATCAGGACCTGACCTATTGGGGGATGGGCGAAACACCGGATCAGATGACGGCGTGGATCGCATTGTCGCCTGCCACGGTAACAAGCGGCTGCATGGATTTTGTCAGGGGCAGCCACAAAAACCCGATCCTGCCCCATAACGACACGTTTTCAGACAACAACCTGCTGTCGCGCGGGCAGGAGGTGGCTGTCGATGTGGCAGACGAGGACAAAACGCATATCGAATTGCAGCCGGGTCAGATGTCGCTGCACCATGGCCTCACAATCCATGGCTCGGGGCCCAATATGTCAGACGATCGGCGGATCGGGCTGGCGATCCGGTATCTGAACCCGAACGCGCAGCAAAAAGTGGCGGATCGCGATTACGCGGTCTTGGCGCGGGGCGAAGACCGGGTGGGCAATTTCATCCTCATCGAACCACCGACCGAGTTGTTTTCGCAACCAGCCTTGGCGCTTCATGCCCGCATCCGGGAGGATCAGGCCAAGGCGATGACACAAGGCGCGGCGCAAAGCACGCACCTGTACGGAAACGAGGCGACCGGCACGGGGTGACTTCGGCAATCGTCGCCGCACAGGGCCTTCCCCTTCCCGTCTCCATTCGCTATTGCAGGCGCTGACCCGAATTTGTTGACGCAGGACGCATCCCATGGCGATGGAAAAGACATTCAACGCGGCCGAGGCCGAGGCCCGTATCTATGAGGCCTGGGAACAGGCCGGAGCCTTCAAGGCAGGCGCGAACCGTTCGCGCGAGGAAAGCTTTACCATCATGATCCCGCCGCCCAACGTGACGGGCGCGCTGCATGTGGGTCACGCGTTCAACAACACGTTGCAGGATATCCTGATCCGCTGGCACCGGATGCGTGGTTTTGACACGCTATGGCAGCCCGGTCAGGACCACGCGGGCATTGCCACGCAGATGCAAGTGGAAAAGATGCTGGCGGCGCAGGGCAACGAAGGTCGGCGCGAGTTGGGACGCGAGAAATTCCTTGCGAAAGTCTGGGAGTGGAAGGGCGAATACGGCGGCACGATCATTGAACAACTCAAGCGTCTGGGCGCCAGCTGTGACTGGTCGCGCAATGCCTTTACCATGGCGGGCGCGCCAGGTGACCCGCGCACCGGGCACGAGAACAGCCCGAATTTCCATGATGCCGTTATCAAGGTCTTCGTCGACATGTACGAAAAGGGCCTGATCTATCGCGGCAAGCGACTGGTCAACTGGGACCCACATTTCGAGACTGCGATTTCGGACCTTGAGGTCGAGAATATTGAAACGCCGGGCCACATGTGGCACTTCAAGTACCCTTTGGCGGGCGGAGAGACATATGAGTATTTGGAAAAAGATGAAGATGGGAATGTAATCCTTCGGGAAGAGCGGGATTATATTTCGATCGCGACGACCCGCCCTGAAACCATGCTGGGCGACGGCGCGGTTGCGGTTCATCCGTCGGATGAGCGCTACGCGCCGATCGTCGGCAAACTGTGCGAAATTCCGGTTGGCCCGAAAGAGCATCGCCGCCAGATCCCGATCATCACCGATGAGTATCCCGATCCCGATTTCGGCTCGGGCGCGGTGAAGATCACCGGCGCGCATGACTTCAACGACAATATGGTCGCCAGGCGCTGCGGCATTCCGATGTACCGTCTGATGGACACCAAGGGCGCGATGCGGGCTGATGGCGCGCCTTACGCCGAAGAGGCGGGCAAGGCGCAGGAATATGCGCGCGGCAAAGCGTTCACCGAGAATGAGATCGACGCGATCAACCTGATCCCGGATCACCTGCGCGGGCTCGACCGGTTCGAGGCGCGCGCCAAGGTGGTCGAAGAGATCACCCGCGAAGGTCTGGCTGTCATGTGTCCAGCGGACGATCCGCGTCTGGGATCGAGCCGGACTGAAGCCCGGCCTACAGAGGACGATGACGGTGGGCCGGGCTTCAGCCCGGCACTCGTCCCGCTGGTCGAAAGCAAACCGATCATGCAGCCGTTTGGCGACCGCTCGAAAGTCGTCATCGAGCCGATGTTCACCGACCAGTGGTTCGTCGACGCCGAAAAGGTCGTCGGCCCCGCGCTGGATGCGGTCAGGGACGGCACGGTCAAGATCATCCCCGAGTCGGGCGAGAAAACCTATTACCACTGGCTGGAAAACATCGAGCCCTGGTGCATCTCGCGCCAGCTGTGGTGGGGGCATCAGATCCCGGTTTGGTATGGGCCTCAGCAAAAGTGCTCGGGGCTGGCACCGAACCCGGATCGCATCGCCCGTATGGCAAGCCACAACAAAGGGGAGTTTGCGGTATTCTGCGGCCCGTCTTTTGATGCAATTCGGGCGGACGTTGAGGGCTACTACGAAGGCATGGAAATCGCCGAGGTCTCTACTAAGGAAGAGGCTATCTCGTTCATTCGCGAGGGCAAAATCGGCCTCTACCGCGATCCCGACGTCCTCGACACCTGGTTCTCATCCGGCCTCTGGCCCATCGGAACGCTGGGCTGGCCCGAACAGACCGAGGAGCTGGAGCGCTACTTCCCCACGGACGTCCTGATCACCGGCTTCGACATCCTGTTCTTCTGGGTCGCCCGGATGATGATGATGCAACTGGCCGTAGTTAATGAAATCCCATTCCACACCGTCTACCTGCACCAGCTCGTCCGCGACGAGAAGGGCAAGAAGATGTCCAAGACCACCGGCAACGTCATCGACCCGCTTGAAATCGTGGACGAATTCGGCGCCGACGCGCTGCGCTTTACCAATGCCTCAATGGCGGCCATTGGCGGCGTTCTAAAACTGTCGCGCGAGCGCATCACCGGCTATCGCAACTTCGGCACCAAGCTGTGGAACGCCGTCCGCTTTGCCGAGATGAACGAGGTCTTTACCGACGCCGTCCCGCAACTGGACGTGGCCGACCTGCAGCCCAAGGCGGCCGTCAACCGCTGGATCATCGGCGAAACCGCCCGTGTGCGAGCGGAGGTCGACGCGGCGCTGGAGAGCTATCGCTTCAACGATGCCGCCAACGGCCTGTACGCCTTTGTCTGGGGCAAGGTCTGCGATTGGTACGTGGAACTGTCGAAACCCCTGCTGCAGGGTGACGACGCCGAAGCACAGGTCGAAACCCGCGCCACCATGCGCTGGGTTCTGGATCAGTGCATGGTTCTGCTGCACCCGATCATGCCCTTCATCACCGAAGAGCTGTGGGGCCTGACCGGCAATCGCGCCAAATTGGTCGTCCACGCCGACTGGCCGACCTACGGCACGGAACTGGTCGACGCCGATGCGGATCGTGAGATGAACTGGGTGATCTCGGTAATCGAAAACACCCGCTCGGCCCGTGCGCAGATGCGGGTGCCTGCGGGTCTTTACGTGCCGATGCTGGTGACCGAGATCGACGCCAACGGCCAAGCCGCGTGGGACCGCAACGAGGCGCTGATCAAACGTCTGGCCCGCATCGACAGCCTGACCAGCGCGGACGCGCTGCCCAAGGGCACCATCTCGATTGCCGCTCCCGGAGCCTCCTTCGGCCTGCCGCTGGCGGATATCATCGACATTGGCGCGGAAAAGGAGCGGCTGGAGAAAGCAAAGGGCAAGCTGGCCAAGGAACTGGGTGGCCTGCGTGGGCGTCTGAACAACCCCAAATTCGTGGCCTCGGCCCCGGATGAGGTGGTCGAGGAAGCCAAAGCCAACCTCGCCGCACGCGAGGAAGAAGAAGCCAAGCTGAACGAGGCGCTGGCCCGTCTGGCTGAGATCGCCTGATCTTCATCTTTTCAAAAATACTCATACCCCGAACCCCGCCGCTGATCCGGCGGGGTTTTCTTTTGCGCGTTCAGACCTTGCCCGTCCCTGCCGCCGCTTGTTAGCAATCACCAACCCCAACCGCCCGAGGCTGTCATGACCCAGTTTGCCCCACCGCTCCAGACAGTCTCGACCGGGCTTGTTGTCGCCATTGTCGGATTCTTCAGTTCCTTTCCTATCGTGTTGCAGGGGCTGGCCGCGATGGGGGCGTCTCCGGCGCAGGCGGCCTCGGGCCTGATGATGGCGGCCATCGCAATGGGACTGACCGCCATTGTGCTGAGCCTGTGGTACCGGCAACCGATCAGCGTCGCCTGGTCGACGCCGGGGGCGGCGCTGCTGGCGGTGTCCGCGACACCGGCGCTGGGGTTTGCCGAGGCGACAGGCGCCTTCCTGTGTGCAGGGGCGCTGACGGTTCTGGCCGGGCTCTGGCGGCCACTGGGGCGGCTGGCGGCCGCCATTCCGACAACTCTGGCACAGGCCATGCTGGGGGGGGTTCTGCTGCCGCTTTGCATTCTGCCCTTTCAGGCCGCAGTCGAATTGCCCGCGCAAGCCCTGCCGGTGATCCTGACATGGTTCATCGCGGGCCGGATCAACCGGCTGTTCGCTGTTCCGGCGGCCGTTGTCGCCGCCGCGCTGGTTGTGGTGCTGAACGCAGGCGACGCATCGGTGACCCCGGCGCGATGGCTGGCGGCACCGGTCTGGACCACGCCCAATTTTTCGCTGGCCTCGACCATCGGGATCGCCATCCCGCTGTTCATCGTCACGATGGCGACCCAGAATATTCCCGGCATCGCGGTGATGCGCAGCTTTGGCTATACCCCGGCACCGGGCAGGCTGTTTTCATCCGTGGGTGGGGCGAGCCTGTTATCTGCGCCATTTGGCGCACCTGCCACCTGCCTTGCGGCGATCACGGCTGCCATGTGTTCCAATGAAGACAGCCACCCCGACCCCGCGCAACGGTACTGGTCGGCCATCATGAGTGGTGTGTTCTATGGTGTATTCGGTATCTTTGCCGTGGCGATTACCGGCTTTGCATCCCATGCCGATCCGCTGTTGATGGGGACACTGACCGGTGTCGCCCTGATCGGCGTTCTGGCCAATTCGATTTTCGCAGCACTTGAGGTTCCGGCCGAGCGTGAGGCCGCGATGTTGACCTTTGCGATCACCGCATCGGGCGTCACCGTCTTTGGCCTGGGCGCGGCGGTTTGGGGTCTGCTGGTCGGCGGGCTGGCCTATCTGGTCAGCAACAGAGTTCGGTAGCCGCTTTCGCATCCCGCCCTTACCGGGTATTATTGCGCCATGTTCGGTTCACTTGGAAAACTGGTGGAGCGCCAGATCAAAAAGGCACAGGCCGAGGGGCAGTTGCAGGGCCTTGTCGGCGAAGGTCTCCCCCTGCCCGACCGGTCCGGCGAGGCGCAGGGCGATCCGGCCATCGCCGCCGGGCACCGGATCATGGCGCAAGCCGGGGTTCTTCCCGAAGAGTTCGACATCAAAAAGAAACTGGATGCGGCCCGCAAAGCGTATCCGGCCCTGACCGACCCCGCGGAACGCCGGGCCGCGATGTCGGAGATCGCTGATCTGGAAATGCGTTACAACATGGCCCGCGATGCGCGGCGGGCTTTCATGCGCTGATCACTTGAACTCGGGCTTGCGGCCCTGCATCTGCGCCATCACGACCTCCATCTGATGAGGCTTGCCGATCAGCTCCACCTGCTCGGCGGATTCCGCCTTGAGAACGTCTGCGCGGGGCTGGGTTTCGGCCACTTCGATCAGCCGCTTGGCCGCACGGATAGCCGAGGGGCTTTGACCGGCAATATTCTCGGCAATGGCCAGAGCTTCGGTCAGCGGATCATCTGAAAGCTGCGTGACCAGCCCCCAATCCATCGCCTGCTGCGCGCCGATGGGCCGGGCCGTGTAGGTCAGCAGGCGCAGCACGTCCGAACGCACAAGCCGGGGCAACAGAACCATGCCGCCCATATCGGGGATGATACCCCATTTCATCTCCATCACCGCCAGTTTCGCCTCGGGGTGCGCGATACGGATATCCGCGCCCAGCGCGATTTGCAGGCCACCGCCATAGGCGACGCCCTGAATGGCGCAGATCACCGGCACCGGTACGCGACGCCATATCAGCGCCAGCTCCTGCATTTCGTTGGCATCTTCGTGGCTGCGGGTCATCAGCCATTCGGTGGGATCCATATGGGCCATCTTTGCAAAGCTCGCCATGTCGAGCCCAGCGCAAAAGCTTTTCCCCTCGCCCGACAAAACCACGGCGCGGGCGTCCGAGGCGGCGACCTCTTGCCCGGCAGAGAGCAATGCCTTGACCATCGCGTCATCCAGCGCATTCATCTTGTCACCTCTGGTCAGGGTGACATGGGCAACATGGTCTTGATAGGTGACGGATACACGTGACATGGGGGACCTCCCGAAATTCAGTTGCGGCGACCATGCCCGGACGGGACGCCGAATTCCACTGCGACGTCAGGGCAGATCGCTGACAGGCATCCGCCCGAACCAGGGGGAATCGAGCGTCATGACATAGAACTGATCGCCCACGATCCGGCCCCCTGTCGTGATGCCAATACGGCCTTGAGGGTCTTGAAGCGTGCGCAGGATCGTGCCTTCACCATCAAACTGCACCAGCATACCCCGATGGATCGGCGCCGGGCGTACAGCCGGACCCAGCCGCCAGACCACCTTGCGCAGGAAGGGGTACGGCATCAGTGCCTCGGACGGGACACGCGGGCTGGCGAAGGCCATCCAGTAGGTGCCATCGCCCTGTGCTTCGAGATTGTCGGGATAGCCGGGCAGGTTGTGCAGCAAGACCTCTTGCTGACCGGCTTTGGGCCCGCTGAGCCACAGCTTGTGTACCCGTGCGCGACCGGTCTCGGCGATCAGCAGGAAATCTGCGTCAGGTGAGAGCGCAATGCCATTGGTATAGACGAACCCAGTGGCAATCTTTTCGGTGCGGCCATCGGGTGTGTGACGGGCGACATAGCCTGTATCGGATTGTTCCCAGATGGTCAGGACCGAAGTCGGCTTGGTCCCGCCCATGGTTTCGGGATCGAACCGGTCGGAAGAGTTCGAAAAATAGATCGTGCCGTCCTGCGCCACGTCCAGTTGGTTTGCATAGACCACGGGCGCACCGTCGATATCGGCCACCACGGATTCAAGCGTGCCCGGCCCGGTCCAGCGCATCACGCCGCGAAAGCTGTCGGCAATGTAAAGCGCGCCATCCGGTCCGGCCCTGAGACCCAGAGGACGCCCACCGAGTTGGTCGGCCACAACAGGGTCGGCCCCGTCAATGCGATAGAGCGTGCCAGACCGGCTGGTCGTATAGACCGCGCCGTCGGGCAGGATGGCGATGTCTTCGGGGCCGGTTTCCCCATCGGGCAAGTGGATCAGCTGCGCGGCGTCCAGCACGGTGTTCTCGGCGAAATCCCCTGTGAAACCGGCATCTTCCGGCATCTCAACGGCGACGGGGATAACGGGAACGGGCCAGAACAGAAGATAAGCAAGGCCCAGAAGAACAATGGCAGACAGTATGCGCATTTGCGCTCCTTACTTGTGTTTCAATACGTTCTGACGCGCGGGATGATGTGCGCGCTTGCCCGAAGCTCGGGCTTGGGGTTATCTGCAGGCATGACAGGACCACGATACACCCCGCTTGCCCAATCCCTGCCCGCCACCGTGCCCTTTGTGGGCCCCGAAACGCAAGAGCGTCAGCGCGGCGCGGCGTTCATTGCCCGTCTTGGCGCCAACGAGAGCGTGTTTGGCCCCTCGCCCCGCGCGATCCGGGCCATGGAGCAGGCCGCGTCTGATATCTGGATGTATGGTGATCCCGAGAACCACGATCTGCGCCATGCTTTGGCCGAGTATCATGGGGTAACCTCCGAAAATATCGTTGTGGGCGAAGGGATTGACGGGCTTCTGGGTTATCTTGTGCGTCTGATTGTAGGGCCCGGGGATGCGGTTGTGACCTCGGACGGGGCGTATCCCACCTTTAATTATCATGTCGCCGGGTTCGGTGGCGTTTTGCACAAGGTTCCCTATGCCGGGGATCACGAAGACCCGGCGGCCCTGTTTGCGAAGGCGGCCGAGGTGGGTGCAAAGCTGGTCTATCTGGCCAATCCGGACAATCCGATGGGCAGCTGGCATTCCGGCGCGGATATCGTGGCGGCGATGGACGCCCTGCCCGACGGGTGCCTGCTGATTCTGGATGAGGCTTATGTGGAATGCGCGCCAGTTGGGACAGCGGCACCCGTCAGCGCAGACGACCCTCGCGTGATCCGGATGCGGACATTTTCCAAGGTCTATGGCATGGCGGGCGCACGGGTTGGCTATGCCATGGGAGCGCCCGACCTGATTGCAGCCTTCAATAAGGTGCGCAATCATTTCGGCATGAACCGCGCGGCGCAGGCCGGGGCGCTGGCCGCGTTGCAGGATGGTGCGTGGCTGGAGCATATTCAGGCGCAAATCGCCGAGGCGCGTGAGCGGATAGCAACGATTGCCCGCGAAAACGGGTTGGAGCCGCTGCCCTCGGCCACCAATTTCGTGACGATTGATTGCGGGCGGGATGGGGATTTTGCCCGAGCGGTTCTGGAGGCTCTGGTTGCGCGGGGCCTGTTTGTCCGGATGCCGTTTGCAACGCCCCAGAACAGGTGCATCCGGGTAAGCTGTGGTGAAACAGCAGATCTGGATGCTTTTGCGGCCGCCTTGCCCAAGGCGCTAGCGGAGGTGCGGACAAAGACGGGCTAGCTCTGGTCTGTCTTGCCATCGGGTCAAAGGGGGGCTGTCTGCCCCCCATCGCGCAAAGCGCGATTCCCCCCGAGGATATTTTTGGCCAGATGAAGGGGCGGATCAGCGCTGTTCGTCTGAAGTGTATCAGGCGGCCAGGACGGCAGCGGCGGCCTCGAGCGCGCCTTTGCCACGGGGGATATCAAGCGCGGCCATGGCCGTTTCCATACCGCCCAGCATCGCCATCACCATCTGCCCGTTGACATGGCCCATATGTCCGAGGCGGAAACAGCTGTCGTAGTCCTCCATCCCAAGACCAATGCCCAGCGTCAGGCCCAGCTGATGTTCAGTGAACGCGCGCAGGGCCGTGCCGCGCCCCCCGTTCAGGCGCAGGGCGGTAACGGCATGGCTGCGGTGGGCGCGGTCGGCAACGTTCAGATGCAGCGCGCCGCCTTCGGCCCATGTTTCGCAGGCCGCCCAGATGGCAGTAGCCAGACGTTCATGGCGGGCCCAGACCTGTTCGATCCCTTCCGCATGGATCAGGTCGAGCGCGGCGCGCAGACCATAGAGGTGATGCGTCGGCGCGGTACCGTCGAAATACTGGTAGAACAGGTCGGGATTGGCGCGCGGCTGCCAGTCCCAATATCGTGACACACGCGGCATGGCGGCCCGCTTGGCCTGTGCTTTGTCGTTGAAAAAGACGAAGCCTGTGCCTGCGGGGGTCATCAGGCCTTTCTGGCAAGCGGTGACCGTGACATCGACGCCCCATTCATCCATCTCGAACCGGTCGCATCCCAGCGAGGCGATGCAATCGGCCATCAACAGCGCCGGGTGGTCCAGATCGTTGAGCAGTTTGCGCAGTGCCGGGATATCGTTGCGGATCGAGCTTGATGTGTCCACATGAACCGCGAGAACGGCCTTGATCTGGTGGCTTTTATCCGCGCGCAAAGCGTCGGCAATTCGGTCGAGATCCCAGGCGGATGAGGTGCCGAAATCGATCAGCTGCACCTTTGCCCCGATGCCTTCGGCCATCTCGGCCCAGCCATGGGTGAACCGGCCCGAGGCAGGAGCCAGAACGGTTTCGCCGGGGGCGATCACGTTTGACAGAGCGGCCTCCCACGTGCCGTGACCATTGGCAATATAGATGGCAACGTCATGGCCTGTGCGTGCAACCCGACGCAGGTCACGGGTCAGGGCGGGCATCATGTCGATGAGCGCGCCATCGTAGATATTGGGCGACGGACGATGCATCGCCTGCAGGACCGCGTCCGGCATTACCGACGGGCCCGGGATCGCCAAATAAGTTCGCCCATGAGAGAGGGCAGATGTCTGTGTCATGGGGTCAACCTGTCTGAGTTGACGCCCACATTACTGAGGGGCTTCGCGGCGTCAATCCGCCAGCTTCGACGCCTCGCGCGCAAGTGTTTCGATCCCGGCCCAGTCACCGCTTTCGACCATCTGCTTGGGCGCGACCCAGCTGCCACCGGCGCAGACCACGTTGGACAGGGACAGGTAGTCGCGGGCGTTGGACATCGACACCCCGCCTGTCGGGCAAAAGCTGATCTGCGGCAGGGGCGCACCGATTGCCTTGAGTGCGGGCGCGCCGCCCGAGGCCTCGGCCGGGAAGAATTTCAGCATGTCATAGCCTTTTTCCAGCAATGCCATCGCTTCGCTGGCCGTGGCCGCGCCGGGCAGTAGCGGCAGGCCCTCGGCCTCGCACGCCGCGATGAGCGCCTCGGTTGCGCCCGGAGAGACGCCGAACTGCGCGCCCGCCTCTTTGGCGGCGCGGACGTCTTCGGGTGTGACCAGCGTACCTGCGCCGACCACGCCGCCGGGCACCTTGGCCATCGCGCGGATCGCGTCGAGCGCGGCGGGCGTGCGCAAGGTGACCTCGAGCGCTGGCAGACCGCCGGCGACCAATGCCTCGGCCAGCGGGCGGGCCTGCGCGACGTCATCGACAACCAGAACCGGAACGATCGGGGCCAGTGCGCAGATTTCACGGGTGCGTTGGGATTTGGACATGAGGTTAAACTCCGAAAATGCTGGCACCGGTGTCGGCCGAGCCGACATTCTGGCGGAACGCGCCAAAAAGATCGCGCCCTGCGCCGTGTTGATTGGCGGATAGATCGGTGGTGACGGGCGCGCGGTCCAGAACGCCTGCGGTGAGGATTTCCAGATCACCCCTGACCGCATCGACGCGCAGGATGTCACCATCCTGAAGGTATGCAATGGGGCCACGGTCGAGCGCTTCGGGGACAACATGGATGGCGGCGGGCACCTTGCCGGAAGCGCCAGACATGCGGCCATCGGTAACCAGCGCCACTTTCTGGCCCCGGCCCTGCAAGATCGACAGCATGGGCGTCAGTGAGTGCAGTTCCGGCATCCCGTTGGCCTTGGGACCCTGGAAGCGCACGACGACGATGACGTCACCGGTAAACTCGCCCGCCTTGAAGGCTGCCTTAACCGCGTCCTGGTCGTGGAAAACGCGGACCGGAGCCTCGACCACCTGATGTTCGGGGGCGACGGCCGAGACCTTCATGACGGCTGTGCCCAGATTGCCGGTCAGGCGCGACAGGCCGCCAGTGGGCTGGAACGGGTCGCGGGCAGGACGGACGATCTTGTCATTCAGGCTGTGGCCAGCGCCGTCTTGCCAGGTCAGCTCACCATCGATTAGCTTGGGCTCCCGCGTGTAATTGTGCAGGCCCTGACCGGCGACGGTCAGCGTATCGGGGTGCAGCAAGCCTTCTTCGAGCAACGTGCCGATCGTGAACCCAAGCCCGCCTGCGGCGTGGAAGTGGTTCACGTCGGCCAGACCGTTGGGATAGACCCGTGCGACCAGCGGGACCACGGCGGAGATATCCGAGAAATCCTGCCAATCCAGCACGATGCCCCCGGCGCGCGCCATGGCGATCAGGTGGATCAGCAGATTGGTCGAGCCTCCGGTCGCCATCAGGCCGACGATACCGTTCACAAAGGCCCGTTCGTCGAGCACCTGATAAACCGGGGTATAGCTGTTTCCCAGCGCGCTGAGCGACAGGGCGCGGCGCGCGCCCTCTTGTGTCAGCGCGTCGCGCAAGGGCGTGTTGGGATTGACGAAGCTGGAGCCCGGCAGGTGCAGGCCCATGAATTCCATCAGCATCTGGTTGGTGTTGGCGGTGCCGTAGAAAGTGCAGGTGCCGGGACCGTGATAGGCGGCCATTTCGGCGGCCATCAGCTCGTCGCGCCCGACCTCTCCGGCAGCGAATTTCTGGCGGACCTTGGCCTTTTCGTCATTGGGCAGACCGCTGGTCATTGGTCCTGCGGGCAGGAACACGGCAGGCAGATGCCCGAACGCCTGCGCGCCGATGATCAGGCCGGGGACAATCTTGTCGCAGACGCCGAGGAAGACAGCCGCGTCATAGGTGTTGTGGCTGAGTGCTACGCCAGTTGCCAGAGCGATCACGTCGCGTGAAAACAGCGACAATTCCATCCCTGCTTCGCCCTGGGTGACACCGTCGCACATGGCTGGCACGCCACCCGCGACCTGTGCGGTGCCTCCGGCAGCGCGGATCGCATCGCGGATCAGGGCGGGGTACCGTTCAAAAGGCTGATGGGCAGACAGCATGTCGTTATAGGCGGTGACGATGCCCAGATTGCCCGCCGTACCAGTGGCCATGGATTGCTGGTCTTCACCCGCACCCGCATAGGCATGGGCCTGACCACTGCAGGACAGGTGCGCACGGGCGGGGCCCTTGGATCTGGCCTGTTCCATCCGGTCGATATGGGGGTCGCGCAGATCGGCGCTGCGGTCGATGATCCGTTTGGTGACGTCGGAAATGACAGAGTGAACCATGATTACCCTCCGATCTGACGCCAGCGACGCCCATCGCGATGCATCAGCATCAGTGCTTCTTCGGGGCCTGAACTGCCCTGATCGTACTTGGCGGGTTTGTCCCCGCGCTGTTCCCAGCCGTGAATGATGGGATCGACCCAGGCCCAGGCGGCCTCGGCCTCGTCCCCGCGCATGAACAGGGTCTGATCGCCCCGGATGACATCCATGATCAGGCGTTCATATGCGTCCGGGGATTGCGAGTCATCACCCAGCGCGTCGGCAAAGCTCATGTCCAGAGCAACATCGGACAGGCGGAACCCGCCCTGCCCCGGTTCCTTTATCGTTGTGCGCAGGGTGATGCCTTCGTCAGGTTGCAGGCGGATCACCAGCACGTTGCCATGCAACGGGCCGACATTGGGAAAGATCGTGTGTGGCGGGTCGCGGAAGAACACCGCGATTTCAGAGGCACGTGCGCGCAGGCGTTTGCCTGTGCGCAGGTAGAACGGTACCCCGGCCCAGCGCCAGTTGCCGATATGGACCTTGAGCGCAATGAAGCTTTCGGTGCGGCTGGCCGGGTTGCCAACGTGATCAAGGTATCCGTCACCGCCCTTGCCCGTGCGATACTGACCACGGGCGATATCCCCGGGTTCGACTGGTTCCAGCGCCTCGATCACCTTGACCTTCTCGTCGCGCACCGCGTTGGGAGAGAACTTTGACGGAGGTTCCATCGCGGTCAGGCACAGCAATTGCACCAGATGGTTCTGGATCATGTCCCGCATCGCGCCGGATTGATCGTAATAGGCCCCGCGCCCCTCGACCCCGACGGTTTCCGCCACGGTGATCTGCACATGGTCGACATGGGTCGAGTTCCAAAGCGGCTCGAACAGGGAATTCGCAAAGCGCAGCGCCATCAGGTTCTGCACGGTTTCCTTGCCCAGATAATGGTCGATCCGGTAAATCTGGTGTTCCTTGAAACACGCCCGCAAGCCTTCGTTCAGCGCCCTGGCCGAGGCCAGATCATGGCCGAAAGGCTTTTCGACAACGATGCGGCTGTCCGGCGTGGCCAGACCGGCGTCATGCAGGCGCTGCGCAATGCCCGAAAACAGGCTGGGACCCACTGACAGGTAAAAGGCCCGCACCACGTCGGGGCGCAGCACCTTGGACAGATCGGACCATCCGGCATCGCCCAGCGCATCCACCGGCACGTATTCAACATGGGACAGGAACCGGTCCAGCGTTTCCTTTTTGAACTTCGGTGCGAATTCCTGCATCGATGCACGGACCTGATCGCGAAACCCGTCGCTGTCGATATCCGAGCGCGCCGTGCCGATGATCCGCGCCCCATCGGGCATCTGGCCGACCTCGAACCGATGGTACAAGCCCGGCAAGATCTTACGTTGCGCCAGATCCCCGGTCGCGCCGAACAACACAAGATCGAACGGCTCTACCGGAATTACGCGTGAAACCATCACAGGCTCCTTCTCGAGTTTGCCGATATCAGTTCAGCACGGCATGAAACGGCTCTGCGGCACACTGTTACCGCTAACATTGCCTGCGTGATAGAAAGCCTGCGCGAAAAAATCAAGCATAGTTTCCCCAAAAAGCGAGGTTTTGAGGGCTATACCTGACTGCGCAGCCATTCCATCACGGCCGGACGTACGGATTGTTCGCCGCGATGGCGCGCGTCGGCGATGATTTTTCGCACCTCCATCAGGTCGCACCGCAGCAACAGGCTTTTGACCGGACCAATCGACGCCGGGCGCATAGACAGGGTGCGAATACCCATGGCCGCAAGGCACAGCGCCTCGACCGGACGGCCCGCATCCTCGCCACAGAAACTGAGCGGAGTGTCCGAAAGACCGCAGCGTTCGACAATGCGTTCCATCAGGCTCAGGAAACTGACATTCAACGTGTCATAGCGGCGGCGGACCAGTTCATTTTCGCGGTCAGCCGCAAAAAAGAACTGCTTGAGGTCATTCCCGCCGATCGAGATGAAATCGACCTCGTCAAAGAACTTTTGCGGCGCAAAGGCCAGCGATGGAGTTTCCAGCATCGCGCCGACTTCAAGCGTTTCGGGCAGAACATGGCCCAGTCGCTTTTCGCGTTCGATGGTTTTGTTCACCTCCCAGCGGGCTTCGCGATATTCCTCGGCCTGCGCGACAAAGGGGAACATGACGGTCAGCGGGCGACCATTGGCGGCGCGCAGAAGGGCCTGCAACTGCATCCGCATCACGCCGCGTTTGTCCAGACCGACTCGAATGGCGCGCCAACCCAGGGCCGGGTTGGGTTCGGCCACGTGTTTCATATAGGGCAGCACCTTGTCCGACCCGATATCGAGTGTGCGGAACACCACCCTTTTGTCGCCCGCCGCATCCAGTACCCGCTGATACTGGGTGACAAGCTCGGACCGTTTGGGCATCTGATTGCGGATCAGGAATTGCAGCTCGGTTCGGAACAGACCAACACCTTCGGCACCCGACGTTCCCAGCGACGGGAGATCGGCCATAAGGCCCGCGTTCATCACCAGATTGATGCGCGTTCCGTCGCGTGTGACACAGGGGGTTTCGCGGATCGAGGCATAGCGTTCCTGTGCCTTGGCCTGCATCGCGATCTTGTCGCGGAAGGCGCTGACCACGCTGTCTTCGGGGCGCAGATGAACAACGCCCTGATCACCGTCCACCAGCACGTGGTCGCCATTCAGCGCTTCGGTCGTGATCCGGCCCACATGGACCACCAGTGGGATTGCCAGCGCACGGGCCACAATGGTGGCGTGACTGCCGACTGAACCTTCTTCGAGGATGATCCCCTTCAGCGCCCGCCCGTATTCCAGCAGGTCACCGGGGCCGATATTGCGCGCGACCAAAATCGGATCGGGCGGCAGATCGGCGCTGTCGGTTTTTCCCTGCCCGGTCAGAATGCGCAACAAACGGTTGCTGAGATCGTCAAGATCCGCCAGCCGTTCGCGCAGGTAGGGATCAGACACCTGCCCCATCCGGGCGCGCGCCTGGGATTGTTCTTTCTCGACCGCGGCTTCGGCACTGAGCCCCAGAGCAATGTCCTCTTCCATCCGGCGCATCCAGCCTTTGGAATTGGCAAACATCCGGTAGGCTTCCAGCACCTTGAGCTGTTCGGTGTCACCATCCCGGGAAATCTCGAGCATCTTGTCGACGCCGACGCGCAGCTCTTCCACCGCCTCATTCAGTCGTTCGCGTTCCCGGTGCGGGTCTTCGGCGATCGGATTGGTGACAACCACGCGGGGTTCATGCAGCCAGACATGGCCTTCGGCAGAACCTTCCTGCGCCGGGCCGCCGCGCAATAGGACCGATTGCTGGTGCCGTGGCGACAGGGCCGCGCCTTCGCCGACAAAAGCGCCCAGTTCGGCCATTTCGGCCAGCACCATGGCCACCACTTCCAGCGCATAGATCTCGTCGGCGGAAAATTCACGCGCTTTGCGGGACTGGACAACCAGAACACCCAGTTTTTCCCCAAGGCGCTGCACCGGCACGCCGAGAAAGGACGAAAACCGCTCTTCCCCGGTTTCCGGCATATACCGGAACCCTTTTTCAGACGGCGCATCCGGGGTGTTGACCACCTTGCCGGTCTTGGCGACCCTGCCCACCAGCCCCTCGCCCATGCGCATACGGGTCTGGTGCACCGATTCAGGCGCAAGCCCCTGGGTCGCACAGAGTTCCAGGGTCTCATCATCGCGGAACAGATAGATTGAGCACACTTCGCTGCGCATGCTGTCGGCGATCAGATGAGTGATCTGATCAAGACGCTCCTGTCCAGCGGCTTCGCTGGCCATCGCCTCGCGCAACCGCCCCAGCAGCTTGCGGGATTCTGTTTCCGTGCCGTCCGCCATGGCCCAACCAATTCAGTGTGTCAGGCGAAACCCTTGGCCGATCAGCTCAGGCCGCCTTGTCCAGTTCAAAGGCATCATGCAGTGCCTGAACGGCAAGTTCCATGTATTTCCTGTCGATAAGAACGGAAATTTTGATCTCGGAGGTTGTGATGACCTTGATGTTGATCCCCTCATCCGAGAGTATCTTGAACATTTTGGCCGCGACACCCGATTGCGAGCGCATACCGATTCCCACCACCGAGACCTTGCAGACACCGGTATCGGCGACCAGTTCGGCATAGTTGAGCTCGCCCTTGTCCTTGATCGCCAGCAGCGCTTTTTCGGCACGAACCACCTGATCGGTGGGGCACGAGAAGGTCATGTCCGTGCGCCCCTCGTCCGAGATGTTCTGCACGATCATGTCGACATTGACGCCCTCATCGCTGAGCGCGGTGAAGATGGTCGAGGCGATACCGGGACGGTCCGCCACCGAAACGACGGTCATCTTGGCCTCGTCACGGGAATAGGCCACACCGGCCACAACATTGGATTCCATGATATCCTCCTCGTCAACGACCAGCGTACCGGCCTCGTCGGATTGTTCTTCGAAACTTGAAAGAACGCGCAGTTTTACTTTGTAGCGCATTGCCAGCTCGACCGAGCGGGTCTGCAGCACCTTGGCGCCCAGCGACGCCAGTTCGAGCATTTCCTCGAACGAGATCCTGTCCAGCTTGCGCGCCTTTTCGCAGATGCGCGGATCGGTAGTATAGACGCCGTCCACGTCGGTATAGATGTCGCAGCGTTCCGCACCAAACGCGGCGGCAAAAGCCACGGCAGTGGTGTCAGAGCCACCCCGGCCCAGCGTGGTGATGCGGCCTTCGGGGCTGAGCCCCTGAAACCCGGCCACAACGGCCACTTTCATGCCTTCGCCGAATTTCTGGTTGATGTTCGTGGTCGGGATGTCTTCGATCCGGGCCTGGCTGTGCGCGCTGGTTGTCAGCAGCGGCACTTGCCAGCCCTGCCAGCTGCGCGCAGGAACATCCATTTCCTGCAATGTCAGCGCCATCAGGCCAGCGGTAACGTTTTCGCCCGAAGATACCACAGCATCGTATTCACGTGCATCAAACAGCGGCGAGGTCTCGTTCACCCAGCCCACCAGCTCGTTGGTTTTGCCCGACATGGCCGAGACGATGACGATCACGTCATAGCCCTTGGCAACTTCGACACCGATGCGCTTGGCAGCACGGCGGATGCGGTCCAGGTTGGCGACCGAAGTGCCGCCGAATTTCATAACGAGTACGGGCATGGGGGCAAATGTCTCCGCGCCTTGGATTAGAGGTCCCGAGCCTCATAAGCGAGGGGCACCCCAAGAGCAAGAGCGCAAACAGGACCCGCCTGTGGCACAGGGCCGCTTTACATTGCGCAGGTGCGGTGTCAGCCTGCGAGTAACAACCAAATCAAGAGGTTCCCCATGTTTCGCCTAGCCCTTGCCGTTACTTTGTTGTCGTCGCCTGCATTGGCGCAGGTTGCCAGTGTGGCCGGCACGGACGGAAAGAATGCACTGGGCAAGGTGCCCTGCGCCGCAAATGCCGGTGACCCGATGCAAAGCTGCAATGCAGAACTGCGCCGCCATGATGACGGCACAACGACGCTGGCCGTGGCTTTGGGGGGTGGCAAGGTGCGCAACATCTATTTCAAGGATGGTGCGCCGGAGTCCAGCAGCTCGACCTCGAAGATGACTTATGAAACGCTGGGCGACGTGCTTGTGGTCTATATTGAACCCGGTGAGGTCTATGAAATTCCCAAAGCGGCGCTGACCGGTCAGTAAGCGTGCGCCTGCCCGTCATAGGTTTCAAAACAGCCGGTAGAGCTGATTGACAGGGCCTCAAAGCGTTCCATCAGGCCCGAAACGGCCTGATCGACATCAATATCGGCGGCCGCGCCGCCCATGTCGGTTTGCACCCAGCCCGGATGATAGATACCCACGGCGATCCCGTCGGCTTTCAGATCCGTCGCCAGATTCCGCCCCAGGTTCAACGCCGCCGCCTTGGAGGCGCGGTAGATATAGCTGCCCCCCGGTGCCCGCGTATGGGACGCCATCTGCGACGAGATGATCGCGACCTTGCCGCCTGCGGCGCGCAGATTGGGCAACAAGGCCTGAACGGTCAGGAAAACGCCGGTCACGTTGGTGGCAAAGCTTTGCGCCCACATTTCGGCGGGGTAGTCGTTGATCGTGTGCCCCTTGTCCAGATAGACCCCGGCATTGCAGATCAGAAGATCAACGGGCTGGTCTTTCAGCTGTTCGGCCATTGCTGCCTGTTGGGCCGGGTCCGACACGTCCAGACAGACCTGTGCACTGCCATCGCGTGCGGTTCCGGTAACCGCGTCACCGCGGGTGTCGTAGCGCGTGGCAAGGGCGCGGCCGATACCGCGATTGGCACCGGTGATCACGACATGCATGGATCAGTTGGTCTTTCTGCTGGGCAGAAACGGCAGCGGTGCCACCGGCACGCCATCTTCGATCAGCGATTTCGCCTCATCCGGTCTGGCTTCACCATAGATCGAACGCTCTGGCGCCTCTCCCAGATGCATCTTGCGCGCTTCGCTTGCAAAATCCTTGCCAACGTAGTCCGAGTTCTTTTCGACATGGCGGCGTATTTCGGCCAGAACTTTCTCGATCTCGGGCGAAGGGGTGGCGACGTTGATCTGTTCATTGGATGCAGGCGCGTTTTCGGGCTTTCCCTGCGCATTCCGGGCCGGTCGGACACGCGGTGTCATGATCGCCTTCGCAACCTGCGTACATCCGCAGATCGCGCAGGTCACCATCTTGGCAGAGGCCAGCTTGTCAAAGGCTTCTGCGGATTGAAACCAGCTGTCGAATGTGTGGCCTTCACTGCATTTCAACGCGTATTGAATCATGTTCAGTCCAAAATTACGATTGGCGAATAGATACCGACCAGACTGACAATATCAAGCCTCTCTGGCGCTATCTTAATGCGTATGGGTCTTAAAGTCGCGTAACAATTCGGCAAGCTCGGGTGATCTGACCTTTTGGGCCGCGCATTCAGGTGCAAACCACTTGCGCCTGCGCTCGTGCTTTTCGGGGAAGTCCTGCGACATTACCTGTACATGCAGCGCAAAAACATCGACCAGAATCAAGGTCGGGGGCTGATTTGGGTGGTGCTTGACGTGCAGAAACTGCCCCAGCCCCGCTTTGCTGCATCGCCCCGTCACGCCCGCTTCTTCCCAGGCCTCCTGCACTGCGGTTTCCGATGGGGTCAGGCCGGGGATGAGCCACCCTTTGGGGACAATCCACCGCTGGGCCCGGCGTGTCGTGATCAGCAACACCTCTGGATGGCCACGCCGTATCCGGTAACACAGGGCAGAGGATTGCCGCAAAACAGGGTGTTCCGCAGTCTCAGCCAATTCACGCAGTACCGGTCTTGCATTCATTGCGCGACGCACCTTTTGTTCGGGCAAAGGACCCGTTGGCGTTATAGGCCCGCAGGACACGCCTATTTAGCGCCCTTCCCTTGAAAAACTACCATATGAAGTGGTGTCCGCCAAGTCCGGCGTGATGGCGCATTTGTTGATCACATACGGGCTGACAGCTGTTTCACCAGCTCGTCATGCGGGATATCGGCATCAACCGCCAATCTTCGCAGGCCGAAATGCACGCGCGCGATTTGCTGGTAATAGCGCGAATAGACATAGTTCGTTCCACCACCGGCCAACGCGCCGAGCACCGGGACGGACTGTGCCGCCAGTTTTTGCCCCAGCACGATTGAAAAGCGTGGTGCCACTGCAGCAATCAGACGCTGCATGGCCGGACCCGTCAGTGTCAGGCGCACCGAGAAAAAGCCAAGATCCGCACCGTCATCATGCGACAGCGGGCCCGATGCGGACAAAACCCGCACACAGTCGAACTTTACGTTCTCGGCGGACGGGTCGAAACCTTCGCGCGCGGCGGCCCCCTGAATGGCGCGCAACAGCATGGCGGTTGTTGCAGGCAGCTCCATCAGGGCTGTTGATACACCGCCCAGCCCGCCGGCCGCGCCCATGGCCGTGGCAAGCGCGGTATTGACCCAGGGCTGCTGATCAGGGATCGCACGCCGGGACCCCTGAGCCGCGTGCATCGCAAGCCACAGCGCCTGCTCGGTAGCCCCTGTCAGGCCGTTCCGAACCGGATCGGGCAATTGCTCGAGCAGGGACTCGGCTGATCCGCCCAGCTTGTTCAGCAGTTTGACACCAGCCCCTCCGGCAGATCGGTAATAACCCGCCAAACGATCCAGTTCAGCGTCGGCATCCACGTTTTCGACAAGAACCACGTTCTGCATGTGCGTCCTCCTGCCTATCAACATCGGCGTTAAGCCACGCCGATTCAATAGGTCAGCGGGTCCAGCGGGTGACAGCCCCCTGAACTCCGGACCAGACACCAGGCATCAGTTCCAGCCCCAAAACCCGGTCCGGGTTGGTGGGCGGCGGCATCTCGACACCTTGCAGCCGCGCAAAACCAAATCGCCTGTAATAGGGTTCGTCACCGACCAGCATGACCCGCTGCCACCCGCGCTTACGCCCGGCTTCGACACCGGCATGGATCAGATAACCGCCCAGACCCTCGCCCTGGTGGGTTGGGTGTACGGCAACCGGGCCTAGCAGCAATGCGTCGTGTTCACCGACATGGACCGGCCAGAAGCGGATCGCCCCGGCCAGAATGCCCTGACCGTCGCGCGCGACCAGTGACAGGTCAGAAACCGGCGGCACATCATCGCGCAACCGGTAGGACGACAACGCCTCACGGCCCGGCGCAAAGCACAGGTCATAGAGGGCTTCGACCTCCCACCAATCGTCCGGCTCTTCTGGCCTGATCCCGAATTGCTGCACACCCGCCCTCGTTTCCTTGCTGGAAATCGCCCTAGCACTTCGCTACGCCTTGGGCAAACGCTTGGAGATATGATGTTCTACCGCCCCGAAGACGGCCACGGCCTGCCGCACAACCCGTTCAACGCCATTATCACGCCACGCCCGATCGGCTGGATATCGACCCGTGATGCGGATGGGATCAACAATCTGGCACCCTATTCCTTTTTCAACGGGGTTGCTTACACACCGCCGCAAGTAATGTTTGCCACAACCGGCACGAAACACGATCAGATCGGCGGCAAGGACAGTATCGCCAATATCGAGGCGACAGGTGTATTCTGCGTGAATGTCGTGGCCCTTGCGCATCAGGATGCGATGAACGCCAGCTCGGCCAGCCTTCCCAAGGAGGTGGACGAGTTTGCCCATGCCGGATTAACCCCGGTCGAATGTGAAACCATACCCTGCGCCCGCGTACAAGGCGCCCCGGCAGCACTGGAATGCAAGTTGACCCAGATCGTCACTCTGCCGGGCGCGGCCAACCGCGTCGTGTTCGGCGAAGTAACAGGCGTGCATCTGCTCGACGACCACATCCGAGAGGGCAAGTTCGACGTAACCTCGTTCAAACCTCTGGCGCGGCTTGGGTACCGGGACTATTCGGTCGTGTCCGAGCTGTTCTCGCTCAGTCGCCCGGATGATTGAGGGTGTCGGGGGCTCTGCCCCCACCGCCCGTTCCGGGCGGCTCCCCCGGGATATTTTTTGGCCAGATGAAGCAGGGATCCTTCATTCATCTGGCTTCAAATATCCCGGAGCGCGAGGCAGAGCCTCGCAAATGGATCAGTGGCCGCCCAGAATGCCGGTACGGACCGAGTAATCGACGGCAAGTTCGTAATCCGGGTCATCGTCACTGTCGACCATCAGGTGGCCTGCCTTGTTCAACAGCTTGTGACAATCCCGGCTCAGGTGGCGCAACATGACGCGTTTACCTGCTGCCTCGTATTTGGCCGCGATATTTTCGATGGCTTGCAACGCCGACTGGTCCACCACACGGCTTTCAGCGAAATCGACGATGACGGTTTCCGGGTCATTCGGCACATCGAAGAGTTCGATAAAGCCATCCGATGACCCAAAGAACAGCGGCCCCTGGATTTCATAGACCTTCGCCCCTTTTTCGGTCGCGGACTCACGGGTGACGGCGTGGATGCGCTTGGCGTTGTTCCAAGCGTAGGCCAGAGCCGACACGATGACACCGACCACAACAGCAACCGCGAGGTCTTCCATCACTGTCACGACGGTGACCAGAACGATGACAAAAGCGTCAGTCAGTGGAACCTTGCGCAGGATCTTGAACGAGTTCCACGCAAAGGTGCCGATGACCACCATGAACATCACCCCAACCAGCGCGGCCAGCGGGATCTGCTCGATCAGCGGTGAGGCAAACAGGATGAAGGTCAGCAAAAACAGCGCCGCAGCGATCCCGGCGATACGGGTCCGGCCACCGGATTTCACGTTGATCATCGACTGACCGATCATCGCGCAGCCACCCATGCCTCCGAAAAAGCCGGTCACGATATTCGACGCACCCTGGGCGATACATTCCTGAGACGCCCCGCCGCGCTTGCCGGTAATCTCGCCCACAAGGTTCAGGGTCAGAAGGGATTCAATCAGGCCAATCGCGGCCAGAATGACAGCGTAGGGCAGGATGATCTCGAGCGTGCCCCAGTTCAGCGGAACCATCGGGATGTGGAAGGCAGGCAGACCACCTTCGATCGAGGCCAGATCACCGACGCGTGGGACATCCAGCCCCAGACCGATCACCAGCGCAGCGACAACCAGAATACCGGCCAGAGGCGCAGGAATGATGCGCGTGATGCGCGGCACCGCCCAGATCACCGCCATGGTCAGTGCCACAAGGCCCAGCATGGTGTATAGCTGCGCACCGGAGAGCCATTCTCCACCACCCATGCCGTGACCGGTGTTTTCCATGGTACCCGGCACCTTGAACTGGCCCATCTGGGCCAGAAAGATCACGATGGCCAGGCCATTCACAAAACCCAGCATCACCGGGTGCGGCACCAGTCGGATGAAGCGGCCCCAATGCATCGCCCCGGCGATAACCTGGAGGATCCCCATCAGAACCACCGTCGCGAACAGGTATTCGACCCCATGTTCGGCCACCAAAGCCACCATGACGACCGCCAGCGCGCCCGTCGCGCCCGAGATCATGCCGGGTCGTCCGCCGATCAGCGCGGTGATGAGCCCCACAAGGAAAGCGGCATATAGGCCCACCAGCGGGTGCACGCCAGCCACAAAGGCAAAGGCCACGGCCTCGGGCACCAGTGCGAGGGCCACGGTCAGGCCGGACAGCAGCTCGATCCGCAGGCGAGAGAAGGTCAGCCCCTCATCCGGCACCCAGCGCAGATCGGGTATGGCGATACGGTTGGCAAAACTTGCCAGCAAGGCTCGGGGCATTGGACAGTCCTAAAGGATTTTATGTTCGCGCGAAGGGGTCGTTGTAGCGGGCGCGCCGCTGTTAAGCCACCGCAGGAGGTGGGATGCAGCCATGCGCACAGCGCATAACTCGCCTCTCGGCAACGTGATTTGCGGCACCCGGATCAAGCACCCAAATGTGAGTTCATGCGTTGGATTGCCCTTATATTTCTATCGGCCCTGCCCGCCTTTGCGCAGGACTTGCAAGGGAATGACACGGCTGGAAACTGGCGTGTCACGCACCATGAAATTTTCGGCATCTGGAATTCGATTTGTGACGAGCGTGAGGAAGCCGGTACTTTGGTGCAGCGCTGCTACATAAGGCGCGCCGAGGTGTTTTCCTTGCGTCCGAAATTTGCGGCGCAATTCATGTTCATCACACCTGAATCAGATGGTTTCAAAATCGAGTTCGGGATTGAGCCCGGCACCTTCTTCAGCCCTTCTGGATTCCGCATAGAGAAAGATCAGGATGTGATCTGGCGCACGCGGCGCCCCGGGTGCCTGACAGGGTTAAGCTGCACATTCGAGGATCATCGCGCCGACAGCCTGCTGGATGCCATGCTGAACGGGGATGCGTATCGTTTTGAGTTTCGTGACAGGCATGGTCAATCGCAGGACCTGACGTGGCCGCTGGATGAGTTTGGAGCCGCGTGGGCGGATTTCAATACGCAATCTCAACAGCGTAACCTGCTGGCGAAACAGGAATAGACCTCTTGTCAATTTCAGGCCGAACCCGCACAAATTCAATATCAGTATTTCAGGCGGAGCAGGACAGTGACCCAAACCAGGATTGCCGTTATCGGCGGATCAGGCATCTATGACATCGATGGGCTGGAAAATGCGGAATGGGTCAGTGTCGATACCCCTTGGGGGGCGCCCTCGGATCAGATTCTGACCGGGTCGCTGGACGGTGTCGCAATGGCCTTTCTGCCGCGCCATGGGCGCGGGCATGTGCATTCACCGACCGATGTGCCCTATCGCGCCAATATCGACGCGCTGAAACGGCTTGGTGTGACGGATGTGATCTCGGTCTCGGCCTGCGGGTCGTTTCGCGAACACATGGCACCGGGTGACTTTGTCATCGTCGATCAGTTCATCGACCGGACATTTGCGCGCGACAAGAGCTTTTTCGGAACAGGCTGCGTCGCCCATGTCAGCGTTGCGCACCCGACCTGCCCGCGCCTGTCGGACGCCTGTGAGACCGCAGGCAAGGCTGCCGGTATCACGATCCATCGCGGCGGCACCTATCTGGCGATGGAAGGGCCGCAGTTTTCGTCTCTGGCGGAATCGAAGATGTATCGCGAGCAATGGGGCTGCGACGTGATCGGGATGACCAACATGCCCGAAGCCAAGCTCGCCCGCGAAGCCGAGCTTTGTTATGCCTCAATCGCGATGGTCACCGATTTTGACAGCTGGCACCCGGATCATGGCGAGGTGGATGTGACCACCATCATTGCGACCCTGACCGGCAATGCCGACAAGGGCCGTGCACTGGTCAAAGGCCTTCCCGTCCTGTTGGGGACTGACCACGCGCCCTGTCCGCATGGCTGTGACCGGGCGCTAGAATATGCCATCCTCACCGCGCCCGAAAAGCGCGATCCGGTGCTGCTGGCCAAACTGGACGCGGTGGCGGGGCGGATTCTCTAGGTTCCGCGCGACGCATCAGGCATCATCGCCGCCAGCAGTTCGGGTTCCCGGATCACGTTATGCAAGCGTCCAAGCATGACATCGACCCTGCGCCCGTAACTGTCCGGGCACAGGGGATGCGGGTTCTTTCTGCCGGATACTCGCCGCAAGAATGCGACGGTTGTGAAGGATCGCACTGGTATCAGTTTTCGTGCAAGTCTGGGCCTGATCGGACTGCTTTGGCGGGCCCGAAAGCTGGTCGCCATGAAAATTGTCAAGCACCGGTAGTTTGGCTATAGCGATACCAAAGGAACGTATTGCGAGCTGACCCTTATGTCTCTGGAACTCTGGCTGGCCTTTGTTGCCGCATCCACCGCCTTGCTGCTGATCCCGGGCCCGACCGTGCTGTTGGTGCTGAGCTATGCGCTGTCCAAGGGGCGCAGCGTTGCCGTGGCCTCGGCCACGGGGGTCGCTGTGGGGGATCTTGTGGCGATGACCGCATCTTTGTTGGGGCTAGGCGCGCTTGTTCTGGCCTCGGCCACCTTGTTTTCCGTCCTCAAATGGGTCGGTGCGGCCTATCTGGTCTGGCTTGGGGTTAAACTGCTGCGCAGCGCCCCGGCAAGTGGTCTGGGAACGGTCGCGACCGGGCGGGATGTCACCCCCGGCAGCGTGTTTGGACATGCGGCCGCAGTCACGGCACTGAACCCGAAATCTATCGCCTTTTTCATCGCCTTTGTGCCGCAGTTCCTGCGCCCGGCTGAACCACTGGGGCCGCAATTTGCCATCCTGATTGCCACTTTTGTCGGACTGGCCTGGCTGAATGCGCTGGCTTATGCGTTGCTGGCCGACCGGCTGCGGCGTCTGATTGGCCGTGCCAGCGTGATCACCGGCATGACGCGGTTTGGCGGGCTGACTCTGATCGGGATGGGTTTCGCCACGGCAGTTCTGCGCCGCCCGGCCTGACCCCTTTTTCAGTTTTCGGCGTTTTCCTTCATGAACCCGCGGATAAACCGGCGGATTTCGCGGGCAGCTGATGTATCCAGCTCTCTGCACAACTCGACAAACGCGTCGCGCTCATCCTTGTCCAGACGCAGAACCAGCTGGCTGTTTTTCTTCGTCGATCCCTTGCCGTCTTTCTTTGGCACGCGCGTTGCTCCTAGCAAATGCTTGTTAATTCAGGAGATGCATTGTGTATACATAGCATAGTGATTGTCGTTATCGAGCACTTAACAGCACCGGAACGGAAATGGCAATGAACCTTCAAACCGTCTGGGGCCTTTCTTTTGCGAGATCAACGCAAATGCACAAGCCGCACCTGTCTTGGCCACCTGCCACGCTTCACCGGTATTACGGATTGCCCAAGGCTGTGGTTTCGTGCCGCTGGTGATCGTGCGAATGAATTGTTCCTTGCATGGCTAACCCTCTTGGGCCAAACACGTTTTGGTATTTGAAGCGGAAAAGGGTTGGTTCATGTCAAGGAACAAGACTGTCAAAGACTACATCCGGACGATTGTCGACTTTCCGCATGAAGGAATTCTGTTTCGCGATGTGACGACGCTGTTTGCCGATCCGCGCGGATTTCGGATGGCCATTGACCAGATGCTGCACCCCTATGCCGGGGAACGCATCGACAAGGTTGTCGGCCTCGAGGCGCGGGGCTTTATCCTTGGGGGGGCGATTGCGCATCAGCTGAGCCTGGGCTTCGTGCCGATCCGCAAGAAAGGCAAGCTGCCCGGCACAACGATCAGCCAGGACTACAAGCTGGAATATGGTGAAGCGATCGTCGAGATCCACGATGACGCCATCCAGCCAGGCGAAAAAATCCTTGTCGTTGACGACCTTCTGGCCACAGGCGGCACTGCGGCGGCGGGCATCAAACTGATCGAGCGTTTGGGCGGTGAGATCGTCTCATGCGCGTTCATTATCGACCTGCCTGACCTCGGCGGGCGCAAAGTATTGGAAGATATGGGCATGGACGTGCATGTCCTGTGCGAATTCGAAGGGCTTTAACGCGGCAACCTTCGGATTTCTTAACAAGAGTCAGAGCCGGGTTCACGCCTTCAGCACCGCGCCGGGATTCATGATGCCCAAGGGGTCCAGCGCCGCCTTGATGGTCCGCATTGCATCCAGCTTTACCGGATCGCCATAGCGGTCCAGATCGTCCGTTTTCATGCGGCCCACGCCGTGTTCCGCGCTGACCGAACCATCAAAGGCATGGACCAAATCATGCACGGCCCGCTTGACCACAGCGCTCTGACCCTCAAAATCCGACCTGCCCTGCCCCTTGGGGGGAAAGACGTTGTAATGCAGATTGCCATCCCCAAGATGGCCAAAGCAATTGATCCGGAACGGCCCGAGATCGGAAATCACCTTTTCCCCTTGGCGCACAAATTCCGGAATTTCTGAGATCGGGATCGAGATATCATGGCTCGACACCGAGCCGATCAGGCGGTTGGCCTCGGGGATACGCTCGCGCACGGCCCACAACTCACCGCGCTGCGCCTCACTTTGAGCAATCACGCCATCCTGCACCAGCCCAAGCGCTTGCGCGTGGACAAAGATATCCTCCAGCGCGTCGGACGGAGACTGCCCTGTGGCCAGCCCCAATTCGATCAGAACGCTCCACTCTGGCGGTGTTTCAAACGGTTGCCGGACGTCCGGCAGAACCTCGGACAGGAACTCCAACCCCTGCCGGTGGATCAGTTCGAAAGTGCTGACAGCCTCGCCCACGCGATCACGCGCCAGCGCCAGCAGGGAAATGGCAGCCTCGGGTGACGCCACCTGAAACATCGCCGTCCCGATCGCGGAAGGCCGGGGAAACAGCTTAAGCGCAGCTGCGGTGATGATCCCTAGCGTGCCCTCGGCCCCAATCAGCAGATTACGCAGGTCATAGCCTGTGTTGTCCTTTCGCAACCGGCTGAGACCCTGCCAGATTTGACCGCTGGGCAGAACGGCCTCGAGCCCTAGGCACAGATCGCGCGCATTGCCATAGCGCAAGACGTTGACGCCCCCGGCATTGGTGGACAGGTTGCCCCCGATCCGACAGGACCCCTGCGCCGCCAGCGTCAAGGGAAACAGGCGGTCTTGCGCCTCGGCCGCGGCTTGGACGTCCTGCAAAATGGCGCCGGCCTCGGCAATCAGTACGTTTTCGGTGGGATAGACGGACCGGATGGCCGTCATCCGCTCCAGCGAAATCACAAGGGGCGCGGGCCCATGCGGCATCACCTGCCCCCCGACCAGACCGGTTCCGCCGCCATAGGGCACCACGGGAACACGCATTTCGGACGCCACCTGCACCAGTACCGAGACCTCCTCGGTTGTGCGGGGCAAGGCCAGCAGGCCAGCCTGTCCGGCATATCGCCCGCGCGGCTCTTCGAGATACCGGTCGGTCACCGGGCGCAGCACCTGATCGCCCAGTTTCGAGCGGATCAGCGTGGCAATGCGGTCATCAGCGGGGTTCAGACTCATACGCTTTCAATGCCCAACCGATTCCGCCACGGCAAGCCTTATTCCAGATCAATCAGATAGCGCGGCTCCAGCACGACAACGGTTGGACGGTCCGGCAAGTCACGCAGAGAGACGGTGATCTCGGACACGCCGTCACGTTCGACCGGGAACTCATCCCGGATATCCACGAGGAAGCGATCCAGCGAAAACTCCGAGAACCAGTGCATCGGAATGATCACCGAGCTTTTCAGCCGCTTCAGAACCGAGATCATGTCAGGCAAGGGCATGGTTGTTCCGCCATCGACGGCGGCCATGACCACATCCAACCGACCCAGCGCAGCAAATTGTTCGTCTGACGGTACATGATGCAAATGTCCCAGATGACCGATACACAGCCCTTCGACCTCGAACACGAAGATAGAATTGCCGCGCTCCTCGACCCCACCATAGGCCGAGCGGATATCGGTCGGGACATTGCGTATCAGCATCTCGCCCAGATCCAGGTGATGTTCGATCCCCTGCCCGAATTCTCCCCATCCCGGTAGGACATGCGGGATCGACGGGTCGGGATGTGCCGTCCAATGGGTGTCGTGCGCATGGTTCATTGTCACCACGTCGGGAATCAGATCGGCACTGCCGATGAACCCGGTAAAGTCTGTCACCACATTCAACCCGCCACGGGTCTGGATCATAAAAGCGGCATGCGCGATATAGCTGATGCGCACCGAAAACTCCGGCACCGGGTCCTGCCATGCAGCTTTGTGCAGATATTCGATCCCCGGCGCCGCCTCGGCGATGGCGATACAATGGCTCGGCCGCCGCTCCTGCGCCACGGCCCCGCCCGAAATCACCATCAATGCTGCAACCAACCAGCGCATACCCGAAGTGTAGCGCAGATCGTCACCAAGTCATGCCCCTTGTTCATCTGGCCAAAAATATCCCGGGGGAGGCGCGGCTTGCCGCGACGGGGGCAGAGCCCCCCTAGCCCGCGTCCGTCTTGCCACGCCGGTCGGACCGCAGGCTGGCATAGAGAACATGCGTCCGCCATCGCCCGTTGATCTGTAGATAAGACTGCGCCACGCCTTCATATTTGAAGCCCGAGCTTTCCAGCAAACCGCGCGACGCCCGGTTTTCCGGCAGACACGCGGCTTCGATCCGGCTCAGATCCAGACGGGTAAAGGCGTGATGTACCATCGCGCCAATCGCTTCGCGCATGTATCCCTGACGGGCAAAGGATTCACCGGTCCAGTAACCCAGGGTTCCGGCCTGCGCAGGGCCGCGCCGGATATTGTCCAGCGTGATCGCCCCGACCAACACATTGTCTTCACGGCGAAAAAGGAAAAGCGGAATTGCTGTGCCACTCGCGACTGAGCGCTGAGCCCAGTAGACCCGATTGGTAAAGGATTTGCGGCTCAGGTGATCCTTGGCCCAGATCGGCTCCCACGGGGTCAGGTAACCTTTTGAGGCGCGCCGCAACGCCGCCCAATCGTTGAAATCGGAATGTACAGGCGGACGCAAGCTAAGCCGCGCGGTCTCGAGTTTCAGCTTGCGTCTGCCCAACAGCATCACGCTGCACGCCTCTCCTGCAAGTCCGCCAATGTCGGTGCGTCTGCGACCGGTCCGTAAAGCGCCAGCGCCGCCGGGGCCTGAACGGCCATGGTTTCGGCAAAGGCGCGCACGTCCTCGGTGCTGACCGCATCGATCTTGGCAACCGTGTCTTCCAGCGAGGGCACCCGTCCCCAGATCTGCACCAGCCGCGCCAGACGCTCGGCCCGATTCGACGGGCTTTCCAGCCCCATCAGCATCCCGGCCTTCATCTGGGCCCGGGCACGGGCGACCTCTTCGGGGCTCATGTCCTCGGCGGCGCGCTTCATCTCATCGATGGTGATCGTCGCCAGTTCGGCCACCTGATTGGCCGAGGTTCCGGCATAGATCGTGGTTGTTCCGGTATCGGCATAGGCACCGGTCTGCGCAAAGATCGTGTAGCAAAGCCCACGTGCTTCACGCACTTCCTGAAACAGGCGCGAGGACATGCCACCGCCCAATGCGGTCGAATAGATCTGCGCCGTATAGATCGCATCGTCGCGATAGCCGGGACTTTCCAGCGCCAGGGCGAAATGTGCCTGTTCCAGCTCTTTTACCTGACGGGCTTCGCCACCGGTAAAGCGTGCGATCTCGGGGATCAGACCTTTACGGGATTGCAGATGGCCAAACATCTCTTCGGCCAGTTTCATCAGCATGTCGTGATCCACAGCACCAGCTGCGGACAGGATCATCTGTTCGGGGCCATAATGTTCGGTCACAAAGCCCGACAAATCTTCGCGCGAAAAGGCACTGACCCGCTCGGACGGGCCCAGGATCGTCCGGCCCAGGGGCTGGTCGTGATAGCTCTGCTCTTGCAGCCAGTCAAAGATCACATCATCGGGTGTGTCATGGGCCTGACCGATTTCCTGAAGGATCACGCCCCGCTCGACCTCGATCTCACGTGGATCAAACACCGGGTTCAAAACGATGTCACCGATCACATCCATCGCCAGTGCCACGTCGTCCTTCAAGACGCGTGCGTAATAGGCCGTTACCTCGCGCGAGGTATAGGCGTTGATATAGCCGCCCACATCCTCGATCGCCTCGGCAATTTGCAAGGCCGAACGGCGCTCGGTTCCCTTGAACGCCATATGTTCAAGGAAATGCGCAATACCGTTCTGTTCGATCCGCTCATGCCGCCCACCGGCGGTTACCCAGATGCCGATGGCCGCAGATTGCAGCCCCGGCATATGTTCACTGACGATACGAAACCCGTTCTTCAGTTGGTCTTGTCTGACAGTCACTCAGCGATGTGCCTTTTAATATGATCCTCGAGGGCACCCAGATCATTGGCGATGCGGGTCACCCGTTCCGGACGTTCATACAGATCAGACATGCGGGAGGGAAGAGGCGGATGTTCACCACTCGCCTTCTCGACCGCGGCCGGGAATTTCGCCGGGTGCGCAGTGGCCAGCGTGATCATCGGAACGTCTGCCGCGCGGTGTTCTTCTGCGACCTTGATGCCCACGGCGGTGTGCGGGCAGACCAGTTCGGCGCTGTGCGCCAGCGTGGATTTGATCGTGGCCAGCGTTTCCTCTTCGGACACACGGCCCGAATCGAAATTCTCACGCAGCGCTTTCATCGCGCCCTGGCTGATATTGAAGCCACCCTGTTTCAGCTCATCCATCAATTGTGCGATGGCCCCGCCGTCTTCGCCATAGGCATAATAGAGCGCGCGTTCGAAATTCGAGCTGACCTGAATGTCCATCGACGGACTGATCGAGGGGATAGTCTCGCCCTTGAAATACCCCTCGCCCGAGAGGCAGCGATGCAGAATGTCGTTCTGGTTGGTCGCCACCACAAGGCGGTCAATCGGCAGCCCCATACGCTTGGCCAGATAGCCAGCGAAGATGTCGCCAAAGTTGCCGGTTGGCACCGTGAAGCTGACCTTGCGGTGCGGCGCACCAAGGCTGACGGCAGCCGAGAAGTAATAAACAATCTGCGCCAAGACGCGGGCAAAGTTGATCGAGTTCACACCCGCCAGTTTCACGCCGTCGCGGAAGTCGAAATCGTTGAACATGTCTTTCAGCGCAGCCTGACAATCGTCAAAATCACCATCAACGGCCAAAGCATGCACGTTGCTGTCCGCAGGCGTGGTCATCTGGCGGCGCTGCACATCGGACACGCGGCCATGCGGGAACAGGATGAACACATCCACCGCGTCCAGCCCGCGGAACGCCTCGATCGCGGCTGAACCGGTATCCCCGCTGGTCGCGCCGACGATAGTCACACGGTCGCCACGGCGTTTCAGCGCCACCTGGAACAACTGGCCGATCAGTTGCATGGCAAAGTCCTTGAAGGCCAGCGTGGGGCCGTGGAACAGTTCCAGCAGGAAGTGGTTTTCGTTCAGCTGCTTCAATGGCGCGCGAGCATCGTGGCCGAAACCTTCGTAAGCGCGGGCGATGATCGCCTTGAACTCATCCGCGGCGAATGAGCCGCTGACATAGGGCCACATCACACGGAAAGCGATTTCTTCGTAGGGCAATCCGGCCAGCACCGCGATCTCGTCCTGCGACATCACCGGGATTTCGGCGGGCAGATACAGGCCACCATCGCGGGCAAGCCCGGTCAACATCGCCTCTTCAAACGTCAGTTCGGGCGCCTGCCCGCGGGTCGAGATGTATTTCATGTCGCGTCACTCTCAGAATGGGCACGGCTGCGCCACAGGAAGTATCCGGTCATCGCGGCCCAGACCAGAGCCAGACCAAACCAGGTGATAGCATATTGCAGGTGATCGTTTGGTATGCCCGCCGTGTCCACCGGCAGCGGCGTCACATTCGGATCGGTTTGCGAACGGGCGATCAGCAGAACCGGTTCCGCGCCCAGTGCACCCGCAAGCGCGGGCACATCGCGGGCGAACCAGATGTTGGCGTCAAGATCAGGTGCGGGCGTGTAACTGTCGATTTCATCTGGCCAATGCAGATTGCCGGTGATCTCCATCGGACCGTTGCGTCGCCCGGCCTGTTTGGCCGTGGTCGGGATGAACCCCCGGTCAATCAGAATGGTCCGGCCCCCGGTATTGAACGGCTGAATGATGCGATACCCCGCACCGACCTGTTTGAGCGAAACAAGAACGTGGACTTCCGCAGGCTCCATCTCGCCCGACACTGTTACCGGCAGGTATTTGTCCTGATCCGCCGAAACCTGCAGCGGCAGGGAAACCGGCGCAGCCGAGATCCGATCTTCGATCTCGGCCAGCACGTCCTGCTTCCACGCCAGACGCTGCACCTGCCAGATGCCCAGCGACAGCAGCACGCCCAAACCGGCGAGGCCGAAGATTAGCAGGAACAGGGTACGGCGCATGTCAGGACCAAACTTCTTTGCAGGAACCGGCGTCTTGTTAAGGGGCGCGCGGGCTGAATTGCAACCACGCAATTGTATGGGGCGCAATCTTGTGCCCCGCATAGAGAAAAAGCCGCCCATTGGGGCGGCTTTTGCAATTGATCAGCCTGACCGGCGTTACATCAGCGGGGCCTGACCCCAGATGTAAACGGCAAAGAACAGGAACAGCCAGACAACGTCGACGAAGTGCCAGTACCAAGCGGCAGCCTCAAAACCAACATGTTTCTCGGGTGTGAAGTCCCCCTTGAGCGCGCGGATCAGGCAGACGGTCAGGAAGATTGTCCCGATGATCACATGTGCGCCGTGGAAACCCGTTGCCATGAAGAAGTTGGAATAGAACTGGTCGCCGCCGAATTCCCAGCCTTCATGCTTGAGCAGTTCGGCGTATTCATAGCCCTGAAGGAAGGTAAAGGCGATGCCCAGCACGATGCCAATGGCCAGACCATTGATCAGCGCCTTGCGGTCGTTGTCATGCACCAGCGCATGGTGCGCCCAGGTGATCGCACAGCCTGACAGTAACAGGACCAGAGTGTTGATCAGCGGCAGGTGGAACGGGTCAACCGCATGAATATCCGGCTGAATGTATTCGGTGCCGGCATAGTCGTACATCGGGTACATGCGATGTTTGAAGAACGACCAGAACCAGGCGAAGAAGAACATCACCTCGGACATGACAAACAGGATGAAGCCGTAACGCAGACCGATGCGGACAACAGGCGTGTGATCGCCCTGACGGCTTTCCGCAACCACATCCGACCACCAGGCGAACATCGTGTAAAGCACAGCTGCCAGACCGGCCCAGAACATGAAGGGCGTGATGCCTTGCATCCAGAGAACGGCTCCGAACAGCATGACAAAGCCGCCGACGGCGCCGATCAGAGGCCAGATCGACGGGGCCAGAATGTGGTAATCGTGGTTTTTAGCGTGTGCCATCAGCGTCCCTCACCTACAGGCGTTAGTTCGTGTTTGTATCTGCCTGCGCATCGAGGGCGGCATAGCCCTCGGGCAGGTCAATTTCGTAGAATGTATACGACAGCGTGATCGTATGAACATACTTGGCTTCAAGATCCTCGACCATTTCCGGGTCGACGAAGAAAGTCACCGGCATCTCAACGCGTTCGCCGGGTTGCAGCACCTGCTCTTCAAAGCAGAAACAGGCAATCTTCTGGAAATACCCACCCGCAGAATAGGGCGCCACGTTGTAAGACGCCTGCCCGGCAATGGGGCGGTCGGTCGGGTTAAAGGCCTCGTAAAACGCGAGACCTGTTTCGCCGATGCGCACATCCATCTCGCGCACGACCGGCTTGAATTCCCATTCCATGTCCTTGGCCTTGGACGCGTCAAAACGGATGGTAACGGTGCGATCCAGAATGGTATCGGGGGCAGTTTCGGCAACACCGGTGGTGCCACCAAATCCGGTCACCCGGCAGAACCAGTTGTAGAACGGCACCGACGCCCAGGCCAGACTGCCCATCAGGACAACCACGCCAACAGTCTGGAAAACCGTTTTCTGAGGACCGGACAACGCCATCAGTTCTGAACCTCTTGCGTCGCCCTGTTGAAATCAGTGCCCGAGACCTTGACGATGGTCAGGCCAAAGATGATCACGATAAAGGCGGCCAGGGTCAGGCCGACACCCAGATTGCGGCTGAACCGGCGCTGATGCAGCTCGTGGTCTTTGCGAAGGCTCATGACCATCCCCCCAGACCATAGGGTTTCAGCAGGGCTTCGGCCAGAACGGCACCGAAATGCAGGAACAGATACAGCAGCGACAGCTTGAAGAAACCGCGTTCGACCTTGAAATTATCTGCCTCGGAATCATCCTCGGTCCGGCGCGAGATTTTCCACGCGCCCCGCAGGAACAGGATGTTCAGAATCAATGCAACGGTCAGATAGATCGGGCCGCCAATGCCTGAAAATGCAGTTCCGATGGCCAGCAGGGCCAGCAGGGCTGTATAGACAAGAATATGGACACGTGTCGCGCGGCGACCATGGGTGACGGTCAGCATCGGCACGCCCGCGTCGTCATAGTCCGAGCGCATGAACAGGGCCAGCGCCCAAAAATGCGGCGGCGTCCACATGAAGGTCAGGGCAAACATCAGCCAGGGCTCGACCGACATCGATCCCGTGGCGGCCACCCAGCCGATCACCGGAGGGAACGCGCCCGCTGCGCCACCGATCACGATGTTCTGCGGCGTCGAACGCTTCAGCCACATCGTGTAGACGACAACGTAGAAGAAGATGGTGAAGGCCAGAAACGCGCCTGCGAACCAGTTGGTCGCAAGGCCCAGCATGATCACCGACAGACCCGACAGAGCCAGACCAACGGCCAGCGCCTCGCCTTCCTCGACCTTGCCCGAAGGGATTGGGCGGGATTTGGTGCGTTTCATGACACGGTCGATATCCGCGTCCCACCACATGTTCAGCGCGCCTGATGCTCCGCCGCCGATAGCGATGAACAGGATGGCGCAAAAACCGACGAAGGGATGGACAGGAACAGGCGCCGCCAACAAACCGACCAATGCTGTGAACACGACCAGCGACATCACGCGCGGCTTCAGCAGGGCGAAGTAATCGCCAAAGCCGGCCTCGTCCGCCCGGGCGGTCACTGTGCTGGCATTGATGCTTGCGTCGGTCATTTCCGGTCCTTTTGGGGCGAAAACTGCGCGGATCGCCCGCGCAGCCTGCATCTTGTGTCAGGCGGGGTTCGACCCGCCCCTATCGTACTCAATTCGAGGCGACCAGATAGCTTTGCGGCAGACCCGCATATTCTTCGATCGCGCCCTGCAACCATTCGTCATAGACTTCCTGGCTTACGACCTTGACGGTAATCGGCATATAGGCGTGGTCCTTGCCACACAGTTCCGAACACTGACCAAAATAGATGCCTTCCTTGTCGGCCTGGAACCACAGCTCCGCCAAACGTCCGGGCACACCGTCCTGCTTTACGCCAAAGGCCGGGATGGTCCACGAGTGAATCACGTCGGATGCAGTCACCTGCATCACGATGACCTTGCCGACCGGTACGACAACAGCGGTGTCGGTGGCCAGCAGCCATTCATCATCGCTGTAGCCTGCATCGATCAGCTTGGCGCGCATTGCGTCATCCAGAACAAACGGCGTCACGTCCGCGTCCGCAGGGCGTGCGCCCTCGTCCAGGGTCGCGGGGTGGCCCAGCAGATAGCTGTCGAATGCGAAATCGTGATCAACATACTCGTAGGTCCAGTACCACTGGTTGCCGACGACTTTGATGGTGATGTCACCTTCCGGGATTTCCTGCTGTTTGAAAAGAACCGGCAGTGAGAACGCACCAATAAACACCAGAATCAAGATCGGTCCCAGGGTCCAGGCGATTTCAACCGGAGTATAGTGCGAGAAACGCGCCGGAGTTGGGTTTACGCGCTGGTTGTAGCGCACAATGCAATAGATCAACAAAGCTGCAACCAACAGACAGACTGCGGTGATGATCACAAGAATCATGCTGTCCAGATCCCGGATACCCTGGGCAAGGCTGGTGGCCGCGGGCTGGAAGCCCATGCCGCCGTCTACCGGCTTGCCAATAATCTCAAGCTCCTGAGCCATGGCGGGTAGGCTGGAGAGGGCTGTCATAAACCCTGAAAGCATTAAAGCATTCTTCATGTTCTGTCCTGATCGTTTGATCTTTGCGTCCCTGACGGAAAGGTGTGAATCGGTCGCACCTCTCCCGTTGTCTTTGGCCGCGTTAAAAACCATATTCCAGCGGGTAGATAAAGCAAAATGCTTGCGTCAAACAGACGCTATTTTTGATCTGGATCAAACCCGAAAGGTCGCTACCCATGCCTGAAGCCCCGTTTCGCCCCTTTGAGAGCGCCCTGCCGCAAGATGAAGCACTGGCCATATTGCGTTCGGCAACGGACGGGGCCGAGGATGGAGAGCTGTTTGTCGAGCGTCGGAAATCCGAATCTCTGGTGTTTGACGACGGGCGTCTTCGCACCGCGTCTTATGACGCATCCGAGGGGTTTGGTCTGCGCGCCGTTCAGGGCGAAGTGGCGGGGTACGCGCATTCGACTGATGTATCGATAGCCGCGCTGAAACGTGCTGCCGAGACCGCGCGACTGGCAGTTGGCGATGGAGGCGGAACGCTCGCCGAAGCCCCCCGGCCCACGAATACGCGCTTGTACACGGACGAAGACCCAATCGAATCTGCCGCCTTCCCGGTGAAAATCGAAACCCTGCGGGAGATTGACGCCTTTGCCCGCGACCTGGATCCGCGGGTGGTTCAGGTTAGCGCAATGATCGCAGCCGCCGTGCAGGAGGTGGAAATTCTGCGACCCGATGGTGTGATGGTGCGTGACGTGCGCCCCATGACGCGCGTGAATGTCTCGGTCATTGTTGAACAGGACGGGCGGCGCGAAAGCGGATCGGCCGGTGGCGGCGGGCGGGTTGGCCTAAGCGGGCTGATCGACCCGGCCGACTGGCAGGCCAAGGCGCGCGAAGCCCTGCGCATCGCGTTGGTCAATCTGGACGCGGTTCCCGCGCCTGCCGGCGTGATGGAGGTTGCACTTGGCCCCGGCTGGCCCGGTATTTTGCTGCACGAAGCCATCGGTCACGGGCTAGAGGGCGATTTCAACCGCAAGGGAAGCTCGGCCTTTGCCGGGCTGATGGGGCAACAGATTGCATCCAAGGGCGTGACCGTGGTGGATGACGGCACGATTGCCGACCGTCGCGGCTCGATCACTGTGGATGATGAAGGCACGCCCAGCTCGCGCACGGTGTTGATCGAGGATGGCATCCTGACCGGCTACATGCAGGATCGGCAAAACGCCCGGCTGATGGGCGTTGCGCCCACGGGCAACGGGCGGCGGCAAAGCTATGCGCACAAACCCATGCCGCGCATGACCAATACGATCATGTTGGGGGGCGACGCTGATCCGGCAGCTTTGGTGGCAGATATTAAAGACGGCATCTGGGCGGTTGGATTCGGAGGCGGCCAGGTCGACATCACCAACGGCAAATTCGTTTTCTCGTGCACCGAGGCGTATCGTGTCGAAAACGGCAAGATCGGAGCGCCTGTCAAAGGAGCCACGCTGATCGGTGACGGGCCTTCGGCGTTGAAACGCATCCGCGGCCTTGGCAACGATATGGCTTTGGATCCGGGTATGGGCACCTGCGGCAAGGACGGTCAATGGGTGCCCGTGGGTGTGGGTCAACCGACAGTGCTGATGGACGGGTTGACTGTCGGCGGGTCTGCAGCCTGAGTCGGAAAAGCAGCGCAAAGGCAGGCGCAGGGTTAACCATGCGCCACTTTGATTCGACAGCATTCCAACCAGCGCCATTAATTTGAGCGCCGGCTTGAAAATATTATTTGTTTACTTTCAGATACTTAATCGTCGCATTCCCCAAGAAATACAGATAAATCGCCGCTAATTATCTGCGATTCAGAGGCTGTTAACCCCCTGTCCCGTAAACCAGTTCTGCAATCAGGCGGAGCAACGGATGACCGAAGAGCAGCTTTCTTCCAATCACCCCCCACTCCCACCCACCACGGAAGAGGACCGGTTTTCGTGGCTTCGTCTGTTGCGCTCTCGCAAGGTCGGCCCGGCGACATTTCGTCGGCTGCTGCGTGAACATGGCTCGGCGCAGAACGCGCTGGCCGCGCTGCCTGAAATGGCACGCGCCGCCGGAATAGATGGGTATGAAACCTGTCCCCCCGGCGTGATCGAGGCGGAACTCAGGGCCGCAGAAGCAGCCAAAGCGCGGCTTTTGTGCCTTGGGTCCGCAGATTTCCCCCACGCGTTGAACGACCTATCCGATGCCCCGCCCTTGCTTTGGGCCATCGGGGATGTGTCGCTGTTGCAGAAACCGGCGATTGCGATGGTGGGCGCGCGCAACTGTTCCTCGCTGGGCGCACGGATGGCGCGTGGTCTGGCGCGCGCCTTGGGTGAAAAGGGACATGTGATTGTCTCGGGTCTGGCGCGCGGCATTGATACGTCGGCGCATATGGCGTCGCTGGACACCGGCACTGTTGCCGTCATGGCGGGCGGTGTCGATGTCATTTACCCGGCCGAGAACACGGAACTGGCGCATAAAATCGCGACCAAGGGACTGCGGCTGTCGGAACAGCCAATGGGCGTGACACCTCAGGCAAGGCATTTTCCACGCCGCAACCGGATCATCTCGGGCCTGGCCCAAGCTGTTGTGGTGGTCGAGGCCGCCGCCAAATCCGGCAGCCTGATCACAGCACGTGACGCCCTGGATCAGGGGCGCGAGGTTCTGGCCGTACCTGGCCATCCGTTCGACGCCCGCGCTGCCGGGTGCAACCTTTTGATTCGGGACGGTGCGACGCTGGTCCGTTCGGCAGACGACGTTGTCGAAGCCCTGCCGCAGCAAGGCGATCTGATCTTTGCAAAACCCGAGCTGCCGCCCGCCATGCAGCCACGGCCTGCCGTACTGGACTTGCAGGCGCAAATCCTTGAGCGGTTGGGACCTTCCCCTATCGCCGAAGACCAGTTGCTGCGCGATATTGCGGCCTCGGCCGGGGATCTGGGGCCAGCACTGCTCGACCTTGAACTGGACGGACGAATCCAGCGACAGCCGGGCGGGCTGTTGTCTCTGGCAGGCTGATTTGGACGGAAAACAAGATTGCCCAATCGAACGCTCTGCCTGCGATCAGGTGCGGGTATCACGCTGAAATCACGTCGCTTTTCCGCCTGCCAAAGGAACGCATTGACAATCCCCGCTTGCCCCACACATTTTGCACCACCATAGAAGGCGCCAAATTCGTCGAGCGAGGTTTCCCCTTAAATGCCCGTAGTTGTTGTAGAATCTCCGGCCAAAGCAAAAACAATCAATAAATATCTCGGCCCTGACTACACCGTTCTGGCCTCTTACGGCCATGTGCGGGACCTGCCGCCAAAGGACGGATCGGTCGATCCGGACCATGGATTTTCCATGACATGGGAAGTGGGTAATGACAGCCGCAAACATGTAAAGGCCATCGCCGACGCGCTGAAAGAAGACAACGCGCTGATCCTCGCCACCGACCCTGATCGTGAGGGTGAGGCAATCAGCTGGCATTTGCAGGAAGCGCTGACCAAGCGCCGCTCGATCAAGAAAGACACACCGGTTAGCCGGGTGACCTTCAACGCCATCACCAAAGAAGCGGTGACCGAGGCGATGAAGAACCCGCGCGACGTCGATATGCCCCTGGTCGAAGCGTATCTGGCACGCCGCGCCTTGGACTACCTTGTTGGCTTCAACCTGTCACCGGTTCTGTGGCGCAAACTGCCCGGCGCAAAATCCGCAGGTCGGGTGCAGTCGGTCTGTCTGCGCCTGATCGTCGAGCGTGAGATGGAGATCGAAGCGTTCAAGGCGGTCGAGTACTGGTCGGTTCGGGCCCTGTTCGAGACACCGCGTGGTCAGACCTATGAGGCGCGGCTGGTCACGTTGGCGGGCAAGAAACTGGACAAGCACGATCTGGCCAACGCAACACAGGCCGAACTGGCGGTTCAGGCCGTCACCAGCCGCGCGCTGCGTGTGACTTCGGTCGAAGCCAAGCCCGCCGCGCGCAATCCAAGCGCGCCGTTCATGACTTCGACCCTGCAACAGGAGGCGAGCCGCAAATTCGGCATGGGCGCGCGCCATGCGATGCAGGTTGCGCAGCGCCTCTATGAGGCCGGATACATTACCTATATGCGAACCGACGGGATCGACATGGCACCCGAGGCCGTGACGGCAACGCGCGACACCATCGCGGACCGGTACGGTGCAGAATATGTGCCGGACAGCCCGCGTATGTACAAGAACAAGGCCAAGAACGCGCAGGAAGCACACGAATGTATCCGCCCCACGGATATGACGCGCGATGCCAAGGCGCTGAAGGTCACGGATGAAGATCAGCGCAAGCTTTATGATCTGATCTGGAAACGGACCATTGCCTGCCAGATGGCGGCAGCACGATTGGAGCGCACAACGGTCGAGATTGGCAGTGACGACGGTCAGGTCGGTCTGCGAGCCACCGGTCAGGTGGTAATGTTCGACGGGTTCATGCGCGTCTATGAGGAAGGCCGCGATGATGTCGCCGATGATGACGAAAAGCGCCTGCCACAGATCATGGAGGGCGACCCCGCGCGCTTTTCCAAGACCACGCTGCGCGATCAGTTTGCCAAGGCCACCAGCGAGTCGGACAAAGCCGCTATCATGGCCGATAACGAAGCCGTTCTGGCGTTGCAGCATCACACGCAACCGCCCCCGCGCTATACCGAGGCCACTTTGGTCAAGCGGATGGAGGAGTTGGGGATCGGACGTCCTTCGACCTATGCCTCAATCGTGACCACGATTCAGGACCGCGAATATGTGCGCAAAGACAAGAACCGGCTGATCCCCGAGGAAAAGGGCCGGATCGTCACCATCTTTCTGCTGAACTTTTTCCGTCAATACGTTGGATACGAGTTCACCGCGAATCTGGAAGAGCAACTGGATGACGTCAGCGCCGGTGATCGTGACTACAAGGATCTGCTGGGCAAGTTCTGGCGTGATTTTTCGGCAGCGATTGGCGAAACATCCGAACTGCGCATATCGGAAGTGCTGGACAAGCTGGACGAGGCATTGGCGCCACAGCTTTACCCCCCGCGTGAAGACGGGTCCGACCCGCGTATCTGCCCGAAATGCGGGTTGGGACAATTGCACCTGAAAACCTCACGCACCGGCGGGTTCGTGGGCTGCGGAAACTATCCGGAGTGCACTTATACGCGGCCTATCGCCGGTGAAGGCGCGGAAGGCGACGAACAATTGCTGGGCGAAGACGCCGGGGATGAGATCTGGCTGAAGTCCGGCCGATTTGGGCCGTATGTCCAGCGAGGCGAACCCACGCCCGAGAACAAGAAGCCTCCGCGCGCCTCGCTTCCACGCGGCTGGAGCAAGGATGACATGGATCTGGACAAGGCGCTGACGCTTCTGTCCCTGCCGCGCCAGATCGGTGAGCACCCCGAAGGCGGCATGATCACCTCGAACTTCGGGCGTTTTGGCCCCTATCTGATGCATCAGTTGGCCGATGAAGCCAAGCCGGTCTATGCCAACCTCAAAGACCCAAACGATGTGTTCGAGATCGGTATGAACCGCGCCGTAGAGCTTTTGGCGGAAAAACGAGCCAATCCCGGTGGGCGCGGGCGCGCAGCGGCAAAAGCTTTGAAAGACCTGGGCGAGCATCCCGATGGCGGCGCGATGCAGGTTCTGGACGGACGGTACGGGCCATATGTGAAGTGGGAAAAGGTCAACGCGACCATCCCGAAAGACATCAAGCCCGAAGACGTGACGCAGGAAATGGCCATCGAACTGGTCAATGAGCGCGCATCCAAGAAGGGCACCAAGAAAAAGGCTGCACCCAAAAAGAAGGCTGCCGCCAAGAAGACAGCAAAGAAAGCGGCTGAATAAACCGGACTTTTGACCGGGACATGTCACCAAACACGCGGGCCGGTTTCTGAATAAAGGAACCGGCCCGCGTGTTTATGGACTGACGCGATACAGGATTGCGTTGTTCAGTAAAGGAGTTGAGACATGTTCAGAACCGCCATTCTTGTTGCGGCGATAAGCGTTGCGGCTGCCACGCAGGGCCATGCCGCGCATCACGTCAAGTCCGCCACAGCCGAAATCATCAACGCGCAAGGCGACGTCATTGGTCAGGCGAAGGCGACGCAAGGGCCCAATGGTGTTCTGCTGCACGTGCGCGTCACAGACCTGCCGCCGGGAAAACATGGGTTGCACCTGCACAGCCATGGTGTCTGCGAGGCCGGCGAAGGGTTCAAGACGGCCCAAGGCCATGTTGGCAAAGTTGAAGGCGCACATGGGCTGCTGAACCCTGAAGGCCCCGAGCCCGGCGATCTGCCCAATCTATATGTGGGACAGGATGGCGTGGGCGAGATGGAGGCCTTTACAAACCTTGTTTCGCTTGAAGGTGATGGAGATGTATTGCTGGATGGGGACGGATCAACTTTCATCATCCACGAAGCTGGCGACGATCACATGAGCCAGCCCATTGGCGGTGCAGGTGGGCGCATCGCCTGCGGGATCCTGATCGCCGACTGACACTATTGTCAGCTGAACTACCGTAGAAATACCTGAACCTTCTGGTTTCATTGACTTCCCCATGACGTGGCGGCAAAACCTGCCCATCACCATGTCATTGGGGGAGTTTTCCATGAAGAAAGTCTATGCCAATGCCGCCGAGGCACTCGATGGGGTGCTGACGGATGGCATGCTGATTGCCGCGGGCGGGTTTGGCCTGTGCGGCATTCCCGAACTGTTGCTTGCTGCCATCCGGGATTCGGGCGTCAAGGACCTGAGTTTTGCGTCGAATAACGCCGGTGTGGACGATTTCGGTATCGGCATCCTGTTGCAGACCAAGCAGGTCAAAAAGATGATCAGCTCGTATGTCGGCGAAAACGCCGAATTCATGCGTCAGTATCTGAGCGGCGAGTTGGAACTGGAATTCAACCCGCAAGGAACACTGGCCGAACGGATGCGCGCCGGTGGTGCCGGTATTCCCGGGTTCTACACCAAGACGGGCGTCGGCACCGTGATTGCGGAAGGCAAGGAGCACAAGGATTTCAACGGCGAGACCTATATCCTTGAGGAAGGCATTTTTGCCGATCTGGCTATCGTCAAGGCCTGGAAAGCTGACGACACCGGCAATCTGGTGTTCCGCAAGACCGCCCGCAACTTTAACGTGCCCGCTGCCACCTGCGGCAAGATCTGCGTGGCCGAAGTGGAAGAGATTGTTCCGCGCGGCTCACTGGACCCGGACAAGATCCACCTGCCCGGCATCTATGTGCATCGCATCATCCAAGGCGATCACGAAAAGCGCATCGAACAGCGCACCACCCGCAAGAAGGAGGATGCATAATGCCCTGGGACCGCAATCAGATGGCCGCACGCGCGGCAGAGGAACTGGAAGACGGCATGTATGTGAACCTCGGCATCGGGATTCCGACGCTGGTGGCGAACTATGTGGGCGACAAGGACATCACTCTGCAATCGGAAAACGGAATGCTGGGTATGGGCCCTTTCCCGTATGAGGGCGAAGAAGACCCGGACCTGATCAACGCGGGCAAACAAACGATCACCGAACTGTCCCGCACTGCCTATTTCGACAGCGCCACATCCTTTGCGATGATCCGGGGCGGCAAAATCGCTGCTGCGATTTTAGGTGCCATGGAAGTGGATGAGAAAGGCGACCTGGCAAACTGGATGATTCCCGGCAAGCTGGTGAAAGGCATGGGTGGCGCCATGGACCTGGTTGCAGGCGTTGGGCGCGTGATCGTGGTTATGGACCACACCAACAAGCACGGTGAAAGCAAGGTCCTGAAGGAATGCACTCTGCCACTGACAGGCAAGGGTGTCGTGGATCGCATCATCACCAATCTGGGCGTTCTGGACGTGGTCGAGGGCGGATTGAGGATCGTCGAACTGGCAGATGGTGTCAGTGAAGACGAAATGCGCGCTGCGACCGAAGCGACAATCGTCGGCTGAACAAAAGAAAAGGCCCGCCGGATCGAGGCGGGCCTTTTTCAATTTGAGGTCTGGAACACGCACCCATCTGAAATCAGATCCGGCGGTGTCGCGCACAAAGCCCGCGCGATCTGGAAAGCGGCCAGAACCTTGGGGACATAATCCCGGGTTTCGGCATAAGGCGGCACGCCGCTGTGTTTACGTACAGCCCCCTCACCCGCGTTGTAACCGGCCAAAACCAGAATCGGATCATTCCCGAACTCTTCCATCAGCCAGTTGAGGTATTTCACGCCCCCGGCGATGTTCTGCGAGGGTTGCAGACTGTCCTTAACACCGAAGCGGGCAGCTGTGGCGGGCATCAACTGCATAAGCCCCTGCGCGCCGGCCGAACTGACGGCATCTGCGCGACCGGCCGATTCAACCGAAATGACGGCCAGCACCAGCGCTGGCGACACATTGGTTCCCACGGTTGACCGCAAAATCTCGATCCCGCGTTCTTTTGCTATGTTTTGCAGCGATTGCAGCCGGGGTGATCTTACATTCGTCGCCGCCAGCGCGTTTATCGCAGCATCAAGCCGCCCGGCCCCACCTTCATCGATATGCGGTGAAATGCGGTCCCAGAATGCCTTGTACGACCCTTTCGGGTCAGGCACGGCACCGATTCCCGGCACTGTGGGCTGAACCACTTTGGTTCTTGCTATGATTTCTGGAACCGCCAGCTCCACCCCTGTGCTGGGGGCTGAGGGCTTGGCCGCGTGTTCCTCGGGTGTGATCTGAATGGTCACGCGAGGACGCTCACCCGGCTTGGGGGCCTTGATCCGCTTGTAAACTCCGCGCGGCTCAACCTCGGTCGCTGACCCGGGTGCGACACCAGATAGTAGAAACGCCAGTACACCGGCGCATTGAAGTGCGTTCCGGAGAGTCATGTGCCTGCCTCATGTATTCTTTTTACGCGATTTGAACCGCGAATCTTCGCCCAAGGCCAGAAAAACAAAGCGAATTGGGGCAATTTCGCCTCATTTGGCGTATATTTGCACCGCTGCGGAGCACTTCGCACCAATCGAAGAAATTTTTTTCCTTTTATTTGCAAAGGTTTACACATTTAGTGACTAAAAAGTTAAGCCGCGCGAAAAAAAATCTGTGTTTGGCCCAATTCCTGCCACGCACAACAGGCAAACATTAATCCATACCGAGACGGACATGAGCGGACTGAGAGAGAAAGCTCTGAAGAACGCCGAGGTTTGTTAAACTCTTTTTGATCCTTTAGGAGGGACGTAACATGATCAAGTTCATCAAGAACTTCCGCAAAGACGAAGACGGCGCAGTAACAGTTGACTGGGTTGTTCTGACCGCAGCAGTCATCGGCCTGGCAGCCGTTGCATACCAGCAGATCTCGGCTGGCGCGACCGGCCTGGCAACAGACGTGAACCAGGCCCTGAACGGCGCATCGCTGAGCACCGGCAGCAACACCGCAACCGGCGGTATCACAACTGCAGGCAGCAACAGCGGCAGCTAAGCTTCTGCTTGAGCAAGATTTTGAAGCCGCGCCATTCAGGCGCGGCTTTTTTCGTTCAGAGGTCTTTCAATATCTCTAAGAATAGAGTTTGACGGTCCTACCTCGCACGCCACGCCGCGAGCGCCACCGAATTGATCACGCCCAATTTGCAGGTCTTTGCGCACAAAAGAGCCCGTGAAAAAGTTTGGAATCTTGGATATTTCCACCGAAATCAACTTTTGGCCTGATTTCCGCCATCCGAACGAACCACTGTTAGGCGACGTTACAGGAAACACTGAATTGTCGTATTGGAGATAAGTAGATGCTAAAGTTCCTTAATCGGTTCAAATCGGACGAAGCAGGAGCGGTGACCGTTGACTGGGTGGTTTTGACCGCAGTGCTCATCGGTCTGTCAAGCGCGACCTACCTTGTCATCAGATCAAGTGTTGATGGTATCGGCGGTAACATCAACCAAGCCATGAGTTCCTCTGTTGTCAGTACCGGCTCGAACACCGCTCCCGGTGGCCTTGTAACAGCGGGAACCAACTGACCCACAGCGAGTTTTCACATTCACCAGCTTTCCTGAGCTTGTTGGTGAACGTGTCGGGCAAATAATCGCGGCGACCTTTTTGGGCGCGGCGTTTGTTTCGTTGTTCTTCGTCTGGCCTGCCGCAGGGAGATGACAGCAGTTGTTTTGCGGAATTGTGCGAAAGCTGACGCAGAATCTAACAAGCAGACATTTTTGTCCCACATTTCGACACAATTTACATTTAACACTTGGGCTGTTTCAAAGTGGCCCTTTGGCCGCTTAGTATCCGACTAAATAAGAAAGAGGTGCATGTATGCGAGCGGTATTCGGACTTGTCCTGATTGTCGGCGTTGCTCTGGCTGGGGGCGCCGTTTACATGGCGCGCAACTATATTGCGGCTTATCAAAGCGAACTGGCACGGCAGAAACAAGCGGCAGAAGAAGCGCTGGCCAATGCCAAAGTCGATGTCATCCCGACGGTAACTGTTTACGTTTCAAATCGTCCTCTGAAATACGGTGAACGCCTGACGCAGGAAGACGTGCGCGCTGTAGACTGGCCGGAAAACGCGATTCCCGAAGGTACGTTCTCTGATCTCACTGCCTTGTTTCCCGAAAGTGGCGCCAATGAGCGTTATATTCTGAGGACCATGGAAAAAGACGAGGCGATTATGGAGGTCAAGATCACACGGCCAGGCGAATCGGCCGGGCTGACCTCTCGTCTTGAAAAAGGTATGCGCGCCTTTGCGATCAGCGTTGACGTGGCATCTGGTGTTTCAGGCTTCCTGCGCCCCGGCGACAATGTCGACATCTACTGGACCGGATCAAGCGGGACGGTAGAAGGGAATTCTGGCGGCATCACCAAACTGATCGAAACCAACGTTCAGCTGATCGCCGTCGACCAGACCGCTGGTTCGGACGTCGCAAGCGCAACGATTGCACGCACAGTCACGGTCGCAGCCACGCCGGAACAGGTCGCAGCACTCGCGCAGGCCCAGAACACCGGGCGGCTGTCACTGGCCCTTGTTGGGGTACAGGATGACTCTGTTGCGTCGGCAATCGAGGTGGATCAGCGCAAACTGCTTGGAATAACGGCAGCCGCTCCGGAACCGAAGGAAGAGGTTGAACAGGTCTGCACGACGCGCATCAGACGCGGTGGAGAGATTGTCAACGTGCCTATCCCCTGTACAAATTGACGCCAATTCAGAGTGTTACAAGATCGGAGCCGCATCTCAGATGCGGCTCTTTTCTTGTTGTTGTTGCCAATTCTCCACATAAGGAAAATTCCAGAAACCATTGATTATTGCAATAAATTCGGATTTCGCGCAGTCTCTTTGCACATAGGGCATAAGACCCAAAAAACGAGGCGTGATCGGAGAGGCAGGTCACATGACAATACGTTCCTGGATCAGCGCAACCCTGCTGGGGTTGTCGCTTGTTATGAGCCCGGTCGGCGATGCCGCCTGGGCTGAAACCCTTCGCGTGGTGAAAAAGGGCACAGTGGAAACGCTGGAAGTTCCGATGAATCGCGCGATTGTTGTGGAAAGCGAACAACCGTTTGCAGAGCTCAGCATTGCCAACGCAGGCATTGCAGATATCTCTTCGCTTTCGGATCGCACAATCTATGTTTTGGGCAAGGCCCCTGGCCTGACCACGCTAACACTGTTTGATGGCGCAGGAAATCTGCTTGCCAACGTACGTGTCCGGGTCTCGCCCGATGTAACCGAATTTAAAGAGCGTCTGCGTCAGATCCTGCCAAGTGAGCAGATTGAAGTGCGCACCGCCAATGATGGCATCGTACTCTCCGGCACGGTTTCAAGCGCCGCCAAACTGGCCCGCGCACTTGAATTGGCTGAACGCTACGCGCCCGAACGTGTATCGAACCTGATGTCTGTAGGTGGCGTGCAGCAAGTGATGCTGAAAGTACGCTTTGCCGAGATGAATCGCTCAGTCGCAAAAGAGCTTTCTTCAACACTTTCAGTTGCGGGCACTGATTTTCTCGGTGGCTTCAATCCGCAGAACCTTGTTCCCCCTATCACCGTGGAAAATGGTACGTTGTTGTTTGGCTTCGGGGTCGGATCAGCTCAGGTCAACTTGCTGCTGCAAGCCCTCGAGTCGAAGGGCCTTGTTCGCAACCTTGCCGAACCAAACCTTTCGGCCCTGTCCGGACAGGAAGCAACGTTCCTGGCTGGCGGTGAGGTTCCGATTCCAGTGCCGCAAGACGACGGTGTCGTGGCAATCGAGTACAAAGCCTTCGGTGTGAATATGAACTTCATCCCGCGGGTTGTGGACGGCGACCTGATCAATCTGGAAATGGGCACCTCGGTTTCGAGCATCGACACCAGCACGAACTTCACGATCAATGGAGACACCGTTCCCAGCTTTATCGTGCGGGAAGCCAAGACCACTGTAGAGTTGCGCGACGGGGAAAGCTTTGCCATCGCAGGGCTGCTTCAGGACAACTTTGTTGACCAGGTCAACCAAGTGCCGTGGCTGGGAGATGTGCCGGTTCTGGGGGCCTTGTTCCGCAGCGCTGACTATCAGCGCGAACAAAGTGAACTTGTCGTCATCATAACGGCGCATCTGGTGACGCCGACGCGTGGCGAGGCGCTAGCCCTTCCCACCGATCGTGTCAAACCACCCAGCGAATTTGACCTGTTCGCGAATGGTCGGGTTGCTCGTACACAGCGTCCCGGAGCCGGCGGAGCATCCGAAGTTGCCAAACAGAATTTTGGCAGCTCGTACGGCTACGTCCTAGATTGATCAGGAGGATAGGACCAATGCAGAAGTGGATCATCACACTGGGTCTTACGGTTGCCGTTGCCGCATGTACGCGCGAGGTCGGATATGAGATCGATGCCGGAACCTTTGGAAACGCGACATTGAACAATATCCAGGTTCAAAACGGCGAGTTGACCTATGCTCAGATTCTCGGGCGCAGATTTGCCGCGGATGTGCCCAGCCAAGTGAACTTTGCCTTCAACAGTTCGCAACTGGACGCATCAGCGCAAAGCATACTGTTGCAGCAGGCTGACTGGATCAAACAGTTCCCCGAAGCCAGGTTCCGGGTTTACGGACACACAGATGCTGTAGGATCAACCAGTTACAACAAGAGCCTTGGTCTACGCCGCGCGCAGGCAGTAGTCGCATTCCTTGAACGGCAAGGAATCTCGCGTTCACGTCTTGAAGCCGTTGTATCCTTTGGAAAAACGCAGCCGTTGATCGCGACCCCGAATCGAGATCGCCGCAACCGCCGGACGGTAACGGAAGTTTCTGGCTTTGTTGACCGTCACCCGCAGCTGCTGGACGGCAAATACTCCAACATCATCTATCGCGAATACGTTGAAAGTGCGACGTGGAAGAGCGTGATCGAAGATGTATCAACAACAGATACGGCCAACTAGTGCCGCTGGCATTGGTGGATAATACAAGCAGAATGGGCGACATCGTCGCCCATTTCCCTACAATTGGTTCTTTTGCGCCCAATTCTTGCCCAACTTCAAAGCAACATTGTGAAAAATAGGGTGACCTGCGGCCAAATTTGACCGTATTGGGGCGACAGCACATCAATCTGGCGGAATTCGTTCATATGACATGCTGAGCCCTCACGACGAGGATAGTGTTTATGACCAGCGCAACGCCGCAAGACGAAAATTCTGCAATCCTGGCCTGCACCATAAGCCGGGATGTCCAGAATTTCGACCTTCTGATTGAAGACATGGAAACCATTCTGGGCGAGCGCTGGGGCGACCTGGGCTTTGCCGAAGCGCTGGCCTTTTTCAGCCAGCCAGAAGCCGAAGCACTTGAATTCGTTGCATTAGCAATCGACGGGGAAGACGAAGACAACCTGTCATTGATGGGTGAAATCATCTCGCGGGCCAAGGAAAAGAAGATCAAGGTCGTCTTGATCGCCGAGGACGTCACACCTGCTTCGCTCCACCAATTGCTGCGCAAGGGTGCGGACGAGTTTGTCCCCTACCCGCTTCCGGAAGGTGAACTGCAGGAAGCGGTAGAACGCATGAAGCAGCCCGATCCGGTTGTCATAGCGCAAGCCGCAGCTGTTCCATTGGCAAATGGCGAATCAAAGGAAGGCGCGTTGTTCGTCGTTCAGGGACTTGCTGGTGGCGTGGGATCCACGACTTTGGCGGTAAACCTGGCCTGGGAACTGGCCTGTGCGTCGGACAAGGATGCCCCGTCTGTCTGTCTGATCGATCTGGATCTGCAATACGGCACGGTTTCAACCTATCTGGACCTCGCACGCCGCGAAACGGTGTTCGAAATGCTGTCCGATACGGATTCGATGGACAGCGAGGTTTTCTCACAAGCCCTTCAAACATATGAAGAAAAACTGCAGGTCCTGACCGCTCCATCCGACATGGTGCCATTGGACCTGATTACCCCCGAGGACATCCAGCGCGTGATTGACGTGGCGCGCACGCATTTCGACTATGTGGTTGTGGATATGCCTAAAACGCTGGTCTTGTGGTCGGAAACGGTCTTGCAGGCGGCGCATGTATATTTCGCAATGATCGAGCTTGATATGCGCTCGGCTCAGAACGCCCTGCGCCTCAAGCGCGCGTTGCAGGCCGAAGAACTGCCCTTCAACAAGCTGCGCTTTGCGCTGAACCGGGCCCCAAAATTCACCGATTTGAATGGAAAAAGCCGCGTGAAACGCATGGGGGAAAGCCTTGGCATCTCAATTGACCTGCTGCTGCCTGATGGGGGCAAGCCAGTCATGCAAAGTGGCGACCATGGTTTGCCGCTGGCCAATTCAGCCGCCAAGAATCCGCTTCGCCGGGAAATCGCGAAGCTGGCCAAATCACTTCACAGCCTTGGCAGCAGCAGCGCTGAAGCTGCGTAACATCATCCCAAGGGGGGATCGCCGTGTTTTCAAGATATAAAAAACAGCCAGCAGCGCAGCCCGTCAAAGCGGCAGCGCAGCCGGTCGAAACGGCGGCACCTGCCGCACAAGCTGCCCCCAGCCCCGCAGCAACGGCCGTCGTACGCAAACCTCAGAAAAAAACGGCTGAGGTTGCCGGGGCCGATCGTGATCGAAAACGCAAAGAGCGGCTGAGTGAGATCAAGATCGAACTGCACCGCGAGTTGCTGGAGAACCTGAACCTGGCAGCTTTGGAAACCGCTGCCGAAGCGGAGCTACGAGCCGAAATCAGCGCAATCGCCAGCGAAGTTCTGGAAACCAGGAACATCGTTCTGAATCGCGACGACCGATCGCAGCTGAACAAAGAACTTTATGACGAAGTAACAGGCCTTGGCCCGCTTGAGACGCTTCTGCAGGACGATACGGTCAACGATATTCTGGTCAACGGACCGCATCAGATTTTCGTGGAACGTGCCGGTAAGCTGGAAATCAGCGACATCACCTTCAAGGATGAAAAGCACCTGATGCGGATCATCGACAAGATCGTGTCCGCGGTAGGCCGTCGTGTCGATGAATCCAACCCCTATGTTGACGCCCGACTGGCCGATGGATCGCGATTCAACGCCATGGTGCCCCCTATCGCGGTTGATGGGTCTCTGGTTTCGATTCGTAAATTCAAAAAAGACAAGCTGGGTATCGATGATCTGGTCAATTTTGGTGCGTTCACCGAGGAAATGGCTGCCTATTTGCAAGCTGCCGTGTCGACCCGACTGAACGTTATCGTGTCGGGCGGTACCGGTTCCGGTAAAACGACTACGCTCAACGCTCTGTCCAGCTTTATCGACGATGCCGAACGCATCCTGACCATCGAGGATACAGCGGAACTTCAGCTGCAACAGACGCATGTGGGCCGGATGGAAAGCCGACCGCCCAACGTGGAAGGCAAAGGTGAGGTCAGTCCGCGCGACTGTCTGAAGAACGCCTTGCGTATGCGACCTGACCGCATCATCGTCGGCGAGACACGCGGCGCCGAGGTGATCGATATGTTGCAGGCCATGAACACTGGCCACGACGGTTCGATGACCACGATCCACGCGAACTCGGCCCGTGACGGGATTTCACGTCTGGAAAACATGATCGCGATGGCCGGCATCGAAATGCCCATTAAGGCCGTCCGCAGCCAGATCGCAAGCGCTGTGAACCTGATCGTTCAGGCCAGCCGATTGCAGGACGGTTCGCGCCGCATGACCTCGATCACCGAGATTACCGGTATGGAAGGTGACGTGATTTCAATGCAAGAAATCTTTCGTTTTCAACGTGTTGGCCTGACACCTGACAACAAGATCATCGGTCACTTTACGGCAACTGGTGTGCGCAGCCACTATTCGGAACGCTTCCGTCTGTGGGGGTTTGATCTGCCCGCATCCATCTACGACCCAACCACAATGTAGGAGAACCGGGTATGCAATTGCCTATGGAGGCGATCATCTATGTCGCCATCTTTGTGGGGGTTCTTGCCCTGGTCGAGGGCATCTATCTGGTTGCGTTCGGCAAATCTATCAGCCTGAACAGCCGGGTCAACCGGCGTCTGGACATGCTGGAAAAGGGTGCCGGGCGCGAACAGGTTCTGGAGCAGCTGCGCAAGGAAATGCAGCAGCACATGAAATCACAGAGCATTCCTCTGTATTCGCTGCTTGCTGACAAGGCTCAAAAAGCCGCCATTGCGTTTTCACCCCGTCAGCTGATCATGATCATGGCTCTGGTCTCGGCCATGGCGTTTGTCGGTCTGAGCATCGGTACCGCGACGGATACGGCGCTGCGCATCGCGATTTCAATCGCCATCGGTATTGGCGGTGTTTACGCGTGGGTAAACCACAAGGCCAAGAAACGTATGGGCATGATCGAAGAGCAACTGCCTGACGCGGTTGAGCTGATGGTGCGTTCGCTTCGTGTGGGTAATCCTTTCGTTTCGACAATTCAGGTTGTTTCCAACGAAGTTCAGGATCCGCTGGGAACCGAGTTTGGTATTATCGCGGATGAATGCGCCTATGGACGCGATGTGGGCGAGGCGCTCAAAGATATGGCCGAACGTCTGGACATGCAGGATCTTCGGTTCCTCGCGGTTGCTGTGGGTATTCAGCAGCAGTCCGGTGGTAACCTGGCTGAAATTCTGGCTGGATTGGCACAGGTGATCCGCGCGCGGTTCCGCCTGTTCCGGCGCGTCAAGGCGATCACGGCCGAAGCCCAATGGTCAGGTAAGTTCCTGTCTGGCTTCCCAATTGCGTGTCTGATTTTCATCCTGGTCAAGGATCCGGGGTATTATGACGAAGTGTTGGATCACCCCTGGTTCATCCCTGCGTGTTTCGTTGTCGGCATTTTGCTGACACTGAACCTGATCGTCATGAAGATCATCACCAACATCAAGGTCTGAGGGCAGCACAATGGAATTTCTGACCAACATCAATGACCTGCTGACCCAACACCTGGGTGAGTTCGGCCCCCTTATCGTAGTGGGTGTACTTGGCCTGATCATGGTTCTTGTCGCCGTCTCACTGATTATGAGCCAGCCGGAAGATCCTCTGAAAAAGCTTCAGCGGTCGAATGCAGCCCCACGGGCAACGAAAAAAAGCAAGAAAGAGCAACTGCGTAACTCCAGCCGCAATGAGCAGCTTGAGAAATTCGCGACTTTCCTGGAGCCGAAAAACGAAGAAGAGTATTCGGCGGTTGAGCTGAAGCTGCGTCAGGCGGGATACCGGTCAAAAGATGCGGTCCGGTTCTTTCACTTTGCGCAGTTTTCGCTTGGTATCATTGGTATCGTTGTCGGTGTTCTGCTGATTACGGTCCTGTCAAACGGTCAGGAATTCACCGGCCAGCAGATGATGATCCGGGTATTCGTGCCAGCCGCAATCGGTTATTTCGCGCCGAAATACTGGATCACGCGCCGGGTCGAAGCACGCAAAGAGGCGATTACCGCAGGTTTTCCGGATACGCTTGACCTGATGCTGGTCTGCGTTGAGGCCGGGCAGTCACTGGACCAGGCCATCGTGCGCGTGTCCGGTGAAATGAAATCCTCCTACCCAGATATTGCTCAGGAATTCGAAACCGTCGCACACGAGATGAAAGCCGGTAAGGACAAAGACACTGTTTTGCGCGATTTCGGAGTGCGCTGCGGCGTACAGGACGTGAACTCATTCGTCACTGTGATGATCCAGTCGGCGACTTTCGGTACATCCATTGCCGAGGCATTGCGGGTTTACGCCGCTGAAATGCGCGACAAACGCGTGATGCGGGCCGAAGAGGCTGCGAACAAGTTGCCTACCAAGATGACTCTTGTCACAATGATGCTGACAGTTCCGCCACTGCTGATCATTCTGGTCGGCCCGTCGGCGAACGTCATTTCGACTTTCGGACGTGCAGGATGATAAAACCCTATGAAAGCTGAATTTTGGTGCTTCCCATCCGGGTTTCGCCGAATACTTAAGGCCACCGTGGTTTGCGCCATGGTGGCTTCTTGCACAGAAGGCCTGTCACCTAACGGCCTGGATGCGCCGGGAGTTGATCTCAGGGGACAAGCAGAAGACAATATCGAGGTTGGAAACCGGCTGATGGCTGCCGGTGAATACGAACTGGCGCTTGAGACCTTTACCCGTGCCGCGTTGGATCAGGGCATGACGACACAGGTCCTGACTTCTCTGGGTACCGCCAATCTTGGGTTGCGGCGTTTAGGGCAGGCCGAAGAACTGCTGCGCCGCGCCGTGGAAGACGATCCGGATTGGCCTGTTGCATGGAATAATCTGGGCGTTCTGCTGATGGAGAAACAGGAATACCCCGAAGCGGCGCAGGTCTTTCAACGGGCTTACGCGCTGGACAATGGCGAAAGTGACGCAATCCGCGACAATCTGCGCTTAGCACTCGCAAAAATGGAAAATCCTGTTAATAATATCCCGCAAGAACAACAAGAATTTACACTGGAGCAGCTTGGCGACGGGCAATTCGCGCTACGCAAAATCCAGTAATCGAGGCAAGAGCAGTAAAGGACGCAAAAAATGCGCCAGCAATTCTTGATTCCGGCAGTTATTGTCAGCGGTCTGATCCTTTCGGCCTGTGCAAAGGAAACCGAAGAGGAAAAGGTGGAACGAACGTTTCAGGAAGTGAACGTCATTGACGAAACCAACCTGAACGATGTGTTGTTGAGTGCCGCCGACCCGAATGAGGCGGTGACTTATTTTCACGGTGCCACACTCAAGAACCCTGATCGCATCGACCTTCAGCGCGGATTGGCAATATCCTTGGGACGCGCAAAACGCACTACCGAAGCGGCAGCAGCGTGGAAGCGCGTGACGACAATGAAGGGTACGAACGCTGCGGACAAGGTCGAGTATGCCGATGCGCTGGTGCGAAATGGCGACTGGTCTCAGGCCAAAACCGTTCTGGATTCGGTTCCCCCAACGTTCGAAACCTTCAAACGCTACCGTCTTGAGGCGGTGGTCGCGGATTCCCGGAAAGAGTGGAAGCGGGCTGATCATTTCTATGAAACGGCCGTTGGGTTGACCACCCGCCCGGGCAGCGTGATGAACAATTGGGGGTATTCGAAACTAACCCGCGGCCAGTATGCCGAGGCCGAACGCCTGTTTACCGACGCAGTCCGTCAGGACAGCTCTTTGTTCACTGCCAAGAACAATCTGGTGCTGGCCCGGTCAGCGCAGGGCAATTATAGCCTTCCCGTGGTGCCGATGACCCAGGTTGAACGGGCGCTACTGCTGAATACGATGGGTATTTCCGCCGTCAAACAAGGCGACGTGGAAACCGCGAAAAACCTGTTCCGCGAGGCTATTGCCACTCATCCGCAGCATTTCGATGAAGCGGTTCGCTCGCTTCGTGCGCTTGAAGAGGCCTGACACATGCAAATCCCCGCTACGGCGGCGGCATGGTTCCTGCCCTTCGTACTGCCGATCTGCTTTTACGTGGCCTTCACGGATATGCGTGAGATGCGGATCAAGAACCATGCAGTTGTTGCCCTGGCGCTGATTTATGTCGTGGTCGGGCTGATTGCCATCCCGCCCTGGTCCACCGGTGCGGTCAGCGGTCATCTGTTGCTGATCAATGTGTCGATGCCAATCTACTTCTGGCACCTTCTGCATATCCCTGTTGTGTTGATTTTCGGCATTCTTCTGAACGCGTCAGGAGCAATGGGCGCGGGTGACGCGAAGTTTCTTGCCGCGTCCGCGCCATTTGTCTGGCTTGGCGATCTAAAGCTCGTGCTTCTTATTCTGACCGCCTGTATTCTGGCTGCCGTGGTCACGCACCGTTTGGCGAAAATCACAAGGTTGCGCACCATAGCGCCACATTGGGAAAGCTGGGATCGGGGCAAACAGTTCCCCATGGGTTTCGCACTGGGTGGCTCGTTGGCCATGTATCTGATTCTGGGTACTGTTCTCGGTTCGTAAACTATCATCAGCGCGCCTTGCCGCTGCCTTTGTCCCGCCACAAAGCTGGGTCACTTTTCCTTCAAGTCGCCCTTATTCGGGCAGTTGGCGTTACAATTTGACGAACGAGCACCGCGCATGAATATGCAGACTTCCTCTGTTATGGCCCCCCCTGCCCCGAAGGGGTTAGGCGAAATGAAGCTTCCGCTGGTGATGATGCGGGATATTTTGCTGAAGACCATATTTCGCAAGAATGCGAGCACAGTGTCAGAAGTTTCTGCGGCCATATGTCTGCCCGGTGCTGTCACGCAGGAACTGATCGATATCGCGCGCGAACAAAAATTGCTTGAGGCTACGGGGACGCTGAACGCCAACAGTGGCAACGAGATGGGATATCAGCTGACTGATGCCGGCAAGGCCCGCGCACTGGATGCCCTCAGCCAGTCCGAGTATTTCGGTGCGATGCCCGTGCCGCTGGATGTCTATCGCGAGCAGGTCAAGCGCCAGTCGATCCGCAACATTCAGGTCACGCGCGACCAGTTGACCAATGCCATGGGCCATCTGGTTCTACCCGACAGCTTGCTGGATCATCTGGGCCCGGCGGTCAGTGCAGGCCGGTCGATCCTGATGTATGGCCCGCCGGGCAACGGTAAATCGTCCATCTCGAACGGCATTCGCGATGCGTTGGGGGACAATGTCTATGTACCCTATGCCATCGAATATGCGGGGCAGGTGATCACAGTCTACGACCCGATCGTGCATACCGCGATCGAGCAGGAGGCCGACGACCCGAACAGCCTGCGCCGACGCAAGCGGTTCGACTCACGCTATGTACAGTGCGAACGCCCGACCGTGGTCACCGGCGGTGAACTGTCGCTTAGTATGCTGGACCTGGTCTACAACCCCACGGCAAGAACCTATCAGGCACCGCTGCAGCTGAAATCCACCGGCGGCATCTTTATCGTGGACGACCTTGGCCGTCAGGCCGAACCGCCGCAGGCGCTGGTCAACCGCTGGATTGTTCCACTGGAAGAAAACAAGGATATCCTGGGCCTGCAATCGGGTGAGAAATTCGAAGTTCCGTTTGATACGCTGGTCATTTTCTCGACCAACTTCCACCCGAACGAGATCTTTGACCAAGCGGCCCTGCGCCGGATCTTCTTCAAGATCAAGATCGACGGCCCGAATCAGGAAAACTTCCTGAAGATTTTCGCCATGGTTGCGCGCAAACGCGGGATGCCGCTGGATGAGGCGGCGCTGGTGCATCTGCTGAAGGTCAAGTACCCGACCATCAACAATATCTACGCCAACTATCAACCGATCTTCCTGATCGACCAGATGATCTCGATCTGCGAGTTCGAAGGCATCCCCTATCAGATGAGCCCGGAACTGATCGACCGGGCCTGGGCCAACATGTTCGTCAAAGACGAGAAAATCGTCAAATAACGCCGTGCCATTACCACTCCGGGGCGGGTAGTCTGCGTTCATGACGCAGATTCCCGCACGGATTGCCACTTGGTTTTCCACCAAAGGCTGGTCCATCCACCCGCATCAGCAAGAGATGTTCGACCGCGCATGCAGCCCGGCGACACTGTTGATTGCGCCCACCGGTGGCGGCAAGACCATGGCCGGATTTCTGCCGTCGCTGGCTGAACTTGCGGATGCTGATCACAATGGATTGCACACAATCTATGTCTCGCCGCTCAAGGCGCTGGCAGCGGATATCAAACGTAACCTGCGCACCCCGGTGGATGAGATCGGTCTGCCTATTCGGATCGAGGATCGCACCGGTGATACCTCAGCCACGCAAAAGAAACGCCAAAGGGTCGATCCGCCCCACATCCTGCTGACCACACCGGAAAGTCTGGCGCTGCTGACCTCGTACGAGGATGCGCCGCGTATGTTTGAAGGGGTGCAGCGGATCATCGTTGATGAAATCCACGCACTGGCTGAAAGCAAGCGAGGGGATCAGCTGATGCTGGCGCTGGCACGTCTGCAACGCCTCAATCCCGATCTGCGCCGCGTCGGGTTATCGGCGACAGTGGAAGATCCTGTTGCGATTGCCCGCTTTCTGGCCCGCCGTCCTGATCCCTGCCAGATTGTACAGGCCGACCCCGGCCCGGACCCGGATATCCGAATGCTGGAAACGCCACAGATGCCACCCTGGTCTGGTGGTGGCGCGGCTTATGCCATCCCAGCTGTGCTGGAGCAGATCAAGCATCACAAGACCACGTTGATCTTTCACAATACGCGCGCCCAGGCCGAGATATTCTTTCACAATCTTTGGCTGGCCAATGATGACGGTCTGCCCATCGGTATCCATCACGGCAGTCTGGACCGACAACAGCGCGAGCGGGTCGAGGCGGCGATGGTTCGGGGGGACTTACGCGCCATCGTCTGCACCGGTTCGCTGGATCTGGGCATCGATTGGGGGGATGTCGATCTGGTGATCCAGATCGGCGCGCCAAAGAATGTCAAAAGGCTGGTGCAAAGGATCGGACGGGCCAACCACCGCTATAACGCACCTTCCAAGGCGCTTTTGGTGCCTGCCAATCGCTTTGAAGTGGTCGAATGCGTCGCCGCGCTAGAGGCCGCCAAAGCCCATGAATTAGATGGGGAACCCCGCGGTCGCGGCCCGCGCGATGTTTTGTGCCAGCATATCCTGATTGCCGCCTGCGCCGGGGCGTTTAACGCAGATGATCTGTATGCCGAGATGACATCCGCCGGGCCTTACGCTCTACTGACGCGGGCTGAGTTTGACGCCTGCCTGAATTTCTGCGCCACCGGCGGCTATGCTCTGCAAGCCTATGATCGTTGGCAAAGGCTGCAACACCGCGCCGACGGGCAATGGCAGCTGCGCGACCCGCGCGCCGCATCGCGAATTCGTATGAACCTGGGCACTATTCAGGACACGGATACGCTCAAGGTTCGTCTGAAACGCAACCGGGGCGGCAAACCCTTGGGTGAGGTGGAAGAAGCGTTCGCTGCCTCGCTGACACCCGGCGACACTTTCCTGATCGGCGGGCAAATCGTGCGGTATGAGGGGCTGCGCGAGATGGTGGTCGAAGTCACGCGGCGTGCTGACCGAAAGCCAAAGATTGCGACCTTTTCGGGCACGAAATTCGCAACCTCAACGCAACTCAGCGACCGCATCCTGAACATGTTCGCCCAACAGGGCTGGCCACAGCTTCCCCCTCATACGTCTGAATGGCTGGATTTGCAGCGCCAGATGTCCCGCCTGCCCCAGCGTGATCGGCTGCTGATCGAGAGCTTTCCCAGCGACGGGCGTGAACATCTGTGCGTCTACGGATTCGCTGGGCGCAACGCGCAACAAACACTGGGCCTGCTGCTGACCAAACGGATGGAGGAAACCGGTTTGGCCCCGCTGGGGTTTGTCGCCACGGACTATGCCACGTTGATCTGGGGTCTGGACGCGGTTACCGATCCCCGCCCATTGCTTCAACCCGATGCCCTGCGCGACGGGCTCGACACCTGGCTGGCAGGCAACGCCGTTATGAAGCGCACGTTTCGTGCATCGGCCACCATTGCCGGTCTGATCGAACGCAACATGGCAGGGCAGCGCAAAAGCGGGCGGCAGGCTACGTTTTCGTCGGACATCCTGTATGACACCTTGCTTAGATACGATCCCGATCACCTATTGATGCAGATCACCCGCGAAGAAGCCATGCGCGGGCTTGTCGATTTCGGTCGGATCGAAACAATGCTGGCCCGAATTGGCGACAGAATCGATCTGGTGCGGCTCGAGCGTGTCTCGCCCCTGTCAGCGCCACTGTTTCTGGAGGTTGGCAAAGTGCCGGTGAAAGGCAGTGCCGAAGAAAGGCTTCTGGCGGAAGAAACCGCGCGTCTGCTGCAAGCGGCGGGGTTGGATCAGCTTTGATCTGCTTGCGCCGGGCTCTGAAACAGGCCAAGAACGTATCATGAACGAACTTGGGTTTCCCTTTGCAGGTCAGCGCCTGTGTGCTTTGCCTTCCGGTGCGCTTTGGTGGCCAGACGAGAACCTGCTGTGCGTGTCGGACCTGCATCTGGGCAAATCCGAGCGCGTGGCGCGGCGTGGTGGGCCTTCGCTTCCGCCTTATGACAGCCGTGAAACGCTGGACCGCCTGAAGGACGACCTGGGGCATACGAACGCCAAAACCGTTGTATGTCTGGGCGACAGCTTCGATGATCTTGAGGCTGCCCGGGCGCTGCCAAAATCAGAAATGCTAAGGATCGCGACCTTACAGTCCGGACGTCAGTGGATCTGGATTGAGGGGAACCACGATCCCGGTCCTATTGAGATGGGTGGAACCCATCTGTTCGAATGGCACCGTGGCCCGCTTGTTTTCCGTCATATCGCGCAGGATCCCACGCGAGGAGAAGTTTCCGGCCATTACCATCCAAAAGTCCGGATCAGGGTCAAGGGACGTCATATTTCACGCCCCGCCTTTCTGCTGAACGATCATCGCCTGATACTTCCGGCATATGGCACCTTTACCGGGGGGCTGCGCAGTTCGGATCATGTGCTGTCGGCACTCATGGGATCGCAGGCGATGGCGATCCTCACAGGTCCGCATCCGCATATGATGCCAATGCCACAATAGGTTCAGATCAGGCCGTCCTGTTCCAGCAACGGCTTGTATTTCCGGCTGACCGGAACCAGATCGCCATTGACCAGTTTCAGAAAGGTTTTGCTGCCTTCTCTTTCGACACTTGCAATGGATGCGTCGGTGACCCAATGCGAACGGTGCGAACAATGACCCGGGACAGGCTCCATCTCGGCGATTGCATCTGTGAAACGCGACCGAAGCGTGAAGGTGCCTTCTGAGGTGACAACATCTACGTTGTGATCCCGAACAGTCAGGCGATAGATCTGCCCGTTGAACCTGGGCGGCAAGCGTTTGACAAGGCGTGGTTTTTCAGAATCGGATTCAGTATTGGCCGAGGCATTCAGGTCGTTACGCTGAACAAGCATCAAGCCTGTCGCGAACAAAGCGCCGTACACGACAACCCGTTCGGTATCTGGCACCATATTTCCACCAAGGATGTAAAGTGCCCAGGCTAGCATCCACAAAGAAGGCGTGAACAACGCCACGGTCAAGACAACATATGTCAGGTCCCGTGCCAGAAGGTTCAGAAGTGCAAAATTCTTCTGCATCAGCTTTCGGACCAGCCCGGTAACCGTCAGAGCAAGGAGCATTACCCCGGCCCAGAATACAAGCCGCAATCCAAATGACAGGTCAGAATCAAGAAAGGGTGGAAACGCATATGCAAGTAAAGGAAGAAAGACCAAACCCGCTGCCACACGCTGCGGTGAAAATGCCTTCTGGATTATACTTATTTTAGACGTCATACCGCTTTTGTGCATGAATTAGCATAGCTCAACCCGAATGCCTCAGACACAATAGTGTCTTCACCTGTAACCAACTGGGAATACAGGGATATCATGAATTGTTCGGCTGTCAAACCCATTCAGGCTGCTTTGCCCATGCTCTCATGGGGCGGTCTGGGGGCGGTTTGGCTGGAACCTTGCCTGCCAAAAAAAGGGGACCGGTCCGACGGATCCCCTCCGGCCCCCGTGTTTATCAGGCGGTCAGACCTTCTGGTTCTGGGAGTTTGTTTGCGCGGCAGCAGGCGGTGAGGGTGTTGGCCAGCAGGCAGGCGATG